>JADZFK010000054.1 GCA_020849945.1 Pirellulales bacterium | reverse complement strand
TGGCATCGGCTTCCTTCAGATCCCACCTCGCGGCGGACACCCTTGCCTAGCCTTGAGCTTCCGGTCATCACGGCACCCAGAGGACTTACACCTCCCAGAAACAAAACATGCCTGGCAAACAAAAAAACGCCGGAGTCCTCTCCGGCGCTCTAAAACCTTATTGGCCTCGGTCGAGCTCGCGCTACTGCGGCAACGCCTGCGCTCGAGGTACCGCCCCACCCGGCCGTGCCACGGCGACCTTGTTGCCTCCCAGCATGCTCAGGTAATCCACGGCAATATCGAGCACCTCTTCACCGTACCCGTCCAACTCGAATATCGGACGTTTTGGGTTGTTTACGTCTTCAAAGCGTTTTTCCTGTTCTTTGTCCGAATCCAACTCGGCGCGTTCTTGCAGAAACTTCTCCTTGTTCAGCGTCACCGTCTTGCGATCTTTCTGTTCTTGGTAGCGATTGATCTGCCGATTCTCCTTCGCAAAATACTCCGAGTTCGCAATGCGGCTTTGCGACCGCTGCCGCAAACCCTCGATCATGGCCGGATTGACCATGTGGAAATCGTCGTGTGGCAGGGCGGCGATGCGGGTGAACTCCAGAGCATAATCCAGATCGCCTTCCGCCACATCCAAGTGGGTTGTCAGCGAGGGAAGTTCGAGGTCCGATACGACGCCACGCTTCTGGGTGCTATCGCCGCTCGGGCGGTAGAATTGTTGGATCGTCAGTTTCAAGGCCCCCATGTTCGGCGCTTCTTTGAAGGGCATCAGCGTACCGCCAATGTCGTGCAGTTGTTGCACCGTGCCTTTGCCGTGCGTGCTGTGGTCGCCAAGGATAATCCCACGACCATAGTCTTGAATCGCCCCAGCAAAAATCTCGCTCGCGCTCGCGCTGAACTTGTTGATGATGACCACCAGCGGCCCTTCCCACACCAGCCCCGGCTCGTCGTCGGGGTACGGTTCCGAACGGCCTTCCGGCCCCTTCACCTGCACGACCGGCCCGCGATCGATGAACAGCCCCGTCATGTCCACGGCTTCGCTCAACGAGCCGCCGCCGTTGAATCGCAAATCAACGACCACCGCATCCACATGTTGGCTCTTGAACTGTTCCAATAGCCGACGCACGTCTCGCGTCGTGCTCTTGTAATTCGGCAACTGAAGCCGAGCGCCTTCCATATCCATGTAAAAACTTGGTAACTGAATGACGCCGATTTGATACGGCGTACCATCGGCCTTCTTGCCACGCGGCAGGATTTCGCCCCGCGCTTCGCTATCCTTGAGCTCGATCCGATCGCGCGTAATATCCACGCTCTTTCGACCGCCGCCTTCTTTGGGTTCCACTTCCAGCCGCACGATCGTGCCGCGCTTGCCGCGGATCTTCTTCACCACGTCGTTCAACTTCATGTCTACGATATCTTCCATCGGGCCGCTCGTGCCTTCGCCCACAGCCAAGATTTTGTCTTCCGGCTTCAGCCCGCCGTTGCGATCGGCCGCCCCACCAGGAATGATATTTTGCACCACCGTGTACCCATCCACGGCTCGCAACGAAGCACCAATGCCTTCCAACTCCAGCCGCATTTGAATATTGAAATTCTCCAGGGTCGATGGAGACATGTACGTGCTGTGCGGATCGAACGCGCTGGTCATCGCCGTCAGGTAAAGCTCCAGCAACTCATCGCTGTTGGTCTGCTCCCAATTCTTGCGGATGCTCTCGTAACGCTTCGTGAGCTTCTTGACCGCTTCTTCCATCGGCACCTTGTCGGCAATCTCCTTAAGCAAATCGAACTTCACACGCAAGTGCCAACGCTGCGTGGCCTCTTCCTGCGTCTTGGCGTAGGTTGCATGATCCGGGTCCCGGACCATCTCCTCGTCTAAGTCAAAGTTCTGTGGCTTGGCCAACTCGACCTTCGCTTGCCCCACGCGCTCGTCCACTCGGGTCATGAATCTTGCGAACACTTCGTAGGCAAACGCAATGTCACCACGCTTCAGCGTGTCGTCCAATTGTCCCTTGCTCTGCATGAACTCATCGATATCGCTTTGGTAGAAGAACAGCTTCAGCGGGTCCAGCTCCTTGAGAAACGTTTTCAGACACCGCTCGGAAATCGTGTCGTCCAGCCGCTGGCCCGTCAAATGCCTTCTCGCCATCCACTGCGATACAGCGAGCGTAATCGCATGGTCGTTTCTCGAAGGTTCGATCGGCCGAGCCATGGCCGGGCCAACCACGAACGGCAAAATGGCCACGGCCATCAGAATCCGAAAGGCAAGCTGCGATGGGCAATGAGAGGCGTATTGCATCATGGTTCCTATGTCCCTTGTATTCCGCCGGAAAGTATTCGTTCGATGGATCGATCTTCAATGCTACAAACCCAGGTTGCTTTCGAGGCCACTCGACCTCGCTCCGAAGTCATCCCCACTGCGGCAGGCAAAAAACCACCTAACACAATACAAGGAAACGACTTATACCCATTGTAGCCGCCCTTTTCAACCCGGGCAAACAAGGCAAAATGTAGCGATTATCTGGCACCTTGGCGATGCCACTTTCATCTACGCCCCATGACAGCACTTGGTTCGATATCTCTCCGCAACGCGCCGTACATGCTTCAGTCCGTACCTAACACAGGCTGAAGGCCGTGCCACGAAGCCCTTCCTTCTTCCGTCCGTTGTGCCCCGCGTGTTGCCGTGGTGAACAGGCCACCGTGCTGTCGCATACGGACCCCTCGGGTAACTCTCGGGCTGAAAGGCTGGCGGCCACCATAACCTCGGTGAAACAAGTCACAGCCACGGCGAAGAAGGCGGTGACGAAGAAGGCGGCGATGGTTGCAGCGGGGGGGCGGTTGAATATGAACATGAAGGCGTGGGTGAAGCCTCGGAGGATGGGCAGCCGCACTGGGCGTTCGAACTCGGCGATGGCCCCAACAACGAATCGGCGATCCGTTGATCCTGCCGCGGCAAAACGGTGCGCAGGTCCAACACAACCTGCCCTTCTCCCACACGACTAAGAATCGGCACGCTCGATGACTGCAACCGTTCCGCCAGTTCGTTGGCTGTTCCCTCGCTCGGCACGAGCGCTACGCCAAACGATTCTTGCCCGGCCGAGCCACTCGCGGCAAAGAGTGGGCTGCGAGTTTCGACGGCTGTTGCCGACCCAATGCCCGGCGCATGCGCAAGCTGCGCCGCCAATCGCTCTGCCCGATTCCGCAGATTCTCTATCGATGCGTTCAAGCATTGCCAAACAGGGATCGAATCGGCCCCGCGCGATGGCGACTCGTAGCACGCCAGCGTGGCGACGAGCGCTGCCGTTCGCAATGGGTCGAGTTGACACGAAGCGAACAGCGGATGCTCGACGAATCGATCGACCTGCTTCCGCCGACCCACGACAATGCCACAAGAAGGCCCGCCCACCAAGGCATCGCCGCGCAAAAGAACCAACTCCGCACCGCTCCCGATACTCGCTTGCGCCGAACGGCGTGGAGAATGCGAGGCCACCGAAGGCGCAACCAACGGCGCGGTGCCAAGGGCATCGATCAACGGCAGGCCACGCTTTCGCGCTACCGACACTAGTTCGCTCAACTCGGCATCAGCCGTCTCGCCCACCACTCGGTACGTATCACTCGCATGTTTGAAGATTACGGAAACTTCCGCCGTAATCGCTCGTTGGTAGTCGGCAATCGTCGCGCGATTGGTCGCCCCAACCTCGACAAGCTTCGCTTGCGCCGCGGCCGCCAGTTCGGGCAGCGACTTGCCATTCTCAACATCTCCCATCTCGGCGCGAGCCACCAGCACACCACGGCCTGCCGACAAACTTCCCAGCGCAAGCCACACAGCGGCTGAATAGCTATGCACGACCGCGACCGCCTCCGCGCCGGTCAATCGGCAAAGCAGCGACTCCATCTCCTCCGATGCCCCGACACCACGCTGATCCGCAATCGTGAATTCGCTGCCGTAGTGCATGATCCGCTCGAGGGCGGCGTCGGCAAGTGGCATGCGGATCCACGGTGGGCCATCGAGGCGGCCCGTCGCGTTGATCATCGCGCCGATCTCCTCGTGCTGCCGCGTCACAACGAACCGGGCCGCACGCTCGGCCATTTCGCGGATCGTCGGCATTTCGATCCCTCGCCGCTCGATGTTGCCCCGCAACTCGTCCAGAAACGCCCTCACATTGCCCGCAACCGCGCTGCGGTTCCAACGCGCCACCAGGGCACGAACGGGCGGCTTATCGAGCAACTCAGAAACGGTCGGTAGCCCACTCAACAAATCGGGCGGCTTCAGCGCCATGATGCACCTCCTGGGAACGCCTGTTCCCACATGCATCATTCTGCCACTCCGTGGCAAGAAGTCCAGGCCTCGGATAGGGCCAATCACTTGTTGAAACTGGGAGGACGGTGGGAAGACTTGTGCGAGGTGCCTCCGCCCCCGACAAACCACGCGCATCGTACCTCGTTCGGAGTTCGCGTAAAATCGGCGTCGGAGACGCCTCCCACCCAACTCCACCCTATTGAATAAAGATTTGGCCGTGGGGCCTCGTGTGGGGGGCGAGCCGGAAGCGTTAGCCCCCAGAGATCGAAGCCCACCCACTTACCGATCCACTCGTTCCTGCGCAATGAACCCGGGAATGGTTTGCTGGTTCTGGGGTTCGGGCTCGGAGCCGAACATGCGTTTCCAGATCGGCGGTTTCGTATCACGACTGGCGATTCGTGCGTTGTTTTCGTTTGCGGTTGGGCCTGGTGACTTCTCACCCGGCGTCAGGGCATCGACCGTTTTTCGCCAAGCTTTCTTCGTGCCGTTTGCCACCTTACGCGCGCCATCGGCAACGGGCTTGAAAGGAGAGGGCTTGGCAGGTTTCGGAGTGGGTTGAACCCATGAGTTCCGCGCATCGGCGGCAGGCTTCGATGGGCTGGCAAGAAACCCTGGTGTAGGTAGTTTTGGCCTGGTTAATTTAGGCCACCCCACCTTGCCCTTTGGCGAATTGATCATCCAGCGATCCTTCGGTGCGGGCTCCACCGGCGCGGCGGCATGATACCCTTCGGCCGCGATCGGCGGCACCGCCTGCATCGCCCCGCCTGGCAGCTGCGCCCCCGGCGTCGTAACCGGCATTCCCCGAGCCTCCGATTGCTGAATCACCGGCTCTGCACCGAGCACCGGCGAGGCCGCTTTCTCCGCTTTATTTCCGAACGGCCACCAACGCGAGCCACTCGATTCCGCCGCCTCGCTCACCGACACGCAGCCAATCGAAATCACAACGAGTAGTACGCCGCGAACAATCTCACGGGAGACAGTCTGCATGGTCTTCGTGCCTCCTTGCACGGTACCGACCGGAAAACAATCAGGGTCCTGAACTGGACCCAGTAGGGGAAAAGTGCCCCTGTTGGAATCTTCGTCCAAACCAGGGGCCGAAGTCTCGCAAAAACGCCCCAAGGTGCCTAGAGCGCTGCGGCCGAATCTTTCCCCAACGTATGGTATCTCCACATTAACGGCCTATTTTGCGGGGCCCGCCCTGCAAGTTGTTTCATCCCGGCAGTTGGAATACGATAGCATTTGATCAATCCTCCGCTAGGAATGCTATCGATGCTGGCAACTCGTATCGGATTCGTAGGCTCTGGCCGCATGGCGACAGCCCTTGCGCGCGGCCTCGTGCAAACCAACACGGTCCACGCAAACTCAATCGTTGCCTGTGACCCGAGCAACGACGCGCGACGAACGTTCGAGTCCGCCGTGCCGGGTGCGCTCGTCGCGGCTTCGTGCGGCACCGAGCTCGGGCCGTGCGATGTCGTGTGGCTCGCAGTCAAACCACAGAAAATGAACGACGCCTTGGCGGCTCTTCGTGGCATCGTGCGCCACGAAACGCTGGTCGTTTCCATTGCCGCTGGAATTACACTCGATCGGCTTGCCGCGGGGCTGCCCGTTGGGCAACGCATTGTTCGCGTGATGCCTAACACACCGTGCCTCATCGGTCACGGCGCGAGCGCGTTCTCGCTCGGAGTAACCGCCACCCGCGACGACGGCCAACTGGTCGCCACCTTGCTTCGCGCCGTCGGGGCGGCGTTTGAAGTTCCGGAATCACTGCTCGATGCCGTGACCGGCCTTTCCGGCTCGGGCCCCGCCTTCGTTTATGGTATGATCGAAGGGCTTTCCGAAGGCGGTATCGCCGCCGGCCTGCCCGCCGAATTGGCGGCCGAACTGGCAACCCGCACCGCAGTCGGCGCAGCGCTCATGGTGCTGCAAACAGGAGAAACTCCCGCCACGCTACGCGATCGCGTAACAAGCCCGGGCGGCACGACGCTCGCCGGTTTGAATGTGTTGAAGGAACGCGGCTTTCACAATTCCGTGATCGAGGCCGTGCTGGCTGCCACTAAACGAAGCGAGGAATTGGGTCGAACGACCCTATGAGGACACGAAACGTATGTCTGTCTTTTGTCGAATCGACGATAAACATGTTCCCTTGTATCGCGTCGTCTGGGTCAGCGCGACGCCCCACTTCTGTGGCGAAGAAGACTGCGTTCGCGAAGGTTCCTACGAAATCCGACTCGAACAAGGCGAAAGCGTGTGGGCTTCCTTGGCCGAACGCGATGAAGTAATGCAACGTCTCGAATCGTGGCAAAGCGACCTGGACGTGCCCGACGATGGCGAGTACGACGACGATGGCGGCGATGACGACGGCAAATGGTAACTCCACGGAATGACTCCGCCACGAAAAAACACGTTCTTAGACGGGATAACACAACCGGCAGGTTCTGCAAGATAAGAAACTGAAACCCATGCGGGGCTTGCTTGCCGTGGCAACTTGCCCCGCGGCAGAACCAACAATTCTGCTCATCCAGAACATCTTATTCTCCTGTCCAATTGTTTCACAATCATGCCTGCAAGTTGAAATGCTGCCAGGTCATTAGTTTCCGTTTTGTTTTTTGTGCATTCTTGTGCCTCTTTGTGGCCATCCTAGACCGTTTCACAACACCGCCATGAACACGCTCAACGACGAACAACTCGAATGGCGCGACAC
Source organism: Pirellulales bacterium (assembly GCA_020849945.1). Lineage (GTDB taxonomy): Bacteria > Planctomycetota > Planctomycetia > Pirellulales > Lacipirellulaceae > JABDGM01. Next base: position 32,066 of record JADZFK010000054.1, on the reverse strand, counting down.
GTATTTCGTGTTGTTCAACGAAGCCGATCGGCCCACGGTCACCCAGGTCGAGGCCGCCATTACCGAGGCATCGCGCCAACTCAAACTCCAAAACCTCGAAGGGGACGAGGACGGAATGTTTGAATCGGTGTTTGTCGAAGCCCCGCAAGACAACGCCGCCCTGGAGGTCAACTTCGAGCACGGCGAAGCGGTGAGCGGGCAAAGCGTCGAACTCGCCAAGCAGATGAAAGGCGACCTTTCCGCCAAGCACCTGCAGTTGATGCTCAAGGCCGACGCCCGGCTCGATATCATGATGTTTGAACGTGTGCGCAATTCGTACGCGGCCGACCAGTTCGACGACGAAGACGATTGGGAATCAAACTCGCTCGATCCCTCGAGCCTGCTCAACGTCGTAACAGCCCTCGCCAAACTAACCCGCGGCTTACCCATCGACCCCGCCTCGGGCACCGTGCTGACGTGAGTCAAGAGTCAAGAGCCAAGAGTCAAGAGCCAAGAGTCAAGAGTCAAGAGTCAAGAGTCAAGAGTCAAGAGTCAAGAGTCAAGAGTCAAGAGCCAAGAGCCAAGAGCCAAGAGCCAGACAGGAGGGATTGCGTTCGCTCGTTGTTCTGGTACTCTGGCTCAGGGCCAATCAGTTGTACACGCAGCCCCAGGCAAAGCCGGGGCTGATTGATATTCATTCTATTGGATACCCGAAAAGAACGGTTTGGCCCTGTACTCTGGCTCTCGACTCTTGACTCTAAGCTCTTGACTTCCCCATGCTCGCCAAAGAACTCAAACCTGGCTTCGTCGTTAATTATTCCGATGCTCCGCACATGATCGAGAGCGTTACGGTACAATCGCCCTCGGCGCGTGGTAGTGCGACGCTCTACAAATTTCGCGCGCGGAATTTGCTCACGAAGCAGAAGACCGACATCACGCTCAAAGGCACCGACGGGCTCGATGAAGCCGACTTCCTACGCCGCGAAGTAACCTTCATGTATGCCGACAACGACGAGGCCCACTTCCTCGATAGCGGCGATTACAACCAATACACGCTCGCCCGGCCCGACGTCGCCAACGAATTGCAGTACATCACCGAAGACCTGCAAGGCATGCTCGCGATGATCTACAACGGCCAGTGCGTGGGCGTGCAACTACCCACGGCCGTCGACCTGAAGATCACGCAGTGCGACCCCGCCGTAAAAGGCAATTCGGCCACCGCGCGCACCAAACCCGCCACACTCGAAACAGGCCTTCTCGTGTACGTGCCAGAGTATCTAAAAGAAGGCGAAATGATCCGCGTCGACACCCGAAGCGGCGAGTTCCTGGCCCGCGCGTAATCTCTGGGAAAGACAAACTCACCACAGAGACTCGGAGGCACGGGGAAAGCAGATCGGTCATTGCAATTTGGTCATTTGTCATTGGCCATTACAGAAATGACCTATCTATCAAATGGCCAATCGACTCTTCCTCCGTATTCCCAGCGTCTCTGTGGTGTATGCATGAAGTTACGCCTGCAGCACCGGTGCCAGCTTGCCCGTGTAGTTCGGCGTGGGGTGTTTGATTTCCACGACACGGCCTTCGGCGATATCGTTCTTCACCGCATCGATGCGCCCCGCTTCGTGGGCCTGTTGGGCCAACATGCGGCGGCCGCCGTCGGTCCATACGCCGATCGAACGAAGCTTGTTCCCCGAGGTGGGGCAGAAGAACGTAACGCGGGTCGGAGTGACGTTGTTGATTTCAACCCGCGATTCGTCGAGTCGGTAGTTCACCACCAACTCGACGTGGCGATTGTTTTCTTCGTCCTCCCAGGTGGCTTGGCAATTCTGCATGATCGTCACTCCTAATAAACTCAATAGCGTGGAAACAAAACGAACCCAGTCACTCATTCTTTGCAACGGCGGTCCGAGAAGCGGGCCACCGTTTGGCAGGCAACCGGTTGCCTGCGCGGATGATAGGTGGGAATTTCACACTTTAATTGCCATTTCGGCCAACCGCCATGCCGATTTTAGGGAAAACCGGGCGTTTTGGGCAAATTTTCCGGCCTGCCGGCACTGGTATCAATCGTAGCGGTTGGGCGGCAGAAGGCCTCCACACGCAAGGAAACTCGCCCGTTCCCCCTCCGCTCCGAGCTTGTGATTCAGATGTCAATTCGAGTGAGCGGCGGCCTCCTAGCCGCCGTTTGAACCGGTTCGCTTCGCCGCTTGTACCGAAATCGGTTGCCCACTTTCCAATACCATCACGACCGCGCCGCTAAACCATTGCGCCGCGTTCCGATCGCATGAATGGAAAACCGAAAACGCAAACGCCCGGATGCCCCGCAGTGCCTACTTCTTCTTCCGCTTCTTGGCTGCCAGCGGTTTCTTGCCACTCACTTTCTTCTTCACCGCCTTGGCGGCCTTCTTGGGCGATTTCCTCTTGGCCGACGACCGGCCACCGCCAAAGATATTCTCCCAGTTATCTGAAAACTTCTTCGTAGCACCAACGCGAACGACACTCACGGGGGAAAGCTCCTATCTAAAGATCAATGTTGGGTTGTGAATAAGGATAAAGGATGCTGGATGCAGGGGGCTGGGACAAGCCATTGTGGTTCGGCCCCCCTGCCCCCTGCATCCCCAATCCTGCATCCTCAACTGTGTTGTAGCTTTTTATAGCGGAAGCGTTTCGGTTCGTCTGCGCTGGTTCCGAGTCGCTCGTGGCGTTGGTCTTCGTAGGTTTGGAAGTTGCCTTCGCACCAGTGAACGTACCCGTCGCCTTCGAACGCCAAGATGTGCGTGGCAAGGCGGTCGAGGAACCAGCGGTCGTGGCTCACCACGACCGCGCAACCGACGAAGTTCTCTACGGCTTCCTCCAGCGCGCGAAGCGTATCGACATCCAGATCGTTCGTCGGTTCATCGAGTAACAACACGTTCGAGCCACGACGCAGCAGCTTGGCCAGGTGAACGCGGTTCCGCTCGCCGCCGGAAAGGACGCCGACTTTCTTCTGTTGGTCTTGGCCCGTAAAGTTGAAGCGCGAAACATAGGCCCGCGAATTGAGTTTACGGCCGCCCATTTCGAGCGTATCGTGGCCGCCCGATATTTCATCGTACACGCTGCTGTCGGCCTTCAGGTCGTCGCGCGATTGATCGACATAGCCAAGTACCACGGTGGGGCCGATCTTGAGTTCGCCCTGGTCGGGTGTTTCCTGGCCCATCAACATCCGCAGCAGCGTCGTCTTGCCGGCACCGTTGGGGCCGATGATGCCGACGATCCCACCGGCCGGCAATCGGAAATTCACGTTCTCGAAGATCACCCGGTCGCCATACGATTTACCCAGGTTGTGGGCCTCGATGACCATGTCGCCGAGCCGCGGACCCGGCGGTATTTGAATCTCAAGCTCCTCGGGCTTGTCTTCGAATTGCTCGGCCGCCATTTTTTCATAGGCCTGAATACGGGCCTTGCTCTTCGCTTGTCGCGCCTTCGCCGATGCACGGACCCATTCGAGTTCGCGGGCGAGCGTCTTCTGCCGTGCGCTGGCTTGCTTCTCTTCAACGGCCAGCCGCTTCTCCTTCTGCTCGAGCCACGAAGAGTAATTGCCTTCAAACGGGTAGCCCTGGCCGCGATCGAGTTCGAGAATCCACTTCGCGGCGTTATCCAAAAAGTAGCGATCGTGCGTCACCGCAACAACCGTGCCAGCGTACTCCTCCAAGTGACGCTCGAGCCAAGCGACGCTCTCGGCATCCAAGTGGTTCGTCGGCTCATCGAGCAGCAACAGGTCGGGTTTCTCGAGCAACAGCTTGCACAGCGCCACGCGTCGCCGCTCGCCGCCAGAAAGTTTCGCCACATCCGCATCGCCCGGCGGCAAGTTCATCGCGCTCATCGCAATTTCAACCTGCCGATCAAGCTCCCACGCATTGCAGGCATCGATCTTGTCTTGCACCTTCGCCTGGCGATCCAGCAATTTCTCCATCTGGTCGGGGTCCGTGACCTCGCCCAGTTTCTCGGAAAGCTGCTCAAACTCGGTCAGCAAGGCCCGCGTCGAGGCTACCGCTTCTTGCACGTTGCCGAACACGTCTTTGTCCGGGTCGAGCTGCGGCTCTTGTTCCAACAAACCGACGGTGAACCCATCGCTCAGCCGGGCTTCACCGTCGAAGTTCTTGTCCTTTCCCGCCATGATCCGCAAGAGCGTGCTCTTGCCCGAGCCATTGCGGCCCAGCACGCCGATCTTCGCGCCCGGGTAAAACGCCAGCCAAATATCCTTGAGCACCTCGCGCTGACCAATTTTTTTCGTCAGGCGAGACATTTGAAAGATGTACTTCTGAGCCATAAACGATCTGCGAATACAAACTGCGATGAAAGAGTAAAGATAATAGGCAAGTCGGTTGTCACCCGAATTGCGGTGCTCGGTCGCGCTCAACCCCACGCGGCCCACGACTGCAACACATGGCACGGACTTCAGTCCGTGGCACGTACGGACTAAAGTCCGTGCCGCAACACTCCCCCAACCCGAGCAAACTACGAGCTAAAACTCTACCCGGGACGGGGCGCGAAGAGCAAGGAGCCAATGCTTATTCTTGGCAGACCTTGTTGCCGCGAGATCGTTTGTGGGCGGTTCGGAGCACCGCCACCGTGGTCACCCAGCAGGTCCGCCGAGCCGAGGCGGACATGGGAAATTGCGGATTGCGGATTGCGGATCGAGGCAAAAATCGAATCCGAATCGCATACCAAATACTATCGAGTTTGCATTTCGGCCCTCGGCAACCCGAAATCCGAAATCCGCTTGGGGCGACCGGCAAACGTTCAAACCGTTTTGTTCGCCTACCTTATACCAAGTTCTTTCGCACAGCCCAAACGGCTGCTTGCGTGCGGTCTGTGACGCCGATCTTTCGCAGAATGTGCTGCACGTGTTCCTTCACCGTTTCGTAACTAATACCGAGCGACTGCGCAATTTCCTTATTCGTCAGGCCGAAGGCCAATTGCTTCAGCACTTCGCCTTCTCGCTTCGTAAGCAGCAGATCGCCTTCGCCATTCCGCGGGACGGCCAATGCACCCGTGACCCGTCGTAATTCTTCCCGCGACCATATCGTCTCGCCGCCGGCGGACGTCTTGATCGCCTTGATGATCTCATCCCGCGAAGCGTTCTTGAGCAGATACCCCGACGCACCAAGGGCCACGGCACGGGCTACATACGTCGGATTGTCGTACCCGCTCAGCATCACCACGGCAACATTCGGCAAATCGAGTTTGATACGCGCCAGGCAGCTAAGTCCATCGCCATCTGGCATCCGAACATCCAGCAAGGCAAGGCTCGGACGGTGCTTGTTCACAAGCTTGTAGGCCGAAATGCCATCGCAGGCCTCCGCCACAATTTGGATATCGCTCCCTGCTAAGAGCGTACGAAGGCCGGCTCGCACTACGGGATGGTCATCCGCAATAACAATGTTGATCGACATGCTGAAGGGTCTCCTGGTCGGCAATCTTGCCGAGCGTTTGGGATTACGATCGCTTTCGATGTTGGTGTGATTGTTAGTCAGTAGTTTCCAAGACTTTTTGATTCTAAAAAATGCAAGAACCCGGTTTTTTTCGAGATCCGCTGTCCTTAAAGCATGGTTCGTTCAACTGCGAGGACATCGAAAAGCCTTATATACCTGAGGCAAACCACTGTTTCGTCCACCATGAAGCTACAAACACAATAAAGCTACAAGCTACGGCTCCAATGGAAATTGCCATGTTAGAACTAGCCGTTGTGCCTGCCATCTACTCTCTTCAAACCGAATGAACCTAATTCAAAGGGTGCCCAATCTCAGAAGAATGGCAGCTTAGGCAATATCAACAATCTGCGGTGCAGTTGCGTGTGCTCGATGGTATGGGCGAGATAGTATCGAGCACGCCCTGGTGTATGCACCGCCTATGTATACCGAAGTCGTACCATTGACGTGTTATTCCAAATTATAGAATTAAAAAAAATGACTACAACGGGGGACCTACCGAAACCCGTGTAGGAGTATCCCGTCACCACACGGATTGGTTGTTCGGGTGAACCCTAAAGGCCCCCCTCCAATGGGTTGGCCCATGTCGAATTTTCGAGATTTCCAGAGCGCAGTCGCTATAATTTCTAGTTCGGGGGTGCATGTACGCGCGTTGTTTGTGTAAGCACCATTCTCATAGGAATTGATTCCCTCGGTAGTAATTTCCACGTACTCACCAGAAGGAGGCCGCCACGGTGATACGACTTGCGTAGTAATAGCGTCATACTCTTTGAATCACGCAGCCCGCGGCTTTTTAGCCCCTTGTGGACGGTCGAGCCTTTCCCCAAAAGACGGGCGTCCCCGATCCTGCCATCTGTTGAAAGCTCCGCTTTACTAAAAAGTCATCCTGTCGCATACTCACTCGCCACAATTCCTTGGCTTGTTCCAAGCGAGCTGCCAGGTCCGCTCGCTGCCCGACTTTCGCCAGTACAAGGAGAGCTACTCTTCCGATGGTCTCCCTTTCGATGAATGAGGTCTCGACCCTCCGCTGGTCGTTCGATGAAGATATCGATTCCTACTTCCAGGCCGGCTATCGGTCGATCGGAGTGTGGCGCCACAAACTCTCCGATTTTACCGAGGACGAGGCGGTCGAACTCCTGGCTTCGAGCGGCTTAAGTGTTTCCAACCTCTCTTGGGCCGGCGGCTTTACCGGCAGTGATGACCGCAGCCTCGAAGAAAGCATCGAGGACGCCCAGGAAGCCCTTCGGCTGGCCGCGGCTCTCGGTGCCCAATGCCTGGTGGTGTACTCCGGCGGGCGCAACAACCACACCGTTCGACACGCGGCAAGGCTGCTTCGCCTCGGGCTCGATGAATTGCTCCCGCTGGCCGAGGCGATCGAAGTGCCGCTGGCGATTGAACCGGTTCACGCCGGTTGTGCGTGCGATTGGTCGTTTCTCACCGACTTGGATGCGATGTTAGACCTGATTGGCGAATACCCGTGCCCGTATCTGAAAGTGGCGCTCGATACGTACCACTTCCCCTTCCAAGGTTCGCTGTGGGAAACGCTCGGCCGCGTGGCCCAGCACGTCGGAATCGTACACCTTGCCGATCGCGCAAAGGCCCCCTCGCCCGAACAGAATCGCTTGCCCTTGGGACGCGGAAAAATGCCCCTGACGGAAATCGTGGCCGGTCTGCAAGGTTTCGGGTACCAAGGGCCGTTCGACATCAAGCTGTTCGGCCCCGAAGTCGAGTGCCTTCACTACTGGGAACTTCTTGAACACTCTCTCGATACATTCGGGAAACTGTTGCCTGAACCTGCCCCCCGGCTCATCGCATGACGGAAACGCCCTCCCTGCAGATTACGAGCCGCCTCTCGATCCCGCGCCGCGAGATCCGTTTCACGTTTGTCCGTAGCTCCGGCCCGGGTGGCCAAAACGTAAACAAAGTCGCCTCGAAGGCAGTGCTGCACTGGAACCTCCGAGCCACCGCCTCGCTGCCCGATGCCGTTCGCGCCCGGCTCAACACCCAAGCAGCCCGGCGAATCAATGACCGTGGAGAACTGATCCTCACAAGTCAGCGCTATCGCGATCAAGCAAGAAACGTCGACGACTGCCTCGAAAAGCTGCGCACACTCATCACGGCGGCCGCCACGGTGCCCAAACGCAGAAAAAAAACAAAGATTACCCGAGCCGCCAAAGAAGCCCGACTCCAACAAAAACGTGCTCACTCCCAAAAAAAATCCCGCCGCCGCTCGACCGGCTCCGAGGAATAACGCCACCCCACCCCAAGTAGGTCCCGCGAGCCGAGCGGGACACCAAATCAAGCCCCCAACCGAGCAGGCCACCAACGCCCACGTCCCAGAACCCCCATCGGCAGATCGTGCCGCTCGGCTCGCGGCACCTACCGCACCTCCCCTATTCCAGCAGGTTTTCTTGTTATTTGGGGGATTTAGGCAATTCCTTGCTTGAAGAAGTGTTCTCTCCGAGGATAAACTAGGTCGGAACTGCTCAGCGTCTGCGGGCTTTGTAGCAAGTACGCTGAGTTGGATGTACTACCTCTTTTGATTGTTCTTGCATAAAGGAAGGTCTAATGATTGGGGCGAGAATCGCGGCGGCCACGCTCTTGGCCGGTATCTTATCAGCACCCGTGTTTGCTACTACTTCAACGGAGACCGAATTCTTCGGTCCCGGTACTCCCAATTTCACCTCTACTCTCAATTTCGATAAATTCGATCCCAGCCTGGGATCGCTCAACTCGATCAAGATTGAGATGAGCGTAGCTGTCGCTGGTGGTTCGCTCACCATCGATAATGATGGTGAGGGCCCGGCCACAGTGAATGTCGAGCTGGGTGCAAAGGGCGAACTATCGTCCGGTGATGTCAACTTGTTCCCAGGCTTGGTTCCCCCCGTAGTGTCCTCCTCAGGCAGCGGGTACGTATTGAATCCGGACAATGGCGATGGCCCGTTCAACATCGATCCCACCGGTCCCGATGGCGCGGTGATGCTGGGCGCAGCGGGCTGGAATTTGGGGTGGTACTTCGTCACTCCTCTCGCGCACCCCGATTATGTCGGCGCTAGCCAAACTTTCAACATCGATGCTGTGGTCAGCCAGATCCTCGATTTCGGTGGCGTTGGTGGCGTGGAAGGTTCGTTCTCGCCCGTAGATGCCAACGGTTATGTTAGCGTAACTTATGATTATACCAGCAACATTCCGGAACCCGCCTCGATCGGCCTTCTCGGGAGTTGCCTGCTGGCCTTCGCCATGTTCCGCCGTTCGAGTCGCTAGTCTCTAGCCGATTCCAATTCACTGCACTCGATCACAACAAATCGCACGACCGCTGGGGGCCAACCTCCAGCGGTCGTTTTGTTTTCGGCCGCTACACACACGTGGCACGGACTTCAGTCCGTGCAATTAACGATGAACGTATTTTGCATCGTACACAATCGCATCCCGTTGTCGGTACACAATGCCAAAACTTCCTTCGCATCCAACATCCAGAACAGAAGAAAACGAAGTTCACCGGCTGGGTAGACAACATAGCCCGGCCATTTTGGCCGGGAAAGAACGGCTAAAGGAAACGCTGAGATTTCAGGTGCTGCATGCCGACCCGAATCGGGTCGGCTATCTATTCCATAATATTGGATGCGGCCGCAGGCCGCGCTGCGTCTTTCACGGACTTAAGTCCGTGCCACAAGTTGCGTCAGCCTCTGGCGATAGTCGGCCGTTCTACAACCGCGTCATCTCCAGATTCGCGTGGAGCCAAAGTTCGTCTTGAACGCGGGCGATATCGGCCGTTAGGCCGCGAAACCACGCTAGCAGCGGCATCTGGTAGTCGGCCGGGATCTCGGTAAGCAGGAAACGGTTCCGAGGCGCGGGGGCCGAGGACGCCCAAAGAACTCTAGTTGGTGAAGTGCCGCCCGTCGATTTCGCTTCGGCGGTACTTTTCTCTTGCACGCCGCCACCAAGCGGTTCCACCAGTTGATACTCACCGCCCAGCGGGCACTTGAATCGGCCACCCACGAGCGATTCGCCAAGTGATCGCGCATCGGCCGGCGGCACCTGCAACTGGGCAGAGAGCGAATTCATGAATCGGCTCGCGCTGGCCGAGGTATCGCGGGCTCGCATGTACCCGAATGCATTCACGGTGTTGGCCACTTGCTTGTCGCTCAGGTCGGCAATCCCCAGCCGGATTTGGGCGGGCCGTTCGGCGGGGATCATGGCCAGTTGCGGGCCAACTTCCAGCAGCACATCTCGCTGGAACGAGAACAAGAAGAAATCATCGGCCCGGCGAAACCAAAGATCAAACAGTCCGCCGATCCCGCCGGTTCGGCCGATGCCCTCGGCATCGAGCGGCCCGGCGGGCTGGCCCAAGTAGCGGCCGATGAGTTCGGGCTTCGGCCACGCGCCCACGTATGCCCGAATAGCGTCGGCAAGTGTTACGCTGGGTTGCACTTCGCCCTGCCGAACCACAAGCGGCGTTTGAAAATCGCGAAGCCCGCCAAACACGTGGATCGGATCGCCCAGCGCGCCGAGCACGATTTCCAGCGATGCCGCATCCCCCGTCACCGGAGAAACTCGATTCGTTTGCGCTTCGCCAAGCAGCCCGGGCCACTTTGCCAGCGGCATTTGAGAATAGCGAGCCGCCCGAAGGTCCAGCGTGATGCGATCCCACTCCTTGTGATCGGGCGAAGCGGCCCGCCGCACCGCCACGCAAACTGGCGCGAAACCGCCGACCGATTCCCGCAACTGCTGCTGGAACCGTGCCAGCCGCCGCAGCTCGGCCCGTGCCACCTTTCCAACCTCCACATCCGGAATGGGAACCATCCAACCGCTCTCTCCGCGGAGCGAATCCACGTAGCTCGTCGCAAGCGATGGCCCCGCGGCCCCCTCCCCTTTCGCCGGCGTTTGGGCCGATCGCACCGGTTCCAGTCGGCTGCCATCGTACCGCTGCCCGAAGCCAGGCGGCAGCAATTCCGCCGCAACGAGGTCGGCCATCGACTCGGCAGCCTGCCCTTCGACCCCGGCCGCAAGCCGCGCAAGCCGAAGCGCCCTCATCTCGCCAACCGATCGCAATCGGCGATCGAGTTCAATTCGATAATGCGGGCCAGCGAGATTCTGGAAGAATGCCGCCGGCACGAACGCGAACAGCGTATCGTGCCGCTCGAGCGGCATATCGGCGCGGCATTCCTGGAAATCGCGGCTAGCCGCCAGCGACTTGCCGCCCGCCCCGGTTTCTAGAAACCGTTCCACCAGTCGTCGGCAGTTGGTCACGAGGTGGAAATCGCCATCCACCGCGTAGTACGAACGGAGCCGGCCATCGGGCGAATGCACGAAGGACACCTCCTTCCCCGCAATCGTCAGCGTTTCCTCCACGGCATGGGGGTGAACAGCCTTCGCCGCCATGCGCTGGCCGCTCAGGTTGTTGCCCAGCAACAGGTTGTTTTTGGCCTGGAACAGTATCCCCATCGCCGCCCCATCGCGAACGTACGCATCGAAACCGACAATCGCGACATCCTCCACCACCGCCGGGCCCATGATCCGCGAAAGCTGCGTTTCGCCCACCGCGATCTGCTGCTGAAACCGCGTGCTGCCGTCCCGCTCCACACTTTCGACGACCAGCATGTTGCCCAGGTCGCCTTGCCAATGTCGCAGGAAATCTCGAAACCACAGGTAATTCGTAAAATTGCCGAAACGCAGGTAGAAGCACTCCTCGGGCACGCGGCCGGCTATCGGCTCGACCACCGGAGCGCGATCGATCGAGGAAGCGGATTTCGGTTCCGCTTCCGCCGCCGCGTCTTCCGCCACCGCGGTATCCGCCATCGCAGGTGGCATCGCCGGTAGCGGCATCATCCCCGCATCGTCGCCCGCCCCAGGCCCGGCAATTAACTCACGCTCGATCTCGGTTTGATACGTCTCGTTCGCCATCAGTTGGGAAAGCCATGGCGCTCCGATGCCGAATCGTTGCAGCAAGTAGCGTTTCGGCTCCGGCATCGGGCGGCCAAGCCGTCGCGCCCACGTTGCCGTCAAATAATTCTCCACGACCACCGGGTACTCGGCCTGCCGAAACACCTCGGCATAACGGTCGGCCGTCGCTTCCCACCATTCGTCGAGCAATTCGTTGAACTCGCGCGGGCTATCACTGGGCCGCACAGTGAGCGAAACGGGCACCGGCGCATGGGCCGCCGTTATCTCGAGCGGCTCGTCGCCGCGAAACATGAAATAGAACACGGCCCGCTGCGGCAACTCGACCCCCAATAAGTCGCGCAGCAGTCGCTTCGCGGGCCGCGCGGAACTTCGCTTTACAACCGGATACAACGTGCGGCCATTCTTCTCTGTGATTGCGAAGCGGTCGTCGTCGGCCGGCGACTCGCCGCTGCCCGGCGGCAAATCGATCGACACACGCCCCATGCCAAACGGCTCGCCGCGATAAGCTTCCACACGCACCGCTGCCCGGCCCGCCCCACCCATGTTCCATACGAACAGAAGAACCCCAGCCCCCACAAGAAAGTTTGCAGTCCACCTTCTTCCAAACCGCATGGGTTTACAAACGTGTTGCGAGCACGCGCCCGACAACCTGCACGTGGCGGTTACCCATGCAAGAAACCCACGGATCGTGGATCGGTCGCTATCCCAGCGGTCTGGATCGATGGCAAACATGCGGAGGTGCTCCTAACTGAACGCGGGATGGATCCCAGCAGCCGTATTTCCCCAGCCTTGGAATAATCCATGCTAACCCCGGGGAATCGTAAGAAGCAAGCAACGCAATCGCCGCGGCAAGGCTTACCTGTGTTTCACCTCGGGCCGAGAAGTAGGTGCCGCGAGCCGAGCGGCACTTCTCGTGAACGTGGATACCGTGTTGGAAATTCCGTGTCCCGCTCGGCTCGCGGGACCTACCCTACCGTTCATTGCTGTGTCACAATCGGTAATGTCGGTTGCGGACTAAAGTCCGCGCCACAAGGGGGTTTCGTCGCCGTACTCGTCTTTAACAAATCGCGTGGATTGGGGGCCTCCCATGCTGCTGCCTCGTTTTTCGATCCGCACGTTGTTCCTGCTGCTTTCGTTCGTCGCCATCGTCTCGATTATTGTCGGCACCGCAGTTCGTGGCGAATACTGGGCCTGGGGCGTAAGCATCGCCCTGCTGAGCCTGCTCTTGGTAGCCTTGGTCCATGCCGCCTTGTTCGCAATCATGTGGGTCTTCACGCGGCTGCCCAACCGCAGCGATCCCCCTCCCAACCCAGCGAGCAAACCATGAGGCCCGCTGAACCGCTCCGTGCGGAATTCAAACTAACCCACCTACCAGCAATAGCGGTTGGGCTGCTGAGCGTGGCGTTCGCACTGGTTGCAGCCCTGCCCCAGCCACGGGCGTTTGCCCAACCAGGCTCGGCTACCATTTCCGCAATACCCACGGCACAAAACGCAGGCAACGTCATTGAATTGCCCGCCAAGCTATTGCCCAACGCCCCCCCCTTCTCAACACGCTCCGGCCTGCGGGTGCGTGTCGATACTCGGTGGTGCTCCAGCCTTGGCTTTCACCCTATTGAAGTTACGGTGGAATCGCCCGCTCCAACCAAGGCCGATCAACTGATCACGATGCGGCTCCAGACCGGATGGCAATCGCATACCGCTGTCGAGCAGAGTTTCGTGATGCCGGCCGGTGCCACTTCCGCCACGTCCACCTTCTTGATGCCCTTCTTCCAGAGAGAATGGACTTGGGCTTTGTCGTGGGATTTCTGGATCAATGGCGTCCGAGACAAGGAACTTTCGGTCAATCGTGGCGCAAACCTTGGTTGGAGCGGTACTTCCAACTCCTTCGGGCAGATTTCAATTCTCACAAGCGGTCCCAAGTCGATTCATCGTGCGATCCACTCAACGGCTGGCGCCGAGTTGGAAGTGTTGACTTTGGATCCAGCCTCGTTTCCCACCCGGTGGGTCGAGTACTCGTCGTTTGATGTCGCCTCCTTTTCGCTCGATGAGCTAAAAAAACTGAAGCAAGACCGCCCTGCCGTGTGGGACGCAATTACACGCTGGGTTCATTCCGGCGGCCAGTTGTGGGTCTGGCTCGGCGACTCGGGCAAGAACTGGGATTCGCTGCCTGAGCTTTCCTCGATCTTGGGGATGCCCTCGCCGCTCCTCTCGGCTGCCGGCGAACTCGATCGACAATTCGCCAATACCCCGATCGATGAGGGCACCTCGGCCAACAACTCCAACCCGCCCCAAACCGCCGAGAAACCCGACGACGCGGCAATCGAACCGAAAGGGCCGCCAGAAACAAAAGAAGCGGATTCGAACGATTCGCCCGCAACCGATTCAAATCAAGAGACAAACGACAAAACGGACGAAAACACATCGCCAGACGAAAAGGCCCCGCAAGATGACGTTCCGCCCATGGCCGAGGGCTGGCGACCTCTTGCGTATCGAGCGTTCAACCCCGGTGGCCGCATCAATACCTATTTGAACCAACTCACAGGCCAACGGCAGATCGCACGGGGCCAGGCCGAGATCGAACGGCTCGAACGGAACCCCAATTTCACGCTGCTCGAACAAAAAACCGAGCCCGACGACATTCGCTGGACCCGCCGGCCACGACAAGACACCCGTGCGTGGTTCGTCGAACAACCCCTGGGGTTAGGATGGGTGCGAGCCTTCCATGGCCCGAATCAGCCCGCTCGTTTCGCAAGTTCGCCAGCAATCTCCGTTCCCGCCGGGGTCACCACGCCATCGAACGATGGTTCCGAAGCTCCCGGCACCAATTTAGAACGATCGTTTGCCGAAAGCGTACAGTTGACGCAACACGCGGACACTCGCTACGGCCTCTCACCCGATACCGCGAACGATTCCTTCTCTAAGTGGCTCGTGCCAGGCGTTGGTACCGCCCCGGTCACCGAATTCCGTGTGCTCATCACCCTTTTCGTGCTCGTGATCGGGCCTCTCAACTACTGGCTCCTCAAACGGGCCCGGAAGCTCCATCTGATCGTCCTCTCGGTACCCGCAGCCGCCATTCTTACCACACTCGCCCTGTTTGCCTACGCCGTATTGGCCGATGGCTTCAGCAACACCGTGCGCGTCCGCAGCTTCACCAAACTCGATCAGCGAACCGGCCAGGCCTCCTGCTGGAGTTGGCTCTCGTACTACTGCGGCTTGGCCCCCGGCAACGGCCTCGTCCTGCCTGCCGATGTCGCCATCTACCCCGTCCTCCCATCCTGGGCCGGTGATCTCTCCTGGGGCGAAGAACGCGAGGTTCTGCCCAAGGGCGAAATGGTCCAATACCGCAAAGGTTGGCTCAACTCGCGCACTCCCACCCAGTATCTTTCGATCCGGTCGCGCAAGTCGCCTCATCGAATCGAAGTGCTCGAATCGGGCGACCGCGTCCGCGTTAAGAACGAGTTGGGAGAGAATATCAACCTGCTCGTCGTTTTGAACAGCGAGGGGAAGTTCTTCTCCACCGATTCCATCGCCCCAGGCCAAACCCTGTTCCTTGAACCGGCGGATCGTGACGATGCCGCGCGCCGATTCGGAAAACTCGTCTCCGCGAACCTGCCTCAAGCTCCCTCCGAACTCGCCGATAATAGCTCCGATTCCTCCTTCTTCCAACGCCGCCGACGCAATCGATTTGGCCAATCCGTGGGATCCTTATCGCTCTCGGAAAACCTGGCGAACGTGGCGATTGCCAACCTCGCCGGCCTGGGCACCGAACCGGCCCTCCACCTGCCGCCTCGTTCGTACGTGGCCGTCACCCAACGTGGCCCCGAAGTCGAAATTGGCATCCCCAACGCCATTCAAGAATCTAGCCTCCACGTCATCGAAGGAAGATGGTAACGACCAAGTACGCAGTTATCAGTTATCAGTTTTCAGTTTTCAGTTTTCAGCCCTCGACCCTCAATGATCCGCACATCGACGCCACAAATCGAACTGCGGCACCTGCACCGGGTATTCGACCGCACGCACGCGGTCAACGATGTCTCCTTCGAGGTCTACGCGGGCGAAGTGTTCGGTTACATCGGCCCGAACGGCGCCGGAAAAACAACCAGCATGCGAATCCTCGCAACGCTCGATGAACCCACCGCGGGTGATGCCTTTGTCGATGGCTTCTCCGTCATCGATGACCCCGACCGCGTTCGACGCCGGCTTGGCTTCATGCCCGATTACTTCGGCACCTACGAAAACGTCAACGTGACCGAATACCTCGACTTCTTCGCTCGCGCCTATGGACTCGTCGGGCAAGAGCGGCTCCGAGCCATCGGCGAGGTCATGGATTTCACCCTGCTCGGCACGATGGCCCACAAACCGATCAACGGCCTCTCCAAGGGCATGAAGCAGCGACTGTGCCTCGGCCGAACGATGATCCACAACCCCTCGGTGCTCATCCTGGACGAACCAGCGGCCGGCCTCGACCCCCGCGCACGCATCGAACTACGCGAAATGATCGATCGCCTCGCCGCCGCCGGAAAGGCCATCCTCATCAGCTCGCACATCCTCACCGAACTCGCCGAAATCAGCCATCGCGTGGCCATCATCGAGCAAGGCCGCTTGCTCGCCGTCGGATCGGTCGCCGAAATCAGCTCGGGCGTGCAAACTCGCGGCACCGCTCGCGTCCGTGTCCTCCGCGATGCCGATAAACTCGCTCACTGGCTCGCCGAGCGACGGGATATCTCCGACCTGAAACTCGACGGCGACCTCACCACGTTTAGCCATGCCGGCAACCGCGAATCTGAAGCCATCCTGCTCCGCGAGATCGTCGAAGCTGGCTTCCCCGTCATCGAGTTCGGCGCTAAGCACAAGAGCCTCGAAGATGTTTTCCTCCATGTCACCGAGGGACGCGTGCAATGAGCTTCGATGCAACCAACTTGGAACTCGCGGCCAACCCCGAGTCGCCCGCTACTTCCGCGGGCAACCCTTCTCGTGCCGCCCTCCTCTGGCAATCGATCGAACGCTTCCTCTCGCGCGCCGGCGATTGGCTCAACCCGATCCTCGTGAAGGAAACCCGGCAGGCCATCAAAAGCTCCCAATTCACGATCACCTTTGTGCTCGTCCTCGCCGCCTGCTGGGTTGCCACGATCGCCATCGTGGCCTGGATCGGCCCGCGCATCTTCTACTCTGCCGAGGGCAGCACCCTGCTGGCCGGCTACCTCTCGATCCTCGCCTTCCCCCTCATCATCGTCGTCCCGCTCGCCTCGTATCGTTCGCTCATCGCCGAACGCGAAGATAATACCTACGATCTCCTCTCGATCACGACCTTGCGCCCAAGGCAAATCATTAGCGGCAAGTTGGGCAGCTCCATCGCCCAAATGGCCGTCTATTTCTCCGCCATCATGCCCTGCCTGGCATTCACGTATCTCCTCCGCGGTGTCGATTTGCCGACCATCGCCCTAGTGCTGACCTTCATGTTCTTCTGGTCCCTCGGCCTTTCGATGGTCGGCATCCTCCTCGCCACGCTTACCTTGCAGCGGTTTCTCCAAGTGCTCATCCTCGTGGCGTTTGTCGCTGGGCTGATTTACATGTTCCTCATGGCAATTGCCATGAGTGGCACCCTGGCCTACTGGGGGCGAGACCTGTGGAGCCCCAATGGCGAAGCCTGGTACGTGATCGCCGCCCTGGCCACCGCCTACTTCACCACCTTCGCGCTCGCCTATTTTGCCGCGGCCGGCATGATCACCTTCACTAGCGAAAATCGCTCCACCCCGCTACGACTCTGCATGCTCATCCAATGTGCCGCCTTCATCGGCTGGATGTCGGGCGCTTGGATAGCAGATGACTACGCACGCGAGGCCGTGTTCGTACTGGCCTCCATGGCTGGCGCCTATTGGTACGCCATGGGAACGATGCTCACCGCCGAACGACCCACCGTCTCGCAACGCGTCCGCAGACGCCTGCCCCAAAGCTTCCTCGGACGCATTTTCCTCTCCTGGCTCAACCCAGGCCCCGGCACCGGCTACATGTTCGTCGTCGCCAATCTTACAGCCCTCGCAATCCTCTGTTGGATCGGCATGATGGCCTCCGACATTCTTCCAACTCGTTTACGCACGTGGCCCTCGTTCGAGGAACTCTCTTACTTGCTCACGATCGGCTGGGGATACATCGTAGCCTACCTCGGCATCGGGCTGCTCATTGTTGGCACCCTCCGCCGATTCGCCTTCGTCACCATGCTCGCCACCGTACTGATTCAGTTCCTGCTTCTGCTCGCCGGCTTCGGCATCCCCTACGCCATCAAGTCGATGTCGCTCGAACTCCGCGATGCCGATTACTCCTTCCTGCAGATCACCGACCCGTTCTTCACACTCTACCACTTGCTCGATGGGGGCTCCGCGGATGGCCCCGTCCTCGTGCTGATCGTGCCCGGCGTGGCCTTGTGCGTCTTGCTGCTCAACATGCCACGCGTCGTGCGCGAACTACGCATCATCCGCGAAGCCGCCCCACAACGTGTCGCCCAAGACGAAGCCGAGCTACACCCGCCCCCAGAAGCCCTGCCCCAAAGCCCTTGGGATGAACCCGCCTAACACCAATGGCCCACCATACATAGCCGAGCTGTTTCGGCTCGGCCAAACTCCGCCATCCTACTGGCGACAATCGGCCGCAACATCCCCCGCGCCCACCCTCAGTCGCCTCAGTTCACTCGATGCGTACTGGAATTGAGCGTGTATGCCGTCCCAGAAACCGGATGACTCGGAACACCTTCTGGAAAGTAGTTCTTATCCGCGCCAATGTCGGAAAGATCATCCGCCGGCCAACTGCCTTTTTCAAGGTACCAGCGCTCCACCGTCGCGTTAATCATGGCCTTGTCGCGAAGGATGGTTTTCGCCACCGCCGAGCCACCGGAGTCCGTCACTCGTGGCACAAGTATCGCCGCAACGATCCCCAACATCGTCACGACGGCCAAGAACTCCATCAACGAAAAGCCCGACCGTTTATGTAACTTCGCCGTTGTCCTCATGGTGCATTCTCAATTCGGTAGTGGGGCAATTGCGAAGGGCTATCACGAGTCCGCAAGCTGTGCCGATCGTAGCCGCAATGTCGCGCGCGGCGAATGACCAACCCGCGACAGTTCCAGCCCTGAAGAAGCCCCGCGGAACTACTCAAGCCGGGCAGGCGGCCGGGCTTTCGGCCAACGCCCGCAACACGTCGCGGCGGGCAATCACGCCAACCAATCGCCCTCGCTCCATTACCGGCACCCGCCGTACCCGATGCACAATGCACAGGTCCGCAATCCGGCTGATCGGATCATGGATATCCACCGAAATCACATCGCGGGTCATGTGCTGGCTCACCGTGTGATCTTTCACCCGCTTGTCGTACGTCACGGCAAGCAATGCAAATTCCGTGATCACGCCCACC
The DNA here is from genome assembly GCA_020849945.1 of Pirellulales bacterium. Taxonomy (GTDB): domain Bacteria; phylum Planctomycetota; class Planctomycetia; order Pirellulales; family Lacipirellulaceae; genus JABDGM01. The sequence goes on along the minus strand of JADZFK010000054.1, from coordinate 13,311 downwards.
AGGTGTCCCTCATCGTCGACCACGGGCAAGCCGCTAATCTGCCGCGATAACAAGGTTTCGATGGCCTCCTCGATCGACGCTTCAGGACGCATCGTTACGAGATTCGTGGTCATGATTGCTCCGGCGGTCAGCATGGCATCAGCTCCTGATCTTCATGTTTTCGTTTCGTCTGCCAAGGCACGCGATTGGGTTTCAACCCTCGTCGCAACCCGTCGCAGTTCTCTCTGTGGCAATTCGTGCCTTGTTGCACTCGGGGGCCGCTCTTCTTCAGACCTTCCTCAGCTCCGCGGGGGGCGAACCGAGAAAATCGGCAAGGGAAATGGAATCGACGCGGGCCAACGATCGAACCTTGCCCCCCCCATTCGACCCAACCCATGAGGTCCACAACAAAACGTAACATGCGCCCGCCAACGGGGGACAAAATTCGGTCCGACTCCAACGCCTTCGCCACCAAGGAAAACCCCTACCCAGCGCGCACCTTGTATAAACGTCCCCCCCGCCAGTATTAACGTGAAGTACGCCCGTATTTGTACGGTCCATACGCGAATCCTAGGCACATCGTTCCTCCGTTCGCCTCCCTAACGAACGTATGGAATAATAGGACAGCCACCAACGGGGTCCGGTCGTTTCACCCTCAGTAGGGGCTGCGAGCCGAGCGGCCCTGGCTAATTTCGGATTGCGGATCGCTACAGCATGGTCTCTAAACTGCTTCCCAATGCCCTCGAATGGAACACACAGCAGGGCCGATCAGTTATTCATACTTCGGGGCTGCGAGGACTCACGAACCCAAAGCGTCAGCGAGGGAATGTGTGCTTTTTCCCTCGCTGACGCTTCGGGCTGGTTTCCAAACCACTCGCCCAATTTGAATAATTGATCGGCCCTGGAACACACAGCCCCCAGCTTTGCCGCGGGTTCGTCGCAATGTCACGATGCATGGAGGCTACCCCCCTACAAAGCCGGGGGTTGATTGCGGTTCCAATCCCCGGACGCCTTCAGTTATCTTCCTGCTATCCTGTCCGTATCCTTCTTGAACGCCATTTCCTCAAACGCCCAAATGGTCTCCCCCATCCATGAGTTCCTTCATCTTGCCAGAATCGCTGCAGGCAGAGATCGCGACCACGGCGTTCGCCTTTCGTGGTTACAACACGACGAACCTCGGCCGCACGCCCGAGCTGCTCGAACACCCGGCCTACGGCCGCACCATGAAGCGCTACCTGCGCCGTTGCAGCGAAGTGTGCATGCGGCTAACTGGTAAGCCGGTCGATCTCGTCTACACTGTTGAGCAGCGAGAAGAACCCGGCCTCGATCGTTATGCCGAGGCCGTGTCGCTCGTCTTTGCCGCCGACTTGGCGCAGGTCGAACTGCTGGAAGAGTTCCACGGCGTCCGCTTCCGCGAGGCCAACATGGCCTACGGTTACAGCTTGGGCGAACTTTCCGCGGTCGCCTGCGCGGGCATCTTCAGCATGGAAGATGTCCTCAGCGTTCCCGTCACCATGGCCGAGGACTCCGTCGCGCTGGCTCACAACGTCACGATGGGCATCCTCTTCTCGCGCGGCACCGCCATCGCCGAACACGACGTCAACCGGCTCTGCCGACTCATCAGCTCCGAAGGCCGCGGAACCATTGGCCCCTCCGCAATCCTCTCGCCCAACACCTACCTGCTCCTTGGCCAAAACGATACGATCGGCCGGTTCAAAGAGGAAATGCACAAGTTCCTGCCGGACCCCGCCCACGTGAAAATCAACCCCGATCGCTGGCCGCCGCTTCACACGCCCATCGCCCGACAACGCCATATTGCCGATCGCGCCGCCGTGATGATGGATGCCATGCCCGGCGGACTCCAACCCCCCTGCCCTCCCATCCTGTCGCTCGTCACCGGCAAACGCAGCTACGACGACTACCACGCCCGCGACATCCTCCGCGATTGGGTCGATCACCCCCAACGACTGTGGGACGCCGTCTACGAAACGCTCGCCGCCGGAATCACCACCGTCGTCCACATCGGGCCTGCCCCCAATGTCATCCCCGCCACTTTCACCCGCCTCAGCGAGAACGTTACGCAACAAACTCGCGGCAGCACCCTGGGCCGCATGGGCCTCCGCGCCGCCGCCGGACTCGCCCGAAGACCCTGGCTCTCCGCCCTCCTCCCCAGCCGCGCCGCACTACTCCGCGCCCCACTCCTCCACCAAGTCATCCTCGAAGATTGGCTCCTCGAACACGCCCCCCAACGATAAGACCGCTGAAGGCAATGACGGATTGCGGATTGCGAATGGCGAATGGCGAATGGCGAATGGCGAATGACGAATGACGAATGACGAATGGCGGATGGCGGATGGCGGATGGCCCGCCCCGACGGGTGAAATCCTTGCGGATTGTGAGTGGCCACGGGTATCGGCAGTAAGTGCGGCGTAGCCGCCGCCGCTAACAGCTAACAGCTAACAGCTAACAGCTAACAGCTAACAGCTAACAGCTAACAGCTAACGACTATCAACCACCGACTCCTCTCACCGCCAGCTCGTAACATACGGCCTCGCGGGCATTGCGAATGAGCAAGTAGGGTGCTGAAAACGCCGGGTTGTTCCACGTGATATTCCGTTCGTCGAGCGCTTGCAGGCTGGCAAGTTCGCGATACTCCTCCGGCGTCGCCTCGACCAACGCCAATTCGCCCGTCTCGCTCAACACCACGATCGTGCCACCCACGAGCAGCACCTGGCCGTGGCCAAACGCCGGCGACCGACGCCGCTTCCATTGCACCTCGCCCGTGTCGAGCCGAATGCATTCCAGCACGACATGATCCAGGCCATATACGTACCCCTCGCGCAACAACACGTTGCTAAACGTCGACTTCATCACCTTCTTGATCGCCGGGCTCCAAACCGGCGTCGCCGAAAACGCCCCCTTCTCATCCCGCGAAATCGAAATCAACGCGCTCCCCACGCCGTACCCTTTGGTCAGAAAGACGCGATCGCCATCGAGGGGCACCGGCTGGGGGCAACTCGCCGTGTCGTCGTGCTCGTTCGCCCACGGGAATTCCCACAGCACCTTGCCATCGCTCACTTGGTGGCCGGTCACCCAGCTTTCGTTCACCACCACGATCTGCCGCTCGCCCGCCAAGGTCGCAAGCACGGGCGACGAATAACTAGCCCGCCGTCGCCCCGCATGCCAACGCAACTCGCCCGTTTCCAAATCGTATGCCACCAACGACGTTTCACCTTGCTCGCCTAACGCCGGGCCACGGGCCTCTGCCACGCCAGCTGCAACCTCACCTCGCCCCTCGGCCCGAACCTGCCTCGCCTCATTTCCATCCGCATTCTTACCCGCTGCCGTTGGAATCGCCCCGACCTGAATGACCACCAGGTCATCCACCACAAGCGGCGAGCCTGCCTTCCCCCACGTGACGACCGGCACGCCAAACTCCTTGGTCGTATCGTGCGACCACACCTTGCGGCCTGTTCGCGCCTCCAAACAATTCACGATGCCCGTGCCCCCTTGCGTCACGACCCGCTCGCCATGCACGGTTGGCGTGGCCCGCGGACCAACATCTCCCAACCCGCTCAGGGCATCGCTCGGGTCGAACCGAGCCTGGTCGGCATGACGCCATACGAGTGCCCCGGTCGGCACTTCGTAGCACGTTACGCATTCCTCTTCGCCACGCTGCTCTTGCGTGAGAGCGTACTTGCCGACGATCGAAAACGCCGACCAGCCCGCGCCGATCTCCCGACGCCACACTTCACGCGGCGGGTGCGCCTTCCAGTCGGTCTCCAACTCGACGCCTCGCGCCTCGGCCCAGTAACCCGAACCAAGGAAACGCGGGTAGTCGTTCGCCGTCGGTTGCCAATCGGCAATCGCGCCCGCGGCACGCTCTCGCTTCAAGGTTGCATCGGCGGGCGGGGCGAATCGAAACCGCCAACGGTGAACCCCCACGCCACCGTTGTAAACGGGGCGAAACACCACGAAAAACCCCGCCATCCCCCCCAACACCGCCACGAACACGCCCCACCGTAACCGCCGCGACTTCGCCCCGAAAACAAGGAACCACGTCGCAACCAGAAACACCCCCAGCACCACCCCCACGAAGTGCATGACGGTGTGATAACCGGCATCCTCCCCGTGCCAAACCCACCAACCACCGGTCGCCGCCACAATCCCAATCGGTATCCATCGATGTCGCATCGCTAACCCGCATATCCTTCCGCGTGAAATAACAACTCAACTACAAAGCGGGGTTCTGGCCCCCTACGCATGAAACGTTTCCCGAATCCTAGTCCCACTCCCTCCACTCCACCAGGGCGGATCGGTCGTTTTCGGGTATCCTGAAAACTGAAATCATTCAGCCCCCGGCTCTGCCGGGGGTTCATCCTCACAAGCCAACTGTCTCATGGTCATGCACGCCTGGCAGAGTCGGGGGCTGCTGTGCGCAACAACCTTTGGCCCTGGTCACTCCACTAAGAGACTGCCGCCAATCTCCCTGCCTTGTTACGATGGACCATTCCGCTGCCGCAAGCATCCCTGGAACATCGCTGCGGCGGAACAAACATGCGAAACAGCCGCCGCTGCGTTCCTCAACGCCCGGTGGGTGGTCTCTCAATACATGGCCAATAACACACATGGCTCACTACACAGATTCCCTCGCCGGCCTGACGGCGGTTGTTACGGGCGCGTCGAGCGGCATTGGCCGTGCCATCGCGCTCGAGTTGGCACTCGCCGGGGCGAACTTGTGCCTACACGCCCGGCAGAACGCCACGGGGCTCGAGGAAGTCGCTCAAGCCGTGCGAGAATTTGGCCGCGCGTGCCTCACGTCGCTTGCCGACCTGGCCGCCCCAGCCGCTCAAGACCAACTCGTCGAGCGGGCATGGGCATGGAAACCAATCGACATCTGGATCAACAACGCCGGCGCCGACGTACTGACCGGCCCCGCCGCGTCCCTCCCCTTCGAGGAGAAGCTCGAAACGCTCTGGCGCGTCGATGTGGTTGCCACGTTACGGCTAAGTCGCGCGGTCGGCAAGCGGATGGCCCACCGCCGCTCCGGCGTCTTGCTCAACATGGGATGGGATCAGGCCGATACCGGCATGGCCGGCGATAGCGGCGAGTTCTTCGCCGCCACCAAAGGAGCCGTGATGGCCGCCACCCAAAGCCTCGCCAAATCGTTCGCCCCACACGTCCGCGTCAACTGCCTCGCCCCTGGATGGATTCGCACCACGTGGGGCCACCTTGCCAGCGAAACGTGGCAACAACGCGCTCGACAAGAATCCCTCCTCAAACGCTGGGGCGAACCCGATGACGTGGCCCACGCCGCGTGCTTCCTCGTTTCCCCTGCCGCTCAATTCATCACAGGACAGGTCATCCCCGTCAACGGCGGCCGTGCATCCTAACGAACCACAAATCGCTCTCATGGCGCGCGATCATCTCCAATTCGTTACCGGCCGCCTTGCCCAGCACGCCCTCGGCGAAATCGTCCCCCCTCTTGCGCGCGATCGGAACTTCGATTTCTCGATCGACGTCCTCCCCATCACCGTCGCCGCGCTCATGACACCCGATTGGATCGCCCGCCATATCCAACGCATCGCGGGCGTGAACCGCGTCCTCGTGCCCGGATACTGCCAAGGCGATCTCGCACCCATCGCCACCGCCACCGGCGCGAACGTCGAACGCGGCCCACGCGATCTCCGCGAACTTCCCGCCTTCTTCGGCCGCGTCCCCCCGCCCACTAACTACGGCGATTATTCCATCGAAATCATCGCCGAGATCAACCACTGCCCACGGCGAACGCTGGCCGATATCCGCGCCACAGCTCGCCAACTCGCCACCGATGGCGCCGACGCGATCGATCTCGGTTGCGAACCCGGCGGCCCGTGGCGTGGCATCGCCGAGGCCGTCCGCGCCCTGCGCGACGACGGCCACCGCGTTTCCGTCGATAGCACCGACTCCCGCGAAATCGGGCCCGCCACCCGTGCCGGCGCCGAACTCGTTCTTTCCGTCAACAGCTCGAATCGCGATGCCGCACCCGATTGGGGCTGCGAAGTCGTCGTCATCCCCGACGAACCCCACACCCTCGCCGGCCTCGACGATTCAATCAACACCCTCGCCGCCCACGGCGTCCGCTTACGCATCGACCCCGTGCTCGAACCTATCGGCTTCGGCTTCGCCCAAAGCCTTCACCGCTACCTGCTCGTGCGCGAACGTTACCCCGATGCCGAAATCATGATGGGCATCGGCAACCTCACCGAACTTACTGATGCCGATTCCGCTCCGATCAACACCCTGCTCCTCGGCTTCTCACAGGAACTCGGCATCCGCAGCGTCCTCACCACCCAAGTCATCAACTGGGCGCGATCCAGCGTCCGCGAGTGCGATCTCGCTCGCCGACTCGTCCACTACGCCCACCAACATCGCGTGCTGCCCAAACACGTCGAGCCGCGCCTCATCCTGCTCCGCGACCCCGCCCCCTGTGAACCCTCGCCCGACGATTTGGACCGACTCGCCACCGAGATCAAGGATTCCAACTACCGCATCTTCACCGCGCAAGGCGAAACGCACCTCGTCAGCCACCATTTGCACCTGCACGATGCCGACCCGTTTCTCCTGTTCGATCGCCTGCGACAAACCGGCCCGCAAGGCTCGCCACCAAAGAACCTGAACCCCGCCCACGCCTTCTACCTGGGCTACGAACTGTGCAAAGCCGCCACGGCCATCGCCCTCGGCAAACAATACCAACAAGACGAACCTCTCACCTGGGGCTACCTCACCCAACCCAAACAACACAACGAACGCCTTCAACACCACAACAAACCGGAAACATAAACGCCCGAAGAGCGAGTTGCGAGTTGCGAGTTGCGAGTTGCGAGTTGTTAGTTGTTGGCGGCGGCGGCTACGCCGCATCTACCGCCAATACCCGTAGCCATTCGCAATCCGCAAGGAGTTCACCCGCCGCGGCGGTCAATCCGTAATCCGTAATCCGCAATCCGCAATCCAAAATCCCCATGCCCCCCCCTCCCCCTCCACTGCCGCTCGTCGAACGGCTCGATCCCAACGTGCCGCCGGTCGATCTCTTCCGCCGGCTTAGCGCGTTGCCGCACGTTGTGTTCTTCGATAGCGCAATGCGGCACCCCACGCTAGGGCGATACTCGTTCATCGCCGCCGATCCGGTCGAGTGGTTCGAATGGCCGCCCGGCAACAACCTTGCACTGGCCCAACTTGACGACCGGCTCGCCACCCTGCCCCGCGACCACGTGCCCGAGCTGCCGCCATTCCAAGGCGGCTGGGCGGGCCTCTTCGGCTATGAGCTTGCTCAATCGCTCGAACGTGTGCCTTCCGCCGCATTCGATGAATTCCAACTCCCCGCGCTTGCCCTCGGGTTGTACGACGTCGTCGTCGCCATCGACCACTGCGATCGCGCGGCCTGGCTGATCTCGCAGGGCTGGCCGCACAACGACCCGCAAACTCGCCGCCAGCATGCAGCCGCCCGGCTGGCCTTCTTCCGCTCGACGCTCTCCTCGCCCCACGCCTCGCTTCACGCCGCGCATACCGTTTTACCCGTCCGCGCGCCGCTCCCCACCGACGCGCTCGCCCGACAATTCCGCATCCCCGGCCACGAACACCTCACGAGCAACTTCTCGAAGCAGGCCTACCTCGAAGCCGTGCAGCTTGCCATCGACTACATCCACGCCGGCGACATCTTCCAAGTCAACCTCGCGCAGCGACTCCTTCACCCCGCCGGCTCCAACGCCATCGATCTGTACTGCAGGCTCCGAGACCGCAACCCAGCCCCCTTTGCCGGCTTCCTCGACGGCGGCGATTGGCAACTCGCCAGCGCCTCGCCCGAGCGTTTCATTCGCATCGCGGGCGATCACGTCGAAACCCGCCCGATCAAAGGCACTCGCGGCCGCGCCAAACGCCCCGAGGCCGACCTCTTCGCCGCCGACGAACTCCTCGCCAGCAGCAAGGACCGCGCCGAAAATACCATGATCGTCGATCTCCTGCGCAACGACCTTTCTCGAACCTGCCAGGCAGGCTCCGTCCGCGTCTCGCAACTCTGCGGCCTGGAAACCTACGAGTACGTGCAGCACCTCGTCTCGGTGGTGGAAGGCACGATTCGCCGCGACGCAACCCCGCTCGAAGTCCTCCGCGCCGCCTTTCCCGGCGGCTCCGTCACCGGCGCGCCTAAAATCCGCGCCATGCAGATCATCGCCCAACTCGAACCCACCGCCCGCGGACCCTACTGCGGCTCGCTCGCCTACCTCGGCCCCGGCAATCAATGCGACTCGAACATCCTCATCCGAACCGTCACCGCCGCCCGCAACTGGTGGCAACTCCCCGTCGGCGGCGGCATCGTCGCCCAATCCTCGCCCCAACTCGAATACGACGAAACCTGGCACAAAGCCACCGGCCTACTACGGGCCTTGCAAACCTAGGAAGGCACAAGACGTGCGTGGTACGGACTTCAGTCCGTACAAATCACGGACTAAAGTCCGTGCCACGTTACGCTCACCATGCAAGCACTCCTCGAACGAACGCTCCACGACGATACGACGGAGCGCACCGAGACACGAAGAATACAGAAAAGCCAATCTATCATTGTAAATTGACCATTTCAAATTGCCTCATTTCCGAACTGACCACTGAAAACTGACCACTGAAAACTGAAAACTGACCACTCAAAACTGAAAACTGACCACTCAAAACTGACCACTGAAAACTGAAAAACCAACTCTTCCTCCGTGTACTCTGTGTGCTCCGTGGTGAATACTCCGACCCGTGGTGAATACCCCGCCAATCACCGCGCCTCCCCAAACTCCTCCACATCCACCAGCGGCACGCGCTGTTCCTCGGCCTCGACGACCCGCCGCGCCGCGTTGAGTCCAAGCGTCCAAAACAGGGCGGGGTGAACGAAGAAATCCAGCAGCGTCGAACTCACCAACCCGCCGACGATCACCGTGGCCACCGGATACAGCAGTTCTCTCCCCGGTTCGCCGGCCGCCAACGTCAGCGGAATCAGCGCGATCCCCGCGCACAACGCCGTCATCAGCACCGGTGCCAACCGCTCGAGCCCACCGCGGATGATCATCTCTTTCGTCCAACCTTCGCCCTCGTACTTCACCAGGTGCAAGTAGTGGTTCAACAGCAAAATCCCGTTGCGCGAAGCGATCCCCACCAGCGCGATGAACCCAACCATCGCCGCCACGGTCAGCGTCTGCCCCGTGATAACCAGCGCCGCCACGGCCCCAATGAACGCCATCGGCAACGCGGCCATCACCTGCAGCGATAGGTTCACCGTCCGAAACATCTTGAACAAAACCAAGAAGATCCCTATCAGCGATACCACAAACAACACGCCGATCGTCCGCGATGCCGTTTGCTCGCTTTCGAACTGGCCGCCATACGTCACGAAGTAACCGGTCGGCAACGCCTTTTCCAGCGGCCGCAGCCGGCTTTTGATCTCCTCCACCACGTCCACCAAACCCCGGTTACTCACGTTGCACTGCACCACGATCCGCCGGCGAACTTGCTCGCGGCTCACCGCGTTCGGCCCGGTCGCCATGTAGATTCGAGCCACGTCCTCCAGCTTCACTTGCCCGCCCGTCGGCGTGTGGATCACCAACCGCCTCAGCGCGTCCACATCCTCGCGATGCGGTTCATCGAGCCGCATCACCAGGTCGAACGTCCGCTGGCCGTCGAGCACTTCCGAAACCACTTCGCCCTGCATGGCAAGGGCGACCAACTCGTTCACGTCTAGCCGACGCAGCCCATGGCGCTCGAGTTCATGCCCATCCGCTTCGATCCGCAGTTGAGGGATCAGCGTCTGCTGTTCGACCTGCAGATCGCGCACGCCGGGCACGTCGGCAATGGCTTTCTTGATTGCCTCCGCCTGCCGACGCAATTCGTCCAGATCATCGCCATACAATTTCACCGCCACCTGCGCTTTCACGCCAGAAAGCATGTGCGATATCAGGTGCGCCAAGGGCTGCTCCACCGACGTCACAATTCCCGGTATATCCGCCACCGCCAACGCCTCGCTGATCTCATCAATGACCTCCTGCCGCGTGTGCCGCGTGTCCGGATCGATCGTTGCGATAATCTCCGAAACGTTCACATCCATCACATGCTCATCCAGCTCCGCGCGGCCCGTCCGCCGCACAAACGATTCAATATCCTCCAGTTGCTGTAGTCGCTGGTCCGCCTGGGCCGAAACTTCCATCGTCTTCGCCAGAGAAGCACCCGGCGGAAGCACCACGTTAATTTGCACCGCCCCTTCGTTGAATGGCGGAAGAAAATCGCGGTCCAGCCGCAGCAACCACACTCCCGCCGCCAAAACGCCAACCGCCGTGGCCGCCAGTACCGGTATCGGCAACTTCAAACTAAACCGAATCACTCGCTCGGCAACCCACTTCAGCACACGCAACAACAGGCCGTCCTTTTCTCGCTCCACCAGCCGCGCGTTGCCCAAAAGCCAGTAAGAAAAAACGGGCGTCACCGTCAGCGACACCACCAACGATGCCAAAATCGATACGATGTACGCCACCGCCAACGGCGTAAACAGCCGGCCCTCCATCCCCGAAAGCGCAAACAACGGCACGAACACCAATACCACAATCACCGTGCTGTACACGATCGAGTTCCGCACCTCGGCGCTCGCCTGAAACACCACCTGCAACGGGTGAATCGGCCTGGGCTTGTGCCGATTCTCTCGCAATCGCCGAAAAATATTCTCCACGTCCACGATCGCATCATCCACCAACTCTCCGATCGCCACGGCCAGCCCACCCAGCGTCATCGTGTTGATCGACATCCCAAACGCCGCGAACACCAGCGTCGTCACCACAAGCGAAAGCGGTATCGCCAACAGCGTGATCAGCGTCGTCCTCACGTTCATCAAGAACAAGAACAGGATGATCACAACCAAGATACCCCCGTCCCGCAACGCTTCCAGCACGTTCCGAATCGCCATGTCGATAAACGACTTCTGCTCGTACAGGTCGGGCATCACGCGCACGTCGGCCGGCAACGCCGTGGCAAGCTCCGCCAACGCCTTGTTCACATCGTCCGTCACCTTGCGCGTATCCGCGCCCGGTTGCTTCGTAATCGTTAGCACGACCGCCGCCCCCCCCTCATACGCTCCCGAGGCGTTTCGCTGGTACGCCACGCTATCTCCGCGTTTCTTCTCCGGCCCCTCCACCACCCGCGCCACTTGCGAAAGCAGCACCGATTGCCCTTCCCGCGACTTCACCACCACCCGACCAAGTTCGTGAACGGTTTTCACCCGCCCCAGCGAACGCACCAGAACCTCGTTCGGACCCTGCTGATCGAGATACCCGCCCGCCGAATTCTGGTTACTCGCCCGAAGCCCCTCCCGAATGTCCTCCCATGTCACACCATAGCGAAGCATCTCCTGCGGATTCACCAACGCCTGTAACTGCTTCCGCTCGCCACCCATCACCGAAATCTGCGATACGCCCCGGATCGTCAACAGCCGCTGCCTCACGACCCAGTCCGCCAGCGTCCGCAATTCCATCGGCGAGGTCTTCGCCCCGTCGCTCACCAATCCCACCACCTGAATCTGTCCCATGATCGACGATGTCGGCGCAAGCTGAAGCCGTATCCCCTCCGGCATCCGGTCGGCCACCATCGACATCCGCTCGTTCACAACCTGCCGATCGTCCAGAATGTCTGTCCCCCAATCGAACTCCACGTTCACCACCGCCAACCCCACGGCCGAGCTGCTCCGCACCTCCTGTACGCCGGTCGCGCCGTTCAGCGCCGTTTCCAACGGAAATGAAATCAACGTCTCCACTTCCTCGGGCGCCATGCCCGGCGCTTCCGCCATGATGACCACCCGCGGCCGATTCAAATCTGGAAACACGTCGATCGGCAACTGCAACGTCTGCACCGCGCCAAACACAAGCAAAAAAATCGTCGCCGCCAACAACAGCAACCGATTCTGAAGCGAAAACCGAATCACCGCGTTTAACATGAATCATCCTTGTTTGTGTTACCCCAAACCCCATCCCCGTTTACCCGCGACGCGGAGGCTCAGCGGAGCGGAGCGCGCCCCCCGCCCCCGCGCCTCTTCCCAACACTTCCGCAATTCCCGCAATCCCGACCATTCTTCTCAATGATGGTGTCCCGGATGCGGGTCCACACCGCCGCCCGACTTATTCTTCAACGCCAAGTGAACTTGGTACGCGCCGCGACCCGCCACCATGTCGCCCGGCGAAAGCGTGCCGTCGTTCGCAATCACCACCGATTGCCGGTCCCGATACTCCACATGAACCGCCACCCGATCAAAATGCGTCCCCTCGCGCCGGTACACATACGTCTCCGCGCCTTCCTCCACCAACCCGTCCACCGGCAACACGATCCGCTCGGCCCAACGCTCCACCGGCACTCGCAACTCCACGCGTTGCCACGGCTTGTATCGCCACTCCATGTACCGCGGGCCTCCCGGCTGACCCTGATCCAACACCACCTCGTTCGGCAACCGAAGGTAGAATCGAAACGCCCTCGTCTCCTTGTCCACATGATCCGCCAAATGAATCAGCTTCAGCCCGCGGACTTCTTCCTTCCCCTCGCCGCCTCCCAACAATCGCGCCGTCACTTCCCAGCCTTGTCGGGCTGCCTCACGCAACCGCGCCGCATCCCCCTCAAACGCCTGTCCTTCCAAAAGAAGCTCGTAATGATCCGCTAACACGCACAACTCTTGCCCCGCCTCCACCTGCTGACCCACCGATACCGGCAACCTCTGCACGTGGAATAAATGATCCCTCGGCACACTCCCCTCTTCATGCACATGATCGGGCGACCGCACCAATACTTCCTGCAACAACTTCCGCGACGTCCGTATCTCCTTCACCTGCTCCTCGTTGAAACCGTGCAACCGTAACGCCTCCTCCGTCGCCCGCAGCGTGGCCTCCAACTTCTGCTGCTCGTACTTCTGCTCGATCACTCGCTTCCCCGCAATCACCCCTTCCCCCAACCCTTCAAGCCGCTGAATCTCTCGGTTCACCACATCCAACGTCTCTACCGCCCGCAAGTACTCTCGCTGCGAACCGACCAAGTCTTCGCCGATCAACCGAACCCGAAAGATCGTATTCCCAGACTCCACCGCCTGGCCCAACGTCACCCGAATCTCGCTCACCACCCCCGTGATCGGCGAGGTCACATACACCTGGCTCCGCCCCGGCTGCTCCACCACAATCGCCGGCATCGTCACCGTCCTCTCAAACGATCCGAGCGCAACTTCGATCGGATGATATCCAATGTTCTTGAGCGCTTTCTCGCTCAACTCGATCATCGTCGCTTCAGCATGATCCGCAT
>JADZFK010000053.1 GCA_020849945.1 Pirellulales bacterium | reverse complement strand
TCGCGGTGGAAGCCGCGGGCATCGACGGTGCCACCTTCCGGGCAACTTGTGCCTTGCACGCGGGCGATCGTTTCCCCGGCCCGCGCGAGGTCAAGGGCTTCCACGTGGCCGATGGGAAAGACGTGAACGTTGGAGGGAAGCGTAACGCTCCGCGGCCAAGCGTCGGGGAGATCGACCGCCCCGCCCGCCCAATAGACGGGAATCTTGCGATCGGCGAGCCGGGAGAACTGATCGAGCAGAAGCACGATGGCCGGCGGGCCTGCACGATCGACGTTGAGCACATCGCCCGCCAGGAGCACCGCGTCCGCATCTTCCGCCAAGGCCGTTTCAAATACTTGCTCGGCCGCGTGATACGGTGCTTCAATCAGCAGATCGCGAAGATGGTCGGGCACCTCGGCCAAACCGTGGATGGGCAGTTCGAGGTGCAAGTCGCTGGCATGAACCAGTCGCAGCGGCTGGGGCATCGACGCCTCCTTGCGTATAGATGGTTTGGAACGATTGAGATAATCCGTCGGCCGCGCCGTCCTAAGGTTCTCGAAGCAGGTTCGAGATCAATAGAAACGAAAACGCGAGTTTACAAGCGGTGCTAGTGTACCCCGCCCGCCAAAAAACTCCAACTTCAGCTTGCGCTGCTGCCGAGTGCTAGCGTCGAGTTTTCTTGCGGTTGGAAGCCCCCCGAGGCGACCTCGATTTCGCCTTGCCTTTCTTGGGCGGCTCCGGTTCGGCCTTGGGCGGAAAGTTCTCTGCTTGGCCGGTCATTTCGTAAAGAAATCGGCTGGGGATTGTCTTCTGCGGCTTGCCCCACTTGCGGCGAGTGAGGGCGAAGGAAAGCGTTAGCTGCTCTTGGGCGCGGGTGACTCCCACGTAGCACAGGCGGCGTTCTTCGTCGATCGAGGCATCATCCACAGCGGCCACCGATCGCTTATGGGGCAGAATCCCTTCCTCCATGCCCACCAGGTACACGCTGGGAAACTCCAATCCTTTGGCACTATGCAAGGTCATGAGTGCAACGGCATTGCGGGCGAGTTGCGATTCCTTCTCCTCGCTGTCGTCGCGCTCGTTGAGGAGCATGTCGTCGAGAAACGTAGCCAAGCTGCCCTCGAACGGATCTTCCGCAAATGCCTTGCGAGATTTGGCGGACGTCCGCAGGTATTTCTTATCGTGATTGGCGGCCGCATTGATGATTTCTTCGAGTGAGGCCAGCCGCGACTCCTGTTCGGCGGCATCGGGGTATTCCTTCACCAAGTGGTCGCGATATCCGGTTCGGTCGAGGATGGATTTCGCGAGTGCGGCAATCGCTATTCGTTCTTGCGGTCGCCGCAATTCTTCGATCAGGTGGCGAAAATGCTGGACGCAGGATGCCGTTCTTGCGTCGACGCCATCGATCACCAGGGCATCGGGCAGTACCTCCCACAGGAACTGCCCACGGGTGGTGGCTTCCTCCACGAGTCGTTTCTGGGCCGCGTTGCCGATGCCACGGGCGGGCTGATTGAGGATCCGCATCAGCGCCGGCTCATCATGCGGGTTCTCGATCACTTTAAGATACGACAGGATATCGCGGACCTCGCGGCGATCGAAGAACGACATTCCCCCAATGAGCACGTAGGGCACATTCGCCCGCCGTAGCTCGGTTTCGAACGACCGCGGTTGCTCGTTCGTGCGGCATAGGATCGCAATGTCATTCGGTTCGCGCAGTTTGCCGTCGATCGCCTGGCGAATATCGGCGACCACGCGCAGGGCTTCCTGCGTTTCGTCTTGGCATTGCAAGATCGTTGGCCGGGCACCGCCGGGCTTGGCGGCCTTCAGCACCTTCTCGTGCCGTTGCCGGTTGAAGGCGATCAGCGTATTCGCGTAATGAAGAATGGCGGCGGACGAACGATAGTTGTCTTCCAACCGCACAATTTTGGCCTCTGGCCAATCTTGCTTGAATCGCAGGATGTGGGTGACTTCGGCCCCACGCCAGCCGTAAATCGATTGGTCGTCGTCTCCCACCACGCACAGATTACGATGCCCGCCCGCCAACGCCCGCACGATCTCGTACTGGCTGCGGTTGGTGTCTTGGTATTCGTCGATCAGCACCTGGTCGAAACGGCCCGCCTCAGCCTGTCGAACGGCCGGGTGTTTGGTCAACAGTTCCTCGGTGTGCAACAGCAAGTCGTCGAAATCTACCGCCCCTTGCCGCTTCAGGTTCTCTTGATAACGGCGATAAGCGGCCGCCGCCAGTTGCTCGCGCTCGTTGCTGGCCAGCTCGGCGGCCTGTTGCGGTCGGATCGAAGCACTCTTCCAACGGCTTACCAAGTTCAGTAGGTCGCCTGGCGCGAGGCTGGCCGAGGGGGCACGCAGCTCGCGCAGTGCCGTGCGGGCCTGGCTTTCCTGCTCGTTACGATCGCAGATGACAAACTTCTCCGGAAACCCAAGTTGGCGAATGTGTCGACGCAGAATTCGCACGCAAAGCGAATGAAAGGTGGAAATCTCCGGGCGGGCCTCCACCCCGTTCGAGGCCCGTGAACCACGGTTCGAAGAGCCTCGGCCGCCGGAACGCGAGGAACCTCGACCGAGCAGGGCGGTCGCCCGCTCCTGCATTTCGCCAGCCGCTTTCTTGGTAAAGGTAACCGCCAGAATACGTTCGGGCTTCACCCGATGGCGGATCAACTCGGCAATGCGGTAGGTAACGACGCGAGTTTTGCCGGTTCCAGCGCCAGCCAACACGAGCAGCGGGCCTTTGAGCGTTCGAACGGCATCGAGTTGAGGAGGATTGAGTTCGCTGGCCATGGAATTCCATTTCGTTGGTCAAGTTGCTATTGCAAAGGAGCGAGCCGCCAAGCAAGGGTTCCTACCGGCCGTTTCATGGCCCGATGCCCCCTCATTGTATTGCCACGGTTGTACGCATTGCTGAATTGGAAGGGCAGGGGAACGCCAATCGGGAACGCCCGCGAAGGCAGGTTGCAAGCTGCCGCGAAGGCGTCCTTCAGCAGGGCGG
>JADZFK010000052.1 GCA_020849945.1 Pirellulales bacterium | reverse complement strand
GCTATCTTGGCATACAAGGGACTCAAATCGAGCGTTTCCACATGCCGCCACACGACTCGCGCACGGTGATCCGACGGCAACAGTTCATCGAGTGCGCAATCTCGCCACTGGACCTGCCGCCGCTCGGGCAGTTTCAAACGAACGGAACTGTGTCCGCTCAAGGAACACGAATCTTCCTGCAAGGGGTATTGGCTCATCCACGTGCTTCTAGCGCAATTGCTTCTTGAAGAAAACCCTAAAAGGCAAAAAAACACACAGCCTCAAAGCCGGGGGCTGACTGCGGTTTCAATTCCCGGACACCTTCAACGGGTTTGTTGCAATTGATATGTGAATTCACCGTTTTCTTGAAATGGAATGGAGATTGAATTGCTGATCGATCAGGTTTTCGATCATTCTCTACGCTCATAACACAAGTCGGTTGCGAACGGCTTCACCTGGAAAGGCCGACCGCGGAACCCCAACCCCCGAATCCCGTTCATCCTGTAAATTCTGTCAAAAAAGCACCTTCGCGATCGATTGTTCGACAAGGCCATTTATATTCAGGCGGCATCGCGGCGAAGCGGGGCCGGTGCTCGGGGGAAATCGGCGTTCACCGGCCGAACCTGCGCGGGTCTGGTCGCGGTCCGTAACTGCCAGAAGATGCTGCCGAGATCGAGTGCGGCCGTCAGAAAATCGTGCGATTTGAGCCGCGAACCCGCTACATCTTCCCAGCGTTCGAGTGGGTATTCGTAGATCAACTCGGCGGCATGTGTACGTGTGCTGGGCGGATGGCTGGCGATCAATCGCGCTAGAATCTCGACATCGAAAATCCAACGAGTTCGGAATGGTTCTTGGAAAATCGCGGCGGTTGCTTCGCTTGCCCGAAACATCTTCGCGCCGCATTGCGTATCGTAAACGGGCAGACGCAGTACGAACGAAGCGGCCGTGGCGAACAGGCGGCCCAACATGTGCCTTCGTGCCGTGCGGCGGATCTGCCGACCCAAGAGCGCCACGCGGCTGCCCATGACCAGCCCCACTTCCGGCCGCTGGGAAAGCACCTCGATAAACCGCGGGATCGCCTGCAACGGGGTCGCCAAGTCGGCATCCCAATAGCCGACGTATCGCGGCTCATGGTGCATCGCCGCCAGCACTCCTTGGCGAACGGCCTCGGCCTTGCCCACGTTTTCGGGTAAGCGAAGTGTCAGCACTTGCCGTGGAAGCTGCTGGCGGAGCCATTCGAACACCTGCGGCGTGTCATCGTTGCTTCCGTCGTCGACGAAAAGTGCTGCCGTCTCGGGATGCGAAGGCAGGAAGTCGATGAACGCATGCACGTTCAGCCGCCGAGCTTCATTAAAGCACGGAACGACGACGATCGTTGCCGCACGGTGCATTTAGGAATATCCTTCAACCTTCGGTTCGGACCCGAACCGCCAGCTTGCGGCTGGCGGCTTGAATTTGGATGCGTTGCGGAAGGATACGGTATCGCGGCGCAAGCAGCAATGCCGGCACGGGCGTTAGCACGGAATTCTCTTGGCAGAAGGTCCGCAATTACCTATTCTCGCCCTCCCACCTCTTGCGACTTGCTCTGCCTTGCCTTCCTATCCTCGATAGGTTCTCCCCCCATGCGTCCGCAATTCGACAGTTTGCCCGTGTCTGAAAAAAGCCACTCGAACCGAATTACACAGCCGCGCGAGTGGTTCGCGCTGTTGGCGCTGCTCGTTTTCGTGACGGTGATCTTCGCGGCTCGGCTTGGCCTTACGCCTTTGGTGGGAGAGGAAACTCGTTGGGGCACGGCCGCGCGTGAAATGCTGGCGACCGGCGATTGGATCGTGCCACGGCAACAAGGGCAGATATTTCCAGAGCGGCCGCCGCTCAACATCTGGTTGATGGCCGCCGCGGGATGGTTGCGAGGCGATGTCGATTCGGTCGCCGTTCGGCTGCCGAGCGTGGTGGCCGTCGTGATGACCTGTTTGCTCGTGTATGTTTACGGGCGAGTGCTTCTATCCCCAAGCGTCGGATTGGTCGCGGGGTTGATCTATGCCACCTGTGGGCAAGTTCTGCAGATCGGCCGGCAGGGTGAATCGGAAGCCGCCTTCGCTTTGCTTGTGGGCGCTTCGCTGCTACTGTGGCATCTTGGGTACCTGCGCGGCTGGCGACCAATGATTGTTTGGTGCGTTGCGGGCGGATTCGCCGCGATGGCCGCCTTGACGAAAGGCCCCCAAGCGCCCGTGTATTTCGGGGCCATCGTCGGTGCCTACCTGGCAATTCAACGAGATTGGCGGTATCTGCTGAGTTGGCAAACTCTCGCGGGCGCGTTGACGTTTGTGGCCATCGTGGCGGCATGGCAGGTGCCTTTCTTGCTGGCCACCGAATGGAATAGCGTCGTCGCCACGTGGACCGGGTTGGCCGCGGACCGGCTCCAGTTAAGCGGCGTGGTGAGCCATGCCGCCACCTATCCGCTGGAAACGCTCGTCTGTTTATTGCCCTGGTCGCCCATGTTGTTGGTCCTTGTTCGGGGCGAAATTCGAGAGCGGATGCACCATCGGCAGGAGGTTTCGCGATTCCTGTTCACGGCAATCCTGGTCGCTTACCCTACCGTGTGGTTGGCCGCCGGCGCCCGCGGGCGATACTTCATGCCGCTCTACCCGCTGGTCGCGGTGCTCGTGGGATGGTTGATCGAACTCAGCGCGACGGCCCAACGAAACAGTACGGTTCGGCGCATGTGGAATCTGTACTTATTGCTCACGTGTGCCGCCATGGCGGCCGGAGCACTATTTGTTGGTGGCAACGCATTGCTGCCAACCGATTGGGCGCAAGAACTGTATCAACCTCGTTGGTTCGCGCTCTTGTTTGCCGTTGTGGTGGCGGGCGTTTTGGGGGCGATGAGCCGTGCGTATCGGTTACGCGGAAATGTTTCTCCCGTGCGAGCGGCAACCAGCATCGCCCTCGTGTGTGCTCTTGGGTTTTCGGGCATCATGATGAACAAGAACGCAGCACGATGGAATGATCCTACCGTGGGAGTGAACCGCTTTCGTGAGTACCTTCCCCAAGGCGTTCAACTCGTAAGCCTTACCGAGATCGATCACCGTTTCGCCTATTACTACGAGGAGCCGATCGTGGAGTTGCGTTGGCCAACGGCCGCGGGCAGCCTGCCGAGTAGCGTCGATTATTTCTGTTTCATGCGTAGCCGCGAGGACACGGCCGAAGCCCGCACCGCGGGCCGTGGGCGGACCAGCTACAAGACCCCCGGCACCTTGCCGTTCGCATGGGAAGAGCTGTGCTCGATTTGCACCGATCGAAAGGTTGACTCGCCGTTCGCCAAATACGTGGTCCTGGGGCGGATCATCCGACCAATTCGCGCGGAAATTTCCGACGCGACCGTGCCCCAAGAACGCTCGGCACGGGTACCAATGAGCGAAAACCACCGCTAGAAACGCAAGAAAACCCTAGGCAAACGCCACAGGAAGAGACTTAAATCGTTTCCCTCTCGCGGTTTACGGCAATTGATGCCGGCGATTGGCGACGCAGAAAAAAGTTGACATGCACAGTGCATGCAATATACAATCTGCTTGTGTAGCTTATCGGCATTGCGGTTCTCTGTGTGGCGGGTAACGCAAACGGGCTTCCGCATTGCTTCGTTGCATCGGGCAACTCTCAGCTAACCCTTTTCACCCAACACCATCTCGGAGGTTCGTTCTAATGAAACATTGTCTTCTCTCGATAGCTTGGCTGCTCGCAGGCTTGCTGCCTGCCTTGGCGCAGGCAGCTACGATTACGCTTGATGCTGTGCAAGATACGACTCTTAACAGTACCTCCTCAACAACCAGGAATACGACTAATGATGATACGGACTTGTTGACCTGGAATAAAAGTTCCTCGAATCGAAGGGAATCGGTCTTTCAATTCGACTTGACCAGCCTTGGCTCCGATATCATCGTTGCCGCTCACCTAGAGTATTACGACCTGGGCACGGGTGGCGCACAAACTACTGCCTTCGCAAACGATACGTACCTTGTCTACCCAGATGCCGGCGCAACGGCCGCCCAGTTAGTCTACTTGAATACAGGCGGCGGTACGGCATTCGATGAGTTCGGGATGCATGAAGAGCAACTCACTTACAACTCTTATGCCGCTGCCACGGGGGGCGGCGCAACCGAATACTGGACCGAAGCGGGGGCATCCTCCCTGGACCTTTCGCTTGCGGCAAGCAATGCGGCAGACATGTATTACGCCGGTGGATCCGCCGATGCCTCGACGCTTACCCAATTGAACGACGCCAAAGACGATTTTGGTTATGTCGTGGTATTGAGTTGGTATAAGACGGGTTCTCGGACTTTCGATGACCTCGAAGGCGGGCACGCTCCCCGTCTTGTGGTGGAAACGATTCCAGAGCCTTCCACGGCGGGGGTTCTGCTGTTGGCCTCTGTGCTGGGCGCGCTTGCTTCGGCACGTCGCAAGTCGTAATCAATTGGCAAGCACGAAGCGTGTACCCGAGGATGTCTTCCACCGAGATGGCCCATGCAATACATGGGCCATCTCGCATGATTATCACATTCCTCCGGATCGAAACGCACTCATCTCGCCCGAGCTTGTGATGAAATGTTCATTCGAGTCAGCGGCGGCCGCCAGGCCGCCGTTTGAACCGGATATCTTCGCCACTTGTGCCGAAACCGGTTGCCCTCTTTCCAATAAAATCGTAGCCTCTCCGCGAGCAGAAATTCATCTCGCCGAGCGAGATGACTACATATTGTGTGGATACCAATTCCACAAAAAAGCATGGGAGTTCTGAGCCAAAGCCTAACGGACACTCTCAAAGGAGCGGCGGCTGAGAAGTTCCTTGAGGGCACTGAAAACGAATTCCACCGAGAGGTCGCGCATGCAGCGGTGATGGCCGAGCGGGCAGATGCGTTTCATACACGGCTGGCATTCTAGCCCCAGGCTGAGGCACGCTTCGCGGTCGTAGTGGAGTGCCGTTCGCACGGGATCGGTCGGGCCGAAGAGGGTGACGACCGGTTTGTTGAAGGCCACGCCAAAATAGCGGGGGCCGCTGTCGGTCGTCACGAGCAGTTGCGAACGCCGGATGCAGGCTTTGGTCAACCCAACGGGAAGTTGATCGCGTTCGGCCAACGAAACAACACGAGGATCGCCGGCCAACGTGGCGATTCGGTGAGCGATCTTGCGTTCGGCCGGGCCGCAATTGACAAGCACCGAATGGCCAAGCTCGTGGACGAGTCGGCGGGCCAGTTCGGCAAAGTGTTCCGTCGGCCATTGCTTCGAGCTGCCAAACGCACCGCCCGAGTTGAGGATCGTCACCGGCCCTTCCGCGGGCAAGCCGAGCGCATGCCACGCCGCGTCGGCCGCCGCTTCGTCTTCCTTTGTGGTTGCCAATTCGAGAGCCGGGCTTTCGGCCTGGCAACCTAAGGCGTTTGCCAAGAGGAGATAGCCATCGACGGTGGCGGGCAATCCGCCATCGGCGGCCCGCGGAAGCAACACGCATTCGGTAAGCAGGAGCGAACGCCACTGGCAAGGGACCCCGATCCGCCGCGTTGCCCCGCTGCGCCAAGCCATGAACGCCGTCCGTAACGAGTTCGTGAGAAGGACGATACAATCCAAATTCGCCGCCTGCAGTTTCTCGAGGATGCCGTCGCGCGAAAGCCCCAACCATGTGGTTGGTTTTTCGTACAAGATAAAATCATCGAGCCAGTTTGTGCCGGCCAACACATCCGCCACATAGGGCCTCGCAATGCCGACGACCCGACCCTCGCAACCGACGAACTTGCGCACCGCGCGAAGCGTGGGCGTGGCCATCACCACATCGCCTACCCAGTTTGGAAGAAAAACGCCGAGTCGCATGCCGTCCTTAGCCTTCAACGCGGTAGCTCTTGGTTGAGCGGATCAAGAGAGAACAAGGAATCGAAACCGTACTGCAATCACTCTTGAGCGGCCCTGCTCGATAATTCACAGGCTTTGGCGACGATGTGGCTCTCGACATCGGGATGCCATTTGGCGGGAAGGCCGTAATAATATCGCGAAATATCGCCCTCGTAGCCCCCTTCGGCCAGCACGCGCCGCGACGGAATGTAGCCCATCACGTCGTTCGAATAACTAGAGACCCACGTTTTGCCGAGGCCCAGTTCTTGCTTTAGGCGAAGCGAGTAATCTACCACAACCTCGCCGCCAAGCAGTAGCCAGGTCAGGTCGCCGCCTAGCTTCCACGCTTGAATGGGATAGCGGTACGACTGCGGCAGCTTGCCCTCGCCGTCCCACTGGGCCAGAAGAAATTGGGCGCATTTCTTTTCTCGGTCGATTCCTTTCGCCGCATCACGCATCAAATCGGCTCGCGTGGGGAGTTCGCCGAAGGGCAGGTCGATTTCCTCGTAGGTCGCGGTCAGCTGCGGTTCGAGCTTCCGCATCGAACCGCCGAGCGCCCGATCAACGGCTTCCGCAAACTGGGAGCCATACTCCTTGACCAACTCCAACTCGCGGCGGGGCAATGGATTCTGGTCGCCACCGCAGCCCGCCACGAACATGGCGACCGAACCCGCATGGCGACGTTCCATCTCCGCCTGGGCGGCCCCCGGCCAATCGGCCGATACAGAACCTCCGTTGAGCACCGTGGCATGGCATGCATAACCAGCGACAATGGCACGTGTGGTACCATCGGCAGTGGCAACATGCAGGACGGGCACCTCGTGATCGACCGGCCCGCGAAGTTGGTCCTTGTCGGTTTGAGTCGTGATTTCTTTTTCGTTGTTGTTGCGGCGGTTGATCGCGAACGTTGCCTGGCCGACGCCCCACGTTAGCCTGGCCGGTTGCAGCGTGTCGAACGCCTCGCGGGCAACCTTTACCAGCAAGCCCTCGAGATTCCGGTTGTATTCAGCGACAACCTTTGCCTCTTCAGCGTTCAGGCCGAACATCGGAACCAGATTCTCGCGCAATACCGGGCCACTGTGGGTGTGCGAAGCCGAGAGCGCGATCGCCCTTCGGGGTACGTGGTGCTGCTTGCCGATTTGTTCGCACACCGTGTCGGAAAGTTTCCGCGTCACGCCGATGAGGTCCATCGTAATCAGAACCACGCGAGTGCCATGCTCATCTTCCAGCACGAGCGCCTTCGCCCACAGCCGATCGTTCACCGACGTCGCCGGCTTGGTCCGCGAAATGTATCCCGAAAGCCAGATCGGCACAGGCGGCGTAATATCGACCCTGGCCACCCCAGCCCGCCACGTGGGTGGCGCTGCACTCGCCGGCATCGCCACCAACACCGCGAGAATCATCCAATATACAATCCGAAAAAGGGGCATATCTTGTCTCCTAATTCGACAGAGCTAACCCGGATTTCTCACCACCGAGCACACCGAGGTCACGGAGAACAAGCCGAGAGATCGTTTGAAGCAAGGTCAACCGCCCGTACCTACGAGACGGGGTGTTTCCACCGTTCATGGTAGTAGGGGTACTTGCTACTGGTTTTCTCCGTGCCTCCGTGGTTTTGATTGTGAGAAATGCGGGCTAATGATCGGATCGCTGATTTCAGAACGAATCCATTCGGCTCGGCCATGAACGTCTTGAACCCGTTCATCTGGCTTATCCTGTAATCCTGCCCGAACTTCTTCAGCCCGTCGAGTTCGTCGTATGGTCGTCGTGAGAAGGACATCGCGTTGTTATCCCCGTTCTCCCAGCTTATTCACTATCTGGCTTCTCGAACACCACCTCGCCGCCAACAATCGTGGTACGAACCGTGATGAGATTCAAGTTCTCGGGCGGCACCTTGAATGGGTCGCGATCGAGCACCACGAGGTCGGCGAGCTTGCCCGGTTCCAACGAGCCAAGCTGCGACTCTTGAAACCCCGCATAGGCGGCATCCAGCGTGTAGGCTCGCAGCGCCTGTTCGACGCCGATCTTCTCGTCCGGCACCCAACCTTGGGGGTGCTCGCCATCGATCGTCCGCCGGGTGACCGCGGCGTAAAGGCCTTCTACCGGCGTGGGGGGGGCCACGAACCAATCGCTGCCAAACGCCGGGCGAGCGCCCGATTCGAGCAGCGATCGAAACGCATACGTCGTTTTGCTTCGCTTCGGTCCGATCACGCGATCGGCCCAACGCCCATCGTCGATCGCATGGTAGGGCTGCATGCTGGGGATGACGCCGAGGCGGGCAAAGCGGGGCAGATCGATTGGGGCAATGTGTTGCGCGTGCTCGATCCGGAACCGACGGTCGCGCGGGCCGTTGGCCTGGGCCACCCGGTCGAAAATATCTAGTTGGGCCCGGATGGCACGATCGCCAATCGCGTGAACCGCAACCTGCAGCTTGGCAAGGTCGGCCCCCATCGTCCACTTTTCCAGGTCCTCCGCCGAGTTGACGAACAGACCGCGCTCGCTCGGCGTATCGGTGAACGGGTCGAGCATGGCTGCCGTGTGAGAACCAAGCGAACCATCCACGAATCCTTTCAGCCCGCCAATGCGGAGCCAATCGGTACCCGGCCCGCGCTGCCGCACTTCCTCGGCCAACCGCTGCCATTGTTCGAGCGGCGTGCATGCGTAGATCCGCGTCTTCAGCAACCCACGACGCTCGGCCATGCGAAACACTTCCACGTGCGACCAACTGCCCATGTGGTGTACCGCCGTAACGCCCCGCGCGGCAAGAAAGTCCATCGCCGCTACCGTTGCATCGAGTCGCTGTTGAAGTGTCGGCTCGGGTTGAACCCGCTCGACCAGCGACATGGCGTTGTCTTTCAGGATTCCGGTGAGACGCCCCGCCTCGTCGCGGACCATTTCTCCGCCGGCCACTGCGAGGGCGTCATCTGAAAGCTTGGCCGCGCGGATGGCCGCCGAGTTGGCAAGGGCCATATGGCCATCGAGCCGGTGAACCCAAACTGGATTGTTCGGCGTGACTTCGTCGATCCAAACACGAGAAGGCAATTCGCCGCCCCACAGCGTGTGATCCCAATCGCCGCCGGTGATCCACTCTCCAGGTCGCCGATTCTTTGCAAATTCGGCGATCCGCCGGATGAAGTCCTCTCGCGTGCGGG
This sequence comes from Pirellulales bacterium, assembly GCA_020849945.1. Lineage (GTDB taxonomy): Bacteria > Planctomycetota > Planctomycetia > Pirellulales > Lacipirellulaceae > JABDGM01. The sequence goes on along the minus strand of JADZFK010000052.1, from coordinate 19,400 downwards.
CATCTCGAAGCTGAACCGAGGCGAGTCGGAGGCCTCCATCGACCAAATGGATGTGAGAATCGAACAGCCCGGGCACAACGAGGCCAGCTCCCGCATCAATTACGCGTGTACTTGAACCCCGCAGCGGCTGAAGTTGTTGCTTCGTTCCGACCGCGATGACCCGATCGGCCCGCAAGGCAACGCCTTCTGCCCAGGGCGAACGCGAGTTTCCCGTCCACACTCGCCCCTCCACAATGAGCGAGGGCGTTCCCACCTCGGCAACATTCGGCTCCGGTTGTTGAGCACGGCTGATGGGGCAAACGCTCATATTGGCACTCAGCAGTACGCTGGCCCACAACAGGTTCGGACGCTTTGCCCACGCCTTACCGCCGCGTAAGACGCGAACGAATAGCCAAATGTAACTAAGACAAAAACCAGTTTCAATGAAATTCAGGGAAGGAATCATGGCGTTGAACACTGGTCGCGGATGTCACAAAGGTATTGTCATCTTCCTTCACGATCGGCTTGATCCCATTCATCCCGCCGATCCTGAAATCCCGTCGGCTCTTCTTCCGCCTGCCGTATCCGTCGTGATGTGTATACGATACTCGTGCCTGAAAGCGTATTATTGCGATTCCTGCTTGCCGAGCAACTCACCGTGCGCGATGACCTCGTGGCACAGTTCTCGGCCGCCAATCGCGTTCGTCATCACAACGATTCCGCTGCCATGATCCGGATCAAACGCGCATTCGCACCGAAAACCTGTGCCGTTTGAGCCGCTATGGTGGATCAGCTTGCCGTTGGGCAATACATCGATCACCCAACCAAGTCCGAACCACGAGCTATCGGCAGAGGCGGGTTCCCCGCCCAACCGCGCGGCCCGGCCCCGTGCCTTCGTCGTGGGCGTGAACATGGCGGCAAGTGATTTGCTCGAAAGCGATTGGTCACCCGTGCGATCGCGGCGAAGGATTTCGACGACAAACTGCGCATACTCCATCGGAGAACAGTAAAGCGAGTACGCGGCGTTCGGCTTCCGAAAAAGCTGCCGATTCGGCATGGGGTTGCCCTCGGCATCGTGCCCCGCCGCCGACAATTCTGCCACTCGCTCGTTCCACGAGTAACTCGCATTGGGCAATTGAAGCGGACTCATGAGGGCCCGCCGCATGTATCGGTCGAATGGCTCGCCCGTAAGCTTCTCGACAACCCGCTGCAGATACAAAAAACCTTCTCCCGAGTAACCAAATTTGCTGCCCGGTTCAAAACTCACCCCAAGCGGCCCGCCTGCTTGCCAACCACCCGGCCGCCAGTTCGGAAAACCGGTCGTGTGCGATAAAACCATGCGGGCTGTTATCTTCCGGTGTCTCGGCTCATCCTTCAGATACGGCTCCGGAAGATATTCTCCTAGCGGGCGGTCCAGGTCGAGCTTTCCCTGCTCCACGAGCTTGAGCACGGCATAGGCGGCCATCGGTTTGCTCATCGAAGCCGCCTCGAACAACGTCTCGTGACCAACGGGCTCTCGATCGCCCGCCTTTTTCACCCCATACTGTCGCTCCCAGGCGATGCGGCCGTTCTCCAATCCCACAACCGCAACTCCCGGAACATGGTGCTCCGCCATCCAACCAGGGATCAGGGCGTCTAACCGCTTCGGCAATGCGAGCGAAGCGGGATCGGGCGGCGGCGTAGCGGGTTTCGCGCTGGCGGGCATGGCGTCAACGAGAAGCTTCACCAGCTTGCCAAACTTGTGGCTATCGGCGCGTGGGCCGTTCGGCGCGTCGGTATCCATCCGGTGAACAACGACCAAGTCCCAACTAGGGACGACCAGGATGTAATGCCCCCCGGCCCCGCGGGCCGTGAACGAACCACCTGGCAATTCCATCCCAGGAAGTTGCAGGTTGAGGAGTTCTGTCCACCATAAATAGCTGTAGCCCCCCTGCAATTCGCCTTGCTCGCTGGTTGCCGGAGAGTAACTCGTCGTGCTCTCTTCCACCCACGAAGCCGGGATGACCTGCTTCCGGTTCCAGCGGCCTTGGCGAGCAAACAGCAGACCGAAACGCGCCATATCGCGGGCCGTCATCCGAAAAGGATAAGCCGGATGGATCGAATCGGGGCCTCGTTCGTAACGCGTGTCGCTTCGTCGGAAGTCCTCCATCTCCAGGGGCTGGGCGATGCTCTTCTCAAAAGCTTCAAAAATGCTGCTGCCCGTTTGCCGCTCGAACACGGTTCCCAGAACGTTGAAATCCCAGTTGTTGTAATACCAGAATGTGCCCGGGGCATGGCTGCCACGCACGGGCCGTCGCCGCTTCATCGATTCTGTTTCCGCAAGCGCGGGGTGATACACGCCCGACCGGGCCTTGAGAAGGTCGCGCACCGTGGCCTGCAACTCCACCGCCGTGATCGCCGGTTCATTGTCCTCGATTCCCAGGTCGCCCACGGTCGCATCAAGCTCGATCTTCCTCGCGTATTCCGGAATGCCGTACAGGGCACTCAGAAAACTCTTGCGGATCGAGTGAACTTGATAACGATGTTGCGTGTTGCCCCAATCGGCCAACACTCGCCCGCGATGAACGACGAACACGCCCGCCGAACCGATCGCCCGCGACTCCGCCTGGGCTGCCTCGAGCTTCGCCCGCGACCAACCCAGCTCGGCAGGGTCGCCCACGTAATCCCAACTCTTGCCCGGGTAAACCTCCTTCGCAGTCTCTTTTGCAGCGAGAGGGCCGCCGTTCGCCAAGACCGCCACGCAACATGCCGTCTCAAACGCCAAGAGGCGTAGCTGCCAACCACGCAATCGCATCGAAAATGGAATCATGGGATCTTTCTGGGGGGCTTCGCTCGACTCTTGCACATATTAGAAACCACGAAAGACGCGAAAGGCACGAAAACCCGTACCGAACGTTGGATTTCCGCCATCCGAGGTTGATGGCATGGTCGCCGAAACCTACGGCTCTCAAAGGTCAACTCAAATCGACTTACTTTCGTGCGATTTTATGTTTTTCGTAGTGCCCCAATACGTGCAAAAGTCCAGGTTAGTGGGTCGAACTTACGCGAAAAAAACTCTCGTCCATCAAACCGTTACGAATCACGATTATCGCTGCATACCTCTGCCAATGCAAAGAACCATTTTGATGTCGCCTCCAAAAGTCCCCTCTGCTGAGGCCCTAATCCGCATTTCTCACCACGGAGCACACCGAGGTCACGGAGAACAAGCCAAGAGATCGTTTGAAGCAAGGTCAACCGCCCGTCGCTACGAAACAGGGTGTTTCCGCCGTTCCTTGTGGTTCGGGTACTTGCTACTGGGTTTCTCCGTGGCTCCGTGCCTCCGTGGTTTTGATTGTGAGAAATGCGGACTAACGAGCTGCCCAGGCAATGAATGACGGCCAATTATTCCCGCGATTCAGCCCGTAAAAGCCGCTGCAGGAGCACTCCATCAACTCGCCCACGAAAACGCACTTGGCCAGCGATTTCGACGACCGGGACACATTCGCCAAAGCGTTCGCGAAGGGTCTCGTCCGCATCCACATCGATCTTTTCGTACAAAAGTCCGTGCTCGTGGAGCAGCTTCTCGGCTTGTTCGCACAAATGGCAGCCAAGGCGGGTGTACAGAGCGCATTGGAGTGGAGCATCGCGCATCTTATTTCATTCTGCGTTAGGCTCAGTTGGGGCGACTCGTGGGTCGTTATAACCGGACCCTGGAATTCCCGATTTCGGCCCGGATGTCGCGTTTCCGCCACGCGCCTAAGTCGTTGGTATGAAACGCTTTAAGAAAATCATTGAACTGCCTGTTTTTTATTGCCTAGGATGGAATAGAGGCAGCGGAACAGCCTCTACCTCCTTTTCCCAAATCCCCCGCCTTCAGGACGTGGCGGACTGTCGGCACCTAGCCAACAGCAGCGGTTGTTGAAAGCCCTCGCGTGCTTCCCAGCTTTCGCTGGCTCGATCCGACAGCGCCTCCATTTGACTCACTCCTACTGCGATGAACGTCCGCCGTGTGCAAACTGCAAAAAGTGCCCGATCGGCTGCCAGCCGTCAGGCGAAGCGCCGAAATGCGTCGATCCGCTCGCACGCGGTGCTCCAACGTCCGAAGCAGGCGCGGCGATCCAGCACGGGCCAGCAAAACTGCTCCGAACCTTTTGCTCCGCCCGAAGATTGGTACGAACCTACGGCCGCTTCCAACTACCGGATTATCGTGCAACAACCGGGCCGCGGCTACCGCCACGTCGTCACTCCCGACCAAGTCCGCGAGCGGCTGGCCCTGGTCCCTCAGCGGTTTCTCAAGAACCTTGAGGTCGTGCAATTCAGCCGCATGACCCGCAAGAAACAATGGTTTCCCTGTTACGGCATGCAGTGGGGAAATGCCCTGTATCTGTACCCCATCGAAGAATCGTTCGTCGAGCAGTTTGATACGCCACCTCGGCCGAACTTGGTGAACGAGTCGCAAATGTACGGTGGCCGTTGGGACGAACAATCCCCCGGCACTTGGACGCTAACCTGGAGCCAGCAGGCGGCCGAAGATTTCTATCTGAATAATATTCTGATCCACGAATTGGGCCACTTGGTAGACGACCGCAACTCGGGATACCTCGAACGCGAACGCTACGCCGAATGGTTCGCGATCGAGTACGGCTACCTTCACTCGGGCGGCCGGGCGGCCCGCAATTATCACCAACCCACGACTCGACGCCGGCATCACAAATAGCGGGCAAATTGGTGGGCAAACTGTGGCAGAAGTTCGCGCCGCCACGGCTCCAGCAATCCGAAACTTTAGCACAACGAGGCGGCGGCAACTTGCTGAATCGCCTCGACCGTTTGCCGAATCTCCTCGGGCGTCGTCGTATATCCAGGGCTGAAACGGAGCGTGCCGCCGCCCGCCGTGGTTCCCAGGGCCTCGTGCATTCGCGGGGCACAGTGAAGACCCGCGCGGGCCTGAATGCCGTGGCTGCTTTCTAAAATGGCGGCCAGCTCTTGCGGCTCATACCCTTCAACGGTGATGCTCACCACGCTGGTGCGGCTCGAGGCGGAGGGCGGGCCATGCACCGTCACGCCTTCAATATCGAGCAGGCCTTCCACGAGCTGCACGGTGAGCGCATCCTGGTAAGCACAAATGGCTTCGACCGTCTCCTCCGCCAAGAATCGCGTCGCGGCAGCGAGGCCGGCCAGCCCCACCAGATTATGATTGCCCGGCTCGTACTTGTCGGGCAGCGAATCGGGCTGGCGATCTTCCTCGCTTTGGGTTCCAGTGCCGCCGTATCGCAGCGGCGAAAGCTCACGTTCCAACCCCGGCCGAAGGTACAAGATGCCCGTCCCGAGCGGGCCTAGCAACCCCTTATGCCCCGGCGCCGCGAGCAGATCAACCTGCATGGCCGCCACATCGAGCGGAACATGCCCCAACGATTGCGCCGCATCGACCAAAAAATACGCGGCCCCACGTTCCCGAACGATCTGCCCGATTTCATAAACGGGCTGAAGCACGCCCGTCACATTCGAGGCATGAATGACCGCCACAAGCCGGGTTTGCGGACGGAGCGCGTTGCGCACGTCGTCGGGCGAAACGAGCCCGTGGGCGTCGCATGGCACATACGTCACCTGCACGCCGGCCGTTTCTCGCAGGGCACGCAAGGGCCTGAGCACCGAGTTGTGGTCGCAAACCGTCGTTACCACATGGTCCCCGGGCCGAACGATGCCGCGAATCGCCAGGTTGAGCACATCCGTGCCGTTCGCCCCAAAAACCACTTGGTTGCTCTCGACCGCCCCGATCAGCTCGGCAACGCCACGGCGAGCCTCTTCCACAATGCGATTGGATTCCCTGGCCTCTCGATACCCGCTACGCCCGTTCGGGGCTCCGATGAAACGCTGGTAATGGTCGGCCGCCAGATAGACGGCTTCCGGTTTCGGCCACGAGGTCGCGGCATTGTCCAGGTAAATGCGGTTCTCTGTGTTCATGCTGATGCGATTATACCGAAACCGAACGCGAGGGAAATCGGGGGCTTTCCGCTATCCGCCGATTTGGAACATCGCACGGTCGGGACGATTGAAATCGGCCGATCCGATTCCGTGGGCCGGCGCCTTCGCGCCAACGCAATCGCGCACCAGCTCGGCAAGGTCATCATCGGTGCCGCCGCCACGAAGGATATCGCGGGCATCCCACTCGCTCGTGGAAAACAAACAGTTGCGAACCTGCCCCTCGGCCGTCAGTCGCAAACGATCACACGATTCGCAGAAGGGGTTGGAAACCGGCTGGATCAGGCCGACCCGGCCCCCGCCCCGGGCGTACTCGAATTCGTTGGCCGGCTGGCTCGGGTGCGGCGACGCCACCGGCACGAGTGGCCCAAACGCCTCTTCAAGTACGCCGCGAATCGTCGCGCCGTCCAACACATCGGCCGACCGCCATTGCTCGTCGCCATCGAGCGGCATGTACTCGATGAAGCGAAGCTCGAGCCCACGCTCGCGGGCAAACTGGGCCAACGGCACGATCTCGCCCTCGGTCAGCCCTTGGATCGCAATGGCATTCAGGCGAATCTGCCGAAAACCGACCTGCTGGGCCACCGCAATCCCCTTTAATACGCGGTCTAGCCCTTCGCGGCGAGAAATCTCCTGAAACGTTGCCTCACTCAGCGTATCGAGGCTAATGTTGATCCGCTCCAACCCCGCGGCGCGCAGGTCGGCCGCTTGTTCCGGCAGCAACATGCCATTGGTCGTAAGGGCCAGGTCCTCGATGGCCGGCAGTGCCGCGAGCAACTCCACGAGCCGGTGCAGATGGGCCCGAACTAGCGGTTCGCCGCCGGTTAGCCGAAGCCTGCGAACCCCCATTTGGCCAACAACGCCGGCAAACCGGGCGATCTCCTCGAACGAGAGGAGCTCCTCGCGCGGCCGAAACCGTACTCCCTCATTCGGCATGCAGTAGAAGCACCGAATATTGCAGCGGTCGGTAACGCTGATTCGCAAGCTGGTATGCACGCGACCAAACGCATCAACCAGCGGTGAATGATCGGAAATCGTTCGCATGATCTACAGATTCAACTTCAAAACAATTCCAAGCCGCCGGCGGAAGCCGGCGGTTTGCCCGTCGTTGAACCGCCGGCTTCCGCCAGCGGCTATCTATCGTTCTGACGTAATTTCCCCGACTGCCTCATCGACGTTGCAACTAGGGGTTGGGGCTTCCGCAAGCCCGGGGTGGACCCATTCGCGGTTGCCATCGGCCCATTGTTCGCGTTTCCAGATGGGCACATCGCGTTTGAGCGAATCGATCAACCACTGGCCCGCGGCAAACGCTTCGGCGCGGTGGGGTGAACTCACGGCAATCGCAACGCTCGCTTCGGCCGGCGGCACCTCGCCCAATCGGTGTATGATCTCACACTCCAGCAAGGCCCACCTACGCCGGGCGTCGGCCTCCAACTCGGCCAAGTGTTTCTCGGCCATTTCTCGATAGGCCTCGTAATGCAGCGAAACGGTTTGACGCCCTGCCGTCACTTCGCGTGTTGTGCCAAGGAACAAAACAACCGCCCCCGCGGCACGGTTGCGAACCCGCTCCAGCAACCGCTCAGTTTCAATCGTGTGTTCAGTCAGTTGAATCATACACCCAACCCGAATTACTCACCACGGAGACACAGAGACACGGAGATCCCAGGGGCGATCAGTATTTGAAGCGGACATGATTTGTGGAAGGGGCTTACTTATGGGAGGGGTCTAAACTGTGGAAGGGGTCTCCGACCCCGATGGGCCATCGCACTTCCATCCGATCTCTATATTCGCGCGAAATCGGCATCGGAGGCGCCTCTCGCATGGCTCCTCCGTTTTACCCCCCACTAACCGGCGGAATCAGCGCGACTTCGCACTCGCCGGTAACGGGAGTTTCCTCGGTGGCATACTGGGCGCCGAGGGCCCACAACGAGTGGGCGATCGTGCGGGCCAACGCCGGGGCGGCCGCTTCCACCGCGACACGAACATCGCCGAGCGTCGCCGGTTCTCGTACTTCCACCGTAACCGAATCCTGGCCCAGCAACTCTTTCGCCGCCGCAAACAATTGTACGCGCACTTTCATGTTACCACCAACGGGCCTCCTTGGGAGCGCACAAGCCGCTCGATTTCAGGTATCAATCCGTAGGCCAACGCCAACAGTTTGATCGGGTGCAACGTTGGCCGCGACGTTCCTTGCTCCATTTGAATTTTGCAGCAACTGCATTCCGTCACGCCAATTTGGTACGGGCCATCGCGCAGCGCCGAGATCAACTCGATGCCCGACCGCAAACTGGCTCGATAATTCTCCTGTCTCATCCCCCACATGCCCGCGATGCCGCTGCAACCTTTCTCCAAACGAGACACCCGCATCCCCGGCACGAGCCGAAGCAAATTCTCTCCCGGCACCCCGACCCCCAACGCGCGCAGGTGGCATGGCACATGATAAGCAATCGTGTACCGTTGCGTGCGGAAGTCAAGCTTCAGCCGACCCCGAAGGTGAAGCTGCCACAAATAATGGCACGCCTCTTGCGTATGTTGGGCCACGACGATCGAATCCTCGTCGTTATCCAGCAGGGTCGGATACTCTTGGGTGAGCGCCAGAACGGCCGATGGCTCGGTCGCCACTACCGTGTAACCTTGGCGAATCGATTCGGCCAACACCGCTACATTATGGGCCGCAATCTCGCGTGCCGGCTCCAACACGCCCGCGGTCACGAGCGGCATCCCCGCTTGCAACTGGTCGTTGCGAACGTACACGGCCACCTCGTTATGGCCGAGGACGGCCACCAATGCTTCGCCCAACTGCGTATCGAAGTGGTTCGCGTACGTATCGACGAAATACAGAACCTTTTCGCCAGAAGTGCGCGGCGGATGATGGAGCCGACGCAACGCCGATTGCTGCAGAAAACTCCGGCGGGCAAGTCGCGGCAGCTTCCGCTCCTGGGCAATTCCCATCAGCTTCTCGATCAACCAGCGGGCTTGCGGGTTCGAAATTGCCCAATTCGCAAGGCCCGGCAGGCGGCCCGCGATCGACGCAATCGAATCGATCCGCGATTGCAGCCAACCGTGCATCGTTTGCCCGTTCGTGTTCACAAACGAAGCCTTCGCTTCCAGCATGAGCTTGGGGATATCCACATTGGCCGGGCATTCGTGGCGGCACATTTGGCAATGCACGCAAAGGTCGGCAACTTGCTTGCAGGCATCTTGCAACAGCGTATCTTCCGGAAGCTGGCCAGCCATCAGGCCTCGCATCAGGTTGGCCTTCGCCCGCGGCGAGGCCTCTTCGCGCGGGTTTACGCGGAAGATCGGACACATCCGCACTTCGCTCGACATCGATCGACACGCTCCGCACCCATTGCAGGAACGCGCAACGGCGGAAACTTCATCCCCATTCCACCCAAGCTGAAGCTCGACCGGCTGACGCGGCGGGGCCGATGAACCCGCGGCATCCTCCTCGCCGCCAGGTTCGGCAAGCTCTTGAAGCCTCTCCGCCCTGTTCGCCGTGGTGAACGCCGCCCGCATGTTTTCCGTCATCCGAGAAGGCCCAACCGGCACGATCTTCCCCGGGTTCAAAAGCCCTTGAGGATCGAATATCCGCTTCAACTCGCGGAACACATTCACCAGAGGCCCATACTGGCGGGCCAAAAATGGCGTGCGACTCAGGCCATCGGCATGCTCGCCGCTGATCGTCCCACGCAGCAGCCACACCTGCTCGTACAATTCCGCGGCAAGCTCCTCCATCGTGCGAACGTCGTCGGAATTCGCCAAATCCAAAAACGGACGAATGTGCAATTGACCCTGGGCCGCATGGCCAAAAACCGAGGCCGTCACTTCCAGCCGCTTGAAAATATCTTGCAGGTGCCGTAAGAAAATCGGCAAACCCGCGACGGGCACCGCGATATCCTCGACACATGGCGTCGGCCGCGAGGCCCCTTGCATCCGATGAAGCGTCGGCACAAATCGCTGCGCCAGCCCCCAGTAAAGCTGGAAGTCGGTTTCGTCCTCGGCAATGTACGACCCGGCCGCCAAGGCCACGCCGTACTGGATGTGATCGACGATCCCCTCGAGCTTCTCATTCAGCTCGCCTCGCGTATCGGCATGGTACTCGACCAGCAGCATGGCCTCGGTTTCGCCAGGAATCAGCAGTTCGTACCGCACGTCCGATTCGCGCGCCAGGCTCAAGTGCCGGCGATCCATCAAATCGCACGCGGACGGCCCGCTCTTCGCAATCTCCAGCACGGCGTGGGCCGCCTTGTCTAAGCTCTCAAACAGCAACAGAACGCAACCCCGTTGCGCCGGAAGTCGGTCCACCGTCAGCGTTGCCTCGGTTACGATCGCCAGCGTTCCTTCGCTACCCACCAGCAGCCGAGCGAGGTCCAGGTGATCCTTCCTGAGCACACCCGGCAGGCCGTATCCGCTACGATTCACAAGGCTTAGCGGCCGACGATCTTCGATGGTGCGCTCGTGCCGGCGAATGAGGCCCGCGACGGATTGAACCAGCTCGTCGAGTCTCGCGCGTTCCTCGTCGAGCGCGGCGGGGGCCTCACCCACCGGCCGCTCCACAGAATGCCGACCCACGCGCAGCACCGAGCCATCGGCAAGCACAACCTGAAGAGATTCAACGTGTTGCCGGGCCGAGCCGTACCGCGGCCAGTGGCTCCCCCCCGAGTCGACCGCAACGACGCCGCCGATCGTCGTCACGTTTCGCATGGCGGGGTCAGGCCCAAATATGCGGCCGGTCCGCGCCAGGTAGTGGTTCAGCGAGTCGTGAATGACACCGGGTTGGACGCGAACTCGCGTACCTTCATCGCTCACGATCCGGCGGAAGTAACGCGAGAAATCTACGACCAGCCCGCGACCGAGCGATTCGCCCGCCAACCCCGAACCTGAACCGCGCGGATGAATTGTGAGCCCATTCTCCCCGGCATAGCGAACCGTGGCAACGACGTCCGAAAGTGTTCGCGGCCGCACCACCCCCGCCGGACGAAGCTCATAGATACTGGCGTCGCTCGCGTAAAGCTGGGTGAATACGTCGTCGCAATGGACGTCGCCTTGCAACAGTCCTCGCAGGTCCTCCTCGATGCGCCGCCGTTCTGGGTCCATGGACGAGTTGCCGCGGGATTGCAGAGTGCAAGTTCGTTGTGGTCAGTCTGCAAATACGGATCGGAAATCCACAAGCGATGTCGGAAAAGAACAGTTCAACGAGCCTACGAAGATGAGTCTGGCCGATCCTTCAACCGAGCTGCCAGTTGGCGATAACGCTCATGCGTTTCCAGGTTGAAGCCGCCGTGAAGCTCGATCTCCTCAAAGCCACGATACTGGGCACCGCAGCGATAACACGTCAGCGATTCCCCCATCACAAGGTACAACACCAGGTCGAGCAAGGCCGTGCCAAACAAAATGGCGAACGACCAAAGCACCTGGTAGTTTGCCCAAGCAATGCTGCTACCAATAAACCCCAGCACCACCAACGCCACGCCAAGCCGCTGGGGAAAATCCTTCCGAGCGTAAAGATCGGTGCTCGGGCAAACGAGGCAGCCGTTCAATCGTTGTTCGGTGATCGCCGTCGGCGATATCAATATCTGCCCGTGACAGTGATCGCATTCGAGCGCAGCCTGCCCGGCCGCCACGGGCTGGCGTACGGCACGATGGCATGCAGGGCAGTGATACGCAATGTTCATGAAGTTCTGAAAGACCGATCCGAGCAGGGCGAGAACCCTCACCGAAAAGAATCGAAAGGCACCGTGGCCGATGCCCCGATTATAACGGAAACGAGCCGGCAGCCGACAGTAGCAACCCCGTCAATTCGCCGACGAATACGCCGATGACCGCGACGTAAAGAATGCCCGTCGCACTTTGCGTATTCGGAACCTTCAGGGTTTCCCAGGCCATCCACAGAAGCGCGAGCACACCCACCAGGCCGAACGACCACCGCATCAGAATGAAGAGCAACCAATCGAGCGGCACCGTGGGCCGACAACCGATCTCTCCCGCGAAGCCCGCCCCGACAACCACCATATTGCCGACAACCACCACGGCCGCCGCCAAAATCAATCGCCGCAACGGCCCCAGTTCCATGCCCGGCGCATTCAGATACCAATGCCCCAACAGCATCGCCGCCAAGGGGAAGCCCAACGTCAGGCCCGAGCTGACGATCGCAGCCGAACTCAATGATTCGGCATAGCTTGGCTTTTCCTTGGCCAACCGCGACTCCGCGGCCACCTCGTGGCCGGGCGATGGCCGGCCTTCCAACGCACCTCCGTCCACAAGCGCCGCCAGTACCGCAAACAACGCGACGGCCCACAACAACGCCACCCCCGCCCGCTTCGCTTCGTACAACCAACAGGCCGCCCCTATGAAACTGCTCACGGCCGCCATCGCGGCCAACACGGCAGATGCACTCTCGCCTTCGATTCGCCCCAACACCAGCGTGGCGAGTGTCGCTAGCCCCAACGAAACGTACAGATGGTTCCGATAGTACCCACTAAAAACCTTCTGGGGCGAGGTCACCGCCATCCCCACCGCCAAGCCAAACGCAAGCCGCAACAAGAATTGAGCAAGTATCGCCATGTGTTCAAGAAAAGACGTTGTCCTCGGAACTCCACTCCCTATTCGGCAGAAGTTGGGGCAGTATTCGAGAGATCCCACAACAAGTTACTTGAGGGTACCCGGGGACGGAAACCGCTTTCAGCCCCCGGCTTTGCCGGGGGTTCAGCCATCCTCGCATCGTGACATCGCGGCACCCCCCCGGCAAAGCCGGGGGCTGTGTATCCCATTCCCAGACACCCTCAGTTAGTTAAACAAACCCTGGTGGGGCAATAGCGTTACTCTAGCCACTCATCGATCTCCGTAGATCAACGTCATCACCTCCGAGCGGCTGGAAAGGTTGGATCGGAAGAGGCCCTTCATCGCCGAGGTCACACATAGGCTCCCCGGCTTCCGAACGCCGCGAATCGTCATGCACGAATGCGTCGCCTCGATCACGACCGCCACGCCCTTCACGTCAAGCTCTTCGATCAGCAAGTTGGCGATCTGCTCGGTCATCCGCTCTTGCACCTGCGGCCGGTGCGAAACGCTCTCCACCACGCGAGCCAGTTTGCTCAGCCCCACGACTCTGCCGTTCGGCACATAACCAATGTGGGCCACCCCGGTGAATGGCAGCAGGTGATGCTCGCACATGCTGTTAAAGCTGATGTCGCGAACCAGCACCATCTCATCGTACTGCTCAGTAAAAAACTTCCGCAAGTGAAGACGCGGTTCGTCGTGAAGGCCGGAAAACAACTCGGCGTACATCCGAGCAACGCGAGCCGGCGTTTCATGCAGCCCCTCCCGATCGGGGTCTTCCCCCACGGCCGACAAAATCTCGCGCACGGCACGCTCGATTCGCGGCAAATCGGCACGAAACTTCCTCGGCGTCCCCTCCGTCGATTCCAGTTCACCGGCCAAGCTGCCCCGATCCGCCAACGCCGCCGCGTTCATCTTCGTTTGTTTCGCCATCAACTAAACCCTAAAACCTCACCACGTAAACTCCGAGACACGGAGAAGAATTTGACCTCGCAAATCGACCATATGAAATATAGCCGAGCCGTCTCGGCTCGGCGCGTCAACACAAACCCGAGCCTTCCCGCCACGGCAAGTCCCCAAGCCGCCGACGGAAGTCGGCGCCAATCGCCACGCAAAAAACGATCGTTGCCGCGATCGATCGCCCGAGGCCAAACGCCCAGCGAACCTACTGAGCATTCGGCAGCGCGACGAAGTTCTTTTTCGCCTTCAACCGGCCAGCCGACGAATCTCCCCCAGCAGCCTTTCCGCCCGGCGACGAACACTGCTCTCTCCCAACAACTCCAGCTTCACTCCCAGCGAAATCGGAAGCGCGTACGCAGCCAAATCGGTCAACGCGCCCAGCGGCAACTGCCCCGAAAATATCCCCTCGCACCCCTCCCTCGCCTCGCTCGATACCGGCAAGTGGCTCCGCAACGCAACCATCAAACTCTCGCGCACCTCTCTCCGATTGCACGTGCAATCAAAATCATAAATGTCTTCCACCAACTCGACCCGCGCCTGCCGAAACGACCGCAACGGCTCCAATTCCTTCACAATGCGAATCCGCTCCAGGCCGATCAACAACAAATTGTAACGGCCATCGGCCAGCCGGTGGTGCGCAACGATCTTCCCCAAACAGGCCTGCGAGGCAATCGGCGGTCGGCTCGCGTAATCGGTCTCCCAGCCCGCCTCCAGCGACGCCATCGCTATCAACTGGTCGCTCGCCAACGCGTCCGACACCATCTCTCGATATCGACCCTCGAAAATATGCAACGGCTGCATCACGTGCGGGTACAGCACCAAATTCGGCAACGGAAACAACCGCACCTCGCCCGAAAACGCGCTCGGCTCGATGCTCAACTCGGCCGCATCCCACGGGGTCATACGAACGTCACCTTTCCGTTTCAATCGAAGGCAGCTCCACGGGCGGGTCCAGCCAAATGCCCGGGATCAACTCAGGATCGATCTCGTTCACGCACGATTCCTCGTCACTCGACTCGATCTCCGCGAAACAAACCTCCAACTCGCTCAAGAACTTATCGACATCCAACCCTTGGAAGAAAGGCGAGTATCGCCGCAGATATTCGCGGCTGCTCCCGTAAACCTTCCTCGCTCCGCGCACGTTGCCGTTGCCAAAATGGTGCAACGCAACGGCCGCCTGAATCAGCCCCTTGTAAAACAACTGCGGCTCGCCGCTCGTATTCTTCCACAATTCTTCCCAAACCTCGTGGGCCTCAAAAAACTCGCACGCATTAAAGTAAGCAATGCCCTGCAAGTAAAGTGGATCATGCTCTCCTTCCGCCCCACGCATCCCAACGTCCTTCCGCTTACGAAAAGTTGCAACTTAACGATGCCGTTCGTAACTGTGTAAAGTCTAGGAGCGGCCCCCCCGTGGGTCAAGTTTTTCGACAATTCGCCCAGGGCAAATCATTTATTCAAATTGGGCGAGTGTATTGGAAACCAACCCGAAGCGTCAGTGAGGGAAAAAGCACACATTCCCTCGCTGACGCTTCGGGTTCGTGGGGCCTCGCTGTCCCGAACATGAAAACGGATTCGCCCGGACCCGACACCCGTATCGCTTGACAGCCCTTCCGCTAGCTCCACAATTGGCGGTTGGTGTCGCGGCGCACAGGCATGTCGGTGCGATGTCCTGCCTGGCCAAGGGACGCGAACCCCAGTTGTGCCATGATCTCGTCCCGCCTGCTCGCCCTCCATCTCGCATTCAACTTTGGACGAAAGCGCCGTCTCCCATGCCTGCCGCCAAACGGCCCATCTCGAAGCCCGACCGCCGTCGGCCCAAGCCCGCCCCTTCGGCAACGAAGGCCTCGTCGCTCGCCAAACGGAAGGCCCTTGCCGCTCGGGTCGTCGAACATCTCAAGGTCGACTACCCCGAGGCCACTTGTGCACTAGAAAATGAAACGCCCTTCGAACTCTTAATCGCAACCATCCTCTCCGCTCAGTGTACCGATGCGCGAGTCAACATGGTCACGCCCGAGCTATTCCGCCGCTGGCCAAAACCCGAGGCGATGGCCGCCGCCCCAATCCAATCGCTCGAAAAAGTCATTCAAAGCACCGGCTTCTTCCGAAACAAAGCCAAGAACATCAAAGCTGCCTCGCTCGCAATCGCCCAGCGTCATGGCGGCCAAGTGCCGCGCGATCTCGAAGCCATGGTTGCACTCCCAGGCGTGGGCCGAAAAACCGCCAACGTCGTCCTCGGCACCGCCTTCGGCATGGCGACCGGCGTCGTGGTCGATACCCACGTCGCACGACTCTCCAAACGCCTCGGCCTCACCGCCCACAACGATCCCACCAAAATCGAACAAGACCTCATCCAACTGCTGCCCCAAAACGAATGGGTCGATTTCTCGCATCGAATGATCCACCACGGCCGCCAACTGTGCGCCGCCCGAAAACCCAAGTGCAACCAATGCTCCATGAACTCCTTCTGCCCAAAAATCGAAGTCGAACCCCAGAAACCCAAGAAAAAGGAACTCTAATAAACCATCAACATTCTCATAATTCACAACCGAATCGTCTCATTCCCCATCCCTTGCAGAAAGGGGTCAGGGAAGGGGGCGACTTCGTTAGAGTCCTTCAGCCCCCGGCTTATAGGTTGTAATGTTCATTCGCGTTAGCGGCGGCCGCCAGGCCGCTGTTTTAACCAGTTATCTTTGCCACTTGTGCTGAAACCAGTAGCCCACTTTCCAAAAAATCACAACCTCAAAGCCGGGGCCTGTGTTTCCAATTCCCGAACACCCTTTCAAGTCAATCGCATAAGTCGCCCCCCTTCCCCCTTCCCCCTTCCCCCTTCCCCCTTCCCCCTTCCGCATTCCCAACTCCCAACTCCATGATCCTCTCCGGCAAAGCCATCCGCGAACGTCTCGGCAGCGACATCATCATCGATCCCTACGATGAGATGCAGCTCAACCCAAACAGCTACAACCTAACGCTTCACAGCGAGTTGATGGTATACGAGGAGCTGATGCTCGACATGGCAAAGGCCAACCGCGTCCGAAGGATCGAGATTCCGAACGAAGGCCTCGTGCTAAGCCCCAATCAGCTTTACCTGGCGCGAACGGCCGAGCGCACCACCACGCATAATCTCGTTCCGCAAATTGAAGGCCGATCGTCCATCGGCCGCTTGGGGTTGTTCGTTCACGTCACGGCCGGGTTCGGCGATGTCGGCTTCAGCGGCTATTGGACCCTGGAAATGTTCGCCGTTCATCCCGTGCGAATCTACCCCGGCATTCCCATTTGCCAAATCTTCTACCACGAAGTGTTAGGCCCCATCGAAGAATACGCAAGCAAGTACCAACACAATCGCGACATCCAACCCAGCCTCATGTTCCAAGAACTTGCCCCACACCGAAAACTCGATCCCCAACTGCCGCTCAATTTCGGCGTCGAACGCTCTCACAGCTAAAGAGCCTATCCCAAAACCGTCGGGGACTGGCTCATTTTGCGGAGTCCGCGCAGCAAGATGTGCCCACCCCCCCCCCTTTCTGGGGCGGTCCTGGGATAGGCTCAAAGTAGCACGGACTTCAGTCCGCGCGTTTTCTGATCGACCACAGGGAATCTAATCCTACAACGCCAAGTTTCATCGCGACGACATGACGGGAAGATCGGACAGGATAACAGGGATTGGCCGGATTCACAGGATGAACTGAAATACAAGGCAACTGTTTTTTCATCGGGGATCGCCGATGCGATAAAGCGATTTTTCAGTGCGTTCAGCAACGGCATTATCCTGTTCATCCTGCCGATCCTGTTTTCTCGTCCTCTCTTATACCGCCCGTTGTGTCCGTTGTGTCGTCGTGGTGAAAATGACTTAGCGCCGTGGTTCTCACCCCAGCTTGAAACCCCCGTTCCATCACAACCCAAACGAATACAACTCCGCAACGCCCCCCGCCGGCATCGTGGCAAGCCCACCCAGCTTCGCTTCCAGCTCGTCGGCAACGGCTGGCCCCACCAACAACCGGCTTTTGTGCTTCAACAGTCGCGTCAACTCGCTCCCGTCGGCGCGGGCATGGCCCCGCGGGTACATCACCAGCCCGCTCGAATGGTGCCCTAATCCCCCGTGAAAAATCTCGACCGACGTCGGTATCCCATCCGGATACCGACGATCGTACTCGGGGCCTCCGTGGCTCAACTCAATCCGCTCCATCAACCGCCGCGTTACCGGGTGGAACAACGCGCTCGCATCCTCGGCATAGTCGGCCGGCTCGAGCATCAAACGCTCCCAGCCACCCTGCCCGTCCCAACCGGCCCGCCTCGCCTCGCAGGCCTTTCGCAACAGCGTGGCCACGATGTACAGCATCGAGTGGTCCGCACTCTGCCGCGTTCGCGGGTCACGCTTCGCCGCATCGCCAATAATGCCATACGCCGGTTCGTAAAGAAGTATCCGCACGCTCTCGATCTGCTCCGCATCTGCGGCCAGCTCCGGCTCACGCGCCACCAAATCCATCACCCCCTGGATCGCTCCCGCCGATTGATGCTCGTACAAACCCAGTTTGAAGTGCATCCCCATCACTGCGAAGTCGTCGCCCTCGCTGGCCAGCACTAACTCGAACGGGCTGAGCGGCCGACCCGCCACGGCCCCCGCTTGCCCCGGCGGTTCAAACAAACAGAAGATCGCTTGCGGGTTGCGGAAGATATCGGCCGGTCCCACGAACCCCCGCATCGCTCGACGCATCGAGAGCACCGCCACCTCCGCACTCATCGCCGCCGAGGCCCCCTTCGAATCCGATAGCTGGCTTCCATGCCGAATCGCCCGGAACGGCACGTAATGCGCCACGACCAACCCAATAGCCGATTCGATCTGGTCCACCGTCGCGCCCAACACCGCGCCGTACACAGCCGCCGACGCGATCGCGCCATGCAACACATGGTCGATCTTGTAATTCTTGAGCGCAAACACCTCGGCAAGCCGGCCCCGAATCTCATCCAGCACCGTCATCGCAACCAACGCCTGCCGACCGTTCAACCCCGCCAACTGCGCGGCCGCCACCGCCACCGGGTAGAAATCGTTGTGCCCAAACTCGCCCGCCGTCGCGCCACGCGACGGGTTGTACCCAAAATTCGTGCCGTTCGCATCCCATTCTCGCACCGCGCTGCAACAGGCCAACACCGCCTTCTCCGGGGCCACTCGCTCGCGGCTACCAAACATCGGCACCCCAGGTTGATCCGCCCCGACCCGGTACTCCATCGCCTCGCGCCGAAGAACCGCCGGCGCGTTCGCCCCCGCCGCCAACGCGCTCACCCCACACGCCACACTATCCCCATGAAACTGCTCGACTCGCGCCAACACCGCCTCGCTCGGCCCACCATTCTCGCCCCGAACCATCTGGATCGCATACTCTGCAATGCCCCGGGCCTGGTTCGTGTCTCGCGGCAACGTCGCAAATTG
Source organism: Pirellulales bacterium (assembly GCA_020849945.1). Classification (GTDB taxonomy): domain Bacteria; phylum Planctomycetota; class Planctomycetia; order Pirellulales; family Lacipirellulaceae; genus JABDGM01. The sequence goes on along the minus strand of JADZFK010000052.1, from coordinate 517 downwards.
GTTCATGCACTCTCCTTCCCCAGCCCGTTCCACAACCGCGATTGGACCCCAACAACAACCGCCCCTGCGTTTCCATCGGTCGACCTGCTACAATGTCTCGGATTATCGCCCAACGCCGCCGAGGGTCAACCACCGTGGATCATGCCGACATCGACTTTCCACCCCTGATTGCCGATCTGCAAACCGCTTTGGCCTCCCAGGCGATCGCGGCCAACGACCGGCAAGTCGAACTTCTCGATCGCTACCGCCGACTCCTCTGGTCGTGGAACGAACGAATGAACCTCACCCGCCACACTACGATGGAGAAGTTCGTCGGCCGCGACCTGGTCGATACCCACGAACTCGCCAAACTGCTTGAACCCGGTGAACGCGTTCTCGATGTCGGCACCGGCGGCGGTGTCCCCGGCGTGCCGCTCGCCATCTTACGTCCCGACCTCACCGTGTGTCTTGCCGAATCAACCCAAAAAAAAGCCAAGGCCGTCGAAACGATCGTCGCCGAACTTGCCCTGCCTGTTTC
>JADZFK010000051.1 GCA_020849945.1 Pirellulales bacterium | reverse complement strand
CCTTCTGGCCCTCGACCCTCGACCCTTGACCCCCGTCCCTTCAAGTGGCCAATAATTTTAGTGGAATCGTGTACCGTATTCTGCTAAGATGCCCCCGGTTGAGTTGCCGGCTGATTTGTGGGAGGGGGCTCCGACCCCGATGAACCGTCGTCCCATTTAGCCCCCGGTCAACGACCGGGGGCCTGGCGAATCACCCACCCCACGACAACCACCCACCCCCGCGGTTAAATGTTCGCAACCATGAGCAAAATCATCGCTTATTGCCACACCCCCACCCCGGAAAACGCTGCAATTCCCGGCAGAATCGCCCGGCACCCGGCGCAAATAGCGCCGATTATTGCATCCAAAAACACGTTTCAGGGGCAGGCGCAAAACATGCAAAAATCTCGGTGCGGTCGTTATTCAAACTACCGTTGTTCTGATCCAAGGAAGGCCACGACACTTCGAGCCGGAGCCGGGGAAGATCACCTCCCGACTGCGTTCTCGGACCTCTACAGCCTCGAAAGTGGCATGGCAGTTTCCAGCACAAGCAGATGGGCCTCGTTGCGGGCGCGAATGTTTCCCGGGAGGATCCAGGGCGAGGCCGTGTTGCCCGAGGAAGTTCGTGTTGCCAGCGAGCGCCACTCGGCAAAGCCCATCGCCTGCAGTGGCCAGCCGGCTGTTTGCCAAGCGGTTTTCAGCACTTCGCAAACCACGATCATCGGCTGGCCCGCTAAGGGGCGAGTGTCCACTCGAATACGAGCGGCGCGCGGGTTGCTTTCGTCTGGCGGTAAATTCCGGTGGGCGGGGCGATCGTCCTCGAACACAACGCACTTTTCGAACAGGTCGCCCACCAGCGTGTCGAGAAGCTCTTGCATTTCGCCCGCCTGCAATGCCAGGCGGATGAGTGTTTGATCGACTTCAGCATTGAAATCGTTCCGCAGGAAAGGCAGTAGCTCGTGGCGAATACGGTTGCGGGTGAATCGCGGGTCGGTGTTGGACGAATCTTCGCGGAACTCTTGCCCGAGCGCGCGAAGATACGCCAACACGTCCTGCCGATTGACCGCGAGCAGCGGCCGAACGAGCGTTACGCTCGCAGAAAGACGACGGCGTTGCGGGATGCCGGCCAGGCCAGCCAGGCCGCTGCCACGCACGATGCGATGCAGCACGGTTTCCGCTTGGTCGTCGGCCGTGTGGGCGGTGGCCACATAACGGGCACCGAATCGTTCGGCCGTTCGAGTGAGAAAATCGTAGCGTGCCGACCGGGCGGCGGCCTCCCAGCCGTTTCCCTGCAAGCGGGCGAGATCGTTGACGTTTGTGCTGGCAGTTTCCAACGGCACTTGGAGCGTGTTGCAAAGAGAACGGAGCCAGAGGGCATCGGCTTGGGCTTCCTCGCCGCGCAGCCCGTGGTTGAGGTGGGCGACGAACAGTTTGCCGGGGCCTCCGGCACGATCCTTCAGCGTGGCCAAGGCCCGTAGCAGGGCGATGCTGTCGGCTCCGCCAGAAACACCGAGCACGACGTGCGTAGCCCTCCACTCGCAGGTGGGCCAGGCTTCCGCCAATTGCCGCTCGAGCGCGAGGGGCCGGCTGGACCCAAGTTGATTTTCTTGTTGATCGCGACGGGTCATGAGTTGCGCTTTCGAGTGGCCGGGGGCGGGATGGTTTGCTTCGACGTGGTCGCCTTGGAGTTTGGCCGTTGGGGGTCGGCCGTTCGGCATACACTGCCCAATCTCCCTAGTGCGTGCAACCATTAGGGACGGCGGGCGGGTTTCGACCAAAAAATGGGCCAGCGGACCGATGCCGGGTTGCCCTTATTGTGAGTGTTTCATTAAGATGACGTTGCTCCGAACAGCGCCCGATTTTGGGAGCGCGGAGCAAGTAGTTGTTGAATGAGGAGTTGTGTTTAACTTTGGCGGCCAAATCGTGCCGACCAACGAGAACGCAGCGCTACCTTAGATAGTTTGTGTATGAGTATAAGTCAGTTGTTGACGATTACGAAATCGCTGGGGCTTGCAAGCCCGTGGGCGGTTGGCGGTTGGTTCCTGAGGCTCGTTGGAGTCGTCGGATTCTGGTTGCGAACTCTGTGCCGCGGTGTTTGGCGGTCCGGCCGGTTGCAGGTTGGTAGCTCCCGTGTGCTGCCGATGAGTGCTGAATCGTGGGACGGCTTCCAGGGAGCACTTGGGGGCTGGCTCGGCGCATTGGGGCTTCGCGATGGTCCGGCCTTTCCGGCGAGAACCGATCGTTACGCACCGTCGCAGGTGGGCTTGCAGATGGAGTTTCCCTCTGTCCATTGTCTGGCACCGGTTTACGGCGGGCAAGTAGCTCGTGGTCCGCTGCGGGCCAACGGTGATTCGTAATCGGATGGCATCATCCACAATACTTTTCTCGTAGCGCGGTACGCGGCAGAGTCGGTTTCGGCCGACGGCTTGCCGGTTGCCCGGCTTCTTCTTCGCCTTAGGGCGAGGGGGTCGGCGCGTTCTGTTGGCGTCCATCGCGGTTTCATGGTCGCCCGTGCTCGATTCCCACCGTTTGGGCCACGAAGCATGGCTTCGCGGCCAACCGGGAGCTCGACGGGATATAAGGAGATGCGGCCGTGTGCTATGGTTTCCCTCAATATCTTTTTGCCGACGCAGGCTCCAGCCCGTGGACGTTGTTGGGCGTGGCCGTGTTGGCCGCCTTGCTGGGCATGGCGTCGGTGAAGCTGCTTGGCCACCTACGGAAGCGCGATGCGGAGAAGGAAGCGCGGCAAATCATCGAGAAGGCCGAGATCCAAGCCGCCGCCCGCCACAAGGAGGCCGAGGTCGAGGCGAAGGAGATGGCGCTTCGCGAAAAGACGCGGATCGAAGAGCAAGTCAGTGTGCTTCGACAGAAGGTGTTCGACCGAGAGCGGCAACTCGATAAGCAGCAGGACCTCCTCGATTCTCGAACCGAGCAACTTCAGAAACAGGAGAAGATGGTCGAGAACAACCAGCGCAAGCTGAGTGAGAGGATCGAGGATGCGAACCGCCGCCAGGCCGAGCTGGATAACCTGGTCAATATCGAACGGCAGACGTTGCATCAAATTAGCGGTCTTAGCCCGGAGGAAGCGAAACATCGGTTGCTCGAACGGTTGGATAAGGAACTTGCGCACGAACAGGGGGCGATTATCCTCAAACGCGAGAAGGAGATTGCGGCGGTATGCGAAGCCAAGGCCCGCGAAATACTCGTAACTTCGATCCAGCGTTTTGCGGCTGCCCATACGGCCGATGCCACCACGAGTACGGTCGATATACCGAATGATGAAATGAAAGGCCGCATCATCGGCCGCGAGGGGCGGAACATTCGCGCGTTTGAAAAGGCGACGGGAGTCGATGTCATCATCGACGATACGCCTGGGGTGGTCATCGTAAGCGCGTTTGATCCGGTGCGGCGCGAGGTTGCGCGAATCTCTCTCAACAAGCTCATTGCCGATGGCCGCATCCATCCTACCCGAATCGAAGAGTTGGTTGCCGAAACCCAGAAGGACGTGGAGCAACTCATCAAACGCTACGGCGAAGAAGCGGTTCAGGAAGCGCAGATTCGGGGACTGAACGAGCGGACGATCAATTTGCTGGGCCGACTCCATTATCGCACGAGCTATAGCCAAAACGTGCTACGGCACTCGATTGAGGTGGCATTCGTGGCCGGCATGATGGCCGAGGAACTGGGAATGGACCCGGTGCTGGCTCGCCGTGCTGGGTTGCTGCACGACATCGGCAAAGCGGCCGACCACGACACGGAAGGTGGGCACCCCCAAATCGGCGCCGATCTGCTGAAACGATATGGCGAATCGGAGGAAGTGGTCCACGCCGCGCTGGGGCACCACGATGACCTTCGCCCCGATCGACCGTACACGGTGCTGGTTGCAGCGGCGGATGCGTGCAGTGCCTCGCGGCCGGGTGCTCGGCGAGAATCGTTGGATCGGTATATCAAGCGGATGCAAGAACTGGAGACCATCGCGACGGGCTTTGCGGGAGTCGAGCAGGCGTTTGCCATTCAGGCCGGCCGCGAAGTTCGCGTGATCGCCAGCACGAAGCAGACGACCGATGAATCGGCGGCCAAGATTTGCCGCGAAATAGCGAACGCCTTCGAGCAGCAGCTTACCTACCCAGGAGAAATCAAAGTCACGATGATCCGTGAAACTCGATTCACGGAAACGGCGAAGTGAGGGGGCCGGGAGAGGTCTGTTTTGGGCCTATCGTGGCCTGTGGCCCCACACGTGGTACGGACTTCAGTCCGTATTAGGCTTTGTCTCAAAACCGGTTCCGATTCGGGTAGCGGGTCGAGCAAGGCCAAGAAAGCGATCCGCGATTCCTCCCCCAACCCCTCCGCAAAAGCATTGGTCCGCATTTCTCACAATCAAAACCACGGAGGCATGGAGCCACGGAGAAAACCAGTAGCAATATCCCTACCACAAGGAACAGTGGAAACACCCTGTCTCAGCTACGGGCGGTTGACCTTGCTTCAAACGATCTCTTGGCTTGTTCTCCGAGACCGCTGTGTGCTCGGTGGTGAGAAATCCGGGCTAGCCGGCTTCGATGGCGGCCATCACATCATCGGAAATGCTGAAGTTTGCCGCCACGCTTTGCACATCGTCGTGGTCATCGAGTGATTCCATCAACTTGAGCACCGCGGCGGCGGCGGTTGCATCGAGTTCCACGGTATCTTTCGGGATGCGGGTGATCTGGCGTGATTCGGTTTGCAGGTTGGCGGCGTCGATCGCTTCGCACACCGTGGAATACACGTTCGGATCGCATGTGATTTCGTAACTGTTGCCTTCATGGCGAACATCATCGGCGCCGGCATCGAGGGCCAAATCCATCAAGGTCTCCTCTTCGATCTGGTCGGCTGCGATGGAGAGGAGCCCTTTTCGGTCGAACATCCAGGCGACGCATCCGGTAGCGCCGAGCTTGCCACCGGCGATTTCGAAAATCTTTCGCACTTCACCGGCGGTGCGGTTGCGGTTGTCGGTCAGGATGTCGCACAGCACAGCGACGCCGTTGGGGCCGTAGCCTTCGTAGAGTATTTCTTCGTAATTGACGCCTTCGAGTTCGCCAGTGGCTTTTTTGATGGCGCGGTCGATGGTATCCTTGGGCATGTTGCCCGCTTTGGCATCGATGATGGCGTATCGCAGGCGTAGGTTGTTGTTGGGGTCGCCGCCGCCCATGCGCGCGGCCACGATGATGGCTTTGGAGAGCTTGCTCCAAAGCTTGCCGCGTTTGTTATCGACTAAGGATTTTTTTCGGGCGATGTTTGCCCAATGGGAATGTCCGGCCATGCGTTGGAGTGCGAGATCAGGGATTCAAGGAGTGGAGGGAAATGCGTGCGGCAACCCGTGGAACCAGCGGCAATTTGTATTGCCACGCGAGCGAAGCAAGGAGGCGGCCAAGGATACTTTTGCGAGGACCAACCGGATGAGTGACGCCCGCAGTGGATCGAGTTAGCGGGGTTTCTTCTTCGTGAGTTTGCGCACGGCTTTTTGAGTCGAAGGACGTTTTGTAGGCCTCTTGGTCGGTTTCTTGGCGGGCTTGGCAGGTTTCTTTGCGGCCGGTGGGAGCTTGGCGGAAGATTTCTTGGCGGGTTCTTTCTTGGCAGAGGACTTGGCGATTGGCGACTCTTTGGGGGCCGGTGTTTTCTTCTTCGATTCGGCGGCCGCCTTTTTTGCTTGGGCCGGTGTTAGCGTGGCTGGCTTGGGCGGGGCGGGTGGCGGTTCGGGGGCTCGCGTTGGGCGTTTGGGCAGCCGATCCTTGCACGCGGGATCGATTTCGAGCAGAAGTTTTCGAGCAATAGGCCCGTACGGATTGCGTCCCACTTCGACACCGAGTTGGTGTAGCAGCGACCCGATTTCCATCCCTTTGCTTTTGCTGACGACCCGTTCGAGACCAGGAACAACCCCCTTGGCGAACTCATCGTCCGAAATGACGCCTACGGTGTGAAGCGTGATCAAGGCCCCCTTGTTGAGCGGAATAGAGTGGCCTGCCAAGGCATGTTGGGTAACGAACGCCACGGCAAATGGGGTTGTGCCGTGAAATTTTTCGAGCAGTTTCGCGGCTTGCCCCAGGTTTTGTTTCTTGAACGTTTCGATATCGAATTCGTAGACCGACTCGAATACGCTATGAAGCGTTTGTTTGAGCCGAGCCGCCGATTCGGCCGGGTTGATGAGCAGCTTGAGGGCATCGGTCAACTCACGAATGGTGCTGACGCGGACCTCGTTCCAACCGAAATACTCTTGTTTGAGGGATTGAAAGACCTGCTCCGCGAGTTCGTTCGGAGAATCCTCCACCAGGCAGGCGAAGATCAGGTGCTCGAATAAGGAGCGGTCCTTCGGCGGCTGGATGGGTTTGTAGTGCTTCTTGATAAACTTCAGCACACGGTTGATTAGGGCTGCGCGGTTCGGTGTGGCCATGGCTGCAACAAATCAAATAAAGGTAAATGGGGGGGACTGCCTGGCTGCGAAAAAACTTCTTATCCAAATGAACGTGGAGGACCTAACTCGATTCGTTCACTTCGTTCTCGTGGGTGCGTGAGGAGTCGTCGGTCGGTGCGGGCGGGTTTTCGGGCAGAAGCTCGGCCAACATCTTGCTGATGGCCAGCGACTTCTTCACGCCTTCATCGAGCACGAACTGCAAGCGGGGTGTGTAACGTGTATCGATCCGGTCTGAAATTTTGCTTTGCAAGTAGCCGGCCGAGCTTCGCAGGCCGTGTAGGCAAAGTTCCTGTTGAGCATCGGTTCCCATGATCGAAACATGAACCTTGGCTTGCCGCAGGTCGGCCGAGACTTCGACGAAGGTCACGGTGACGCCTTCGATGCGCGGATCTCGTAGATCGGTAAGGATGGCCATACTGACCACTTCCCGAATGGCTTCTGCTGCTTTTAGAACTCGGCGAGATGACATGGCGGAAGAAACGAGGGTTCGAATCGTGGACAGGAAGCGGTAATCCTTGGAAGCGCGGTAAATCTGGTGGCGGATCACTTATCAAACTTGCGGTGGACCTCTTCCACCTTGTAAATTTCGAACAGATCGCCTTCCTTCACATCGTTGAAGCCCGCGAGTTTGATGCCGCACTCGTAACCTTCGCGAACTTCCTTGGCTTCGTCCTTTTCGCGCCGGAGCGTTTCCAACGGGTAATCTCCGATGACGGTGCTATCTCGAATGACACGGGCGCGGCTCGATCGTTCGACAATCCCCGCCAACACGCGGCAACCGGCCACGGTGCCCACGCGGCTGATCTTGAACACTTGCTGCACCAGCACGCGGCCCTGTTCGACCTCGCGTTCCTCGGGCTTGAGCATGCCCTCGAGCGCCAGCCGCAGGTCGTCGGTGATCTTGTAAATAACATCGTAACGGCGGACTTGAACGCCGGTGCGTTCGGCCAGGGCGCGAGCTTGTTCATCGGGCACGACGTTGAAGCCGAGGATGATGGCATCGGAGGCGTGAGCGAGTGTAACGTCGGCTTCCGAGATGCCGCCAACGCTCTTCTGCAACAGTTTGAGCCGCACCTCGGGGTGTTCGAGCTTGGAGAGCTCCTTCTCGATAGCTTCGATGGATCCGCGCACATCGGCTCGCAAGATGATGTTGAGAGTTTGTGGCTCGCCGGTGCGGTCGAGGCGGTCGAACAAGGTTTCGAGCGTTACGTGGTGGAAGCCGGTGGCGCCGAGCGCCATCGAACGTTCGCTTTGGGCACGAGAGGCTGCGATTTGGCGAGCTTGGGCGATATCGTCGAGCACGTAGAATCGGCTACCGGCACTCGGCGCGGAATCGAAGCCCGTGATGTTGACGGGGATGCTGGGGCCGGCTTGTTCGATGCGTTGTTTTTCGTTCAGCGTATCGAACATAGCCTTGACGCGTCCGTAGGCCTGCCCGCAAACGACGATGTCTCCCACGCGAAGGGTACCGTTCTGAACCAGCACCTTGGCGACGATGCCGCGTTCGGCATCCTGCTGGGCTTCGAGGCAGGTGCCGATGGCCGGCCGATTCGGATTGGCTTTGTACTCGTGAAGTTCGGCGACGGTTAGGAGCGTGTCGAGCAGGTCATCGATGCCGGTGCCTTTGGTGGCGCTGGTTTTAACGACTTCGGTTTCGCCGCCCCACTCGCTGGGTTGCAGTTCGTTTGTGCTAAGCCCGGTGTAGACGCGATCGAGATTGACGCCGGGGAGATCGATTTTGTTGAGGGCCACGACGATGGGCACGCCAGCGGCCCGAACGTGGCTAATCGCTTCTTCGGTTTGGGGCATGACGCCGTCGTCGGCGGCCACGACGAGCACGGCGATATCGGTGACGTTCGCGCCGCGAGCGCGCATTTCGGTAAACGCTTCGTGGCCGGGGGTATCGACAAACGAAATGTGTTTGCCGTTTTTCTCGATGGAATAGGCGCGGATATGCTGCGTAATGCCGCCGCTTTCGCCACTGACCACGTTGATGCCGATGATGCGATCGAGGAGCGAGGTTTTGCCGTGGTCCACATGCCCGAGGAACGTGATGACTGGTGGGCGTTCGAGCAGGTTCTCTGGGTCTTCCTCGATTGCTTCGAGGCTTTCGAGGAGCTGGTCTTCCAGATTGACAGCCTGCTTGAACTCAACATTGATGCCGAGTTCGGCCGCCACGAGCTCGGTCAAATCGGGGTCCATGGCGGCGGTGATGGTGGTCATTACGCCTTCATTCATGAGGATACGGAGGATTTCGCTGGCGGGTACGCCGGCTGCTTCGGAAAGTTCGCGGACCGTGCAAGGGAGTTGGACGGTAACGCGTTCCTTGCGAGGCGCTGCGGTGCTGGCACCGGTGCTTACGCGACGGGGTTTTCGGCCAAGGCGGCGTGGAGTGGTGGGTTCATCGCCATCGGTCGTGAGGGTGCCACGGCGACGAGCGAGTTGCCGCTGTTCGCGGCCACCGAGCATCGGCTTATCTTCATCACCCGGGGTGGCTTCCTTTCCTCGGCGATGCTTGCCTTTTCCGCGGCGATCGGCTTCAGTTTCTTCAGCTGGCGGTGTGCTCCCCGGAACACGAAGGCCCTTAAGGCCTCGCTGCTTTTTCTCTTCCTCCAAAGTGCGTTCGTGGCGCTTCAAGTGAGCAGAGAGCGGTTTGCTGCCGTGCTTTCCGCTGAGGAGTTCGGCCGGTAGACGGAGATCGGGTTTTTGGGCGGGCGGTTCGTTCTCGGCAGGAGCGGCGGAAGGTTGCTTGGCCTTGGGCATTGGCGCAAGTTTAATGGCGGGCCGAGTTCGCTCGCCGCCCTCCGGCTTCTTGCGTTCGGAGGCTTTGTTTTCGGCGCCAACGACCGGCACCTTACCGGAAGCGGCACCGGGACCGATGTAGCGTTCGCGTCCCATGGCACCGGCCAAGGGGCCCGGGCGCCGCGATGCATCGGCTGTTGGTGACGAGGCGAGTTCTGCCGCGATCGGTTCCGGCGCGGCTGGGGCGGGGGCCGACGCAACGGTTTGCGGTTCGAGATTAATCTCGGACTCGGGCGGTAGTGGACGTGCCGTAGTGGACGGGGCCTTCGGTGTGACAATGACGGGCATCTTGCCCGTTCGCACGGGTTCGTTGGGCCTTACCGGGGCGGCAACGACGGGCTTCGTCGGCTTTGCCTTGGCGGGGCTGCCCCCCTTCAGGAACTGTTGAACTCGCTCGACTTCTTCGTCGGTCAGGCTGGCCAGCGCAGACCCCTTGCCCGGGACGCCGGCCTTCGCGCAGATATCGACCAGTTCCTTGCTGTCAACCTTCAGCTCTTTCGCTAATGAGTAAATGCGTACCGCCAAGGGTATTCTCCGTGTTTTGCGAGTCGATTACACAACCATGATGTAATGTCTCCCGTAGGTACCACCGCATCGCGCGCGGTATGGTAATATGGTCATCGTCCAGTCTTGCTAAGTTCCTAGATTCGGCGCTCTGCACAACCCGAGCGTGATCCGTTGATCGGGGCTTGGGCAACGTCAAGTTGCGGTTTCCGAAGCTTCCTCGCTCGAATTGCCCGACGCATCTTCCGCAGCTTCGACCGCGCGAGCATCCAATTCGGCGGCATAGCGTGCATCCTCGATGCTTTCGTGATCGTCCTCCCCATCCGCTTGGATATCCTCCGACGTATCTTCCTGTTCGTTCGAGTCGTCGGTTTCCACCGAGTCGTCGGCCTCGTCGCCATCCATCGGGGCGAGTTTCATGCCGGCTTCGGCCGCCATTTCGGCCAATCGTTCTTGTTCGCGTTTTTGTTTGCGGGCTTCGGCAGCGACGGCTTCGGCTTGCTCGGCGCGTTCTTCGGCTTGTTCGATGATGAGGTTGGCCGTTTCTTCGCTCAAATTGCCCATCGAGACCAAGGCATCTGGCTCGATGATGGAAAGGTCGTCGTAGCTCAAGAAGCCTTCCTCGACGAGGCGATTGGCCAGTTCCTCCTCAATTCCTTCGAGCGAGCTGAAGCCGACGACGGCCCGATCGATGGCCTGGGCCAGTTCGTCTTGGGTCATGATTTCGATATCCCAGCCCGAGAGTTTGCTTGCCAGCCGCACGTTTTGGCCACGGCGGCCAATGGCCAGCGACAACTGATCCTCGCGGACCAGCACGATGCCGCGGCCCAGCATCTTGCACAGAATTACCTGTTCGACCTCGGCCGGTTGCAAGGCGTTGGGGATGAGAACTTCCAGGTTTTCATCCCAGCGGACGATATCGATCCGTTCGCCCGCCAGTTCATCGACGATATTTTTGATTCGGTTGCCGCGGACACCCACGCAGGCGCCGACGCAGTCGACGCGAGGGTCGCTGCTAGAAACGGCGACTTTCGAGCGGTAGCCAGGCTCACGAGCCATGGCTCGAATTTGAATGACACCATCGGCGATTTCGGGAATCTCTTGTTCGAAGAGACGTTGGACAAGCTGCGGCCGCGCGCGGCTAAGAATCACCTTAACGCGGCTTCCGGCTTTGCGAACCTCGAAGACGGTGGTGCGGACCCGTTCGTTGACGTGGTGAGTTTCGCCGGGGATTTGTTCGCCCCGGGGAAGGATTGCCTCGACATTGGCAAGTTGGACGGTTGCCGCGCCGCCTTCGTACCGTTGGATGACGCCGCTTACCATTTGCCCGAGAAGTTCGTGATACTCGTCGTACAGCGCATCGCGTTCCGCTTCGCGAATTTTCTGGATCATGACCTGCTTGGCGGTTTGGGCACCAATGCGGCCGACGGTTTCCTCGGAATCCAGGACCTCGCCGTTGTGGGTGGCGAAGATCGAGCCGTCTTCGCGGTCGATCTTCACAACGATGTCGGCTTCCTCGCCATAATGTTTCTTGGCGGCGGAAACGAGCGCGGCTTCGATCCCCTCGAACACGATCTCTTTGTCGATGTTCTTGTCGCGGTGGATGGCATCGACGATTCGCAAGATTTCTTGGGGATTCATGGGAACCTTTCCGCGACATTTCCGCCTGCCGCGCGGGCAATTCAAATTGTTCAGATTGTTCGAGTTGTCTGAAGTGGCTCGACGAGCGGCGTACTGGGCTGGGGCGCAGTCCCAGGGTACACTCTCTCCCTTCGCGTACTGCGGAAGCAGCACACCGGCCGGCTGGCCTGAGCGAAACTTCTTACGCCAACGCAACTTAAAGTTGCTAGCGAATCTTTAAAGGTATCCCTCAATAGGGCTACTGTCAAGCCGCGATCGCATGGCCCCAGGGCCGAGCATTTATTCAAATTGGGCGAGTGTATTGGAAATCAGCCCGAAGCGTCAGCGAGGGAAAAAGCACATATTCCCTCGCTGACGCTTCGGGTTAGTGAGTCCTCGCTGTCCCGAACATGG
>JADZFK010000050.1 GCA_020849945.1 Pirellulales bacterium | reverse complement strand
TCGGCGACTTCCTCAACGCCTTCGTTGATTATTCTCCCGCCGAGGGCACGACCCTTCGTGTCGGCCGCCAGGAACTTATCTACGGCGACCAACGACTCGTTTCTCCGCTTGATTGGGCCAACACCCGCCGCACCTTCGAAGGCGCGAAGCTCATGCTCACTGAAGATGATTGGAAGGTCGATGCCTTCTTCACCCATTACGTCCCTGTCGTAGATAATCGACTCGATGAGGCCGATTACGATCAACCCTTCTACGGCATCTATTCGACCTACTCGGGGTGGGAATACGATAAACTCGACCTTTACTACCTCGGCTACGATAACGAAAACCCCGGCACCATCACCAGCGATTTCTCCCTCCACACGCTTGGCTCCCGGCTCTACGGCCAACTCGACGACAAGGGAGATTGGCTCTACGACGTCGAAGGCGGCGTTCAGTTCGGTAGGCAAAGCGGACTCGGGCTCGACCAAGACGCCGGCTTCGCCACAGCCGGTATCGGCCGAAAATACTCTCAACACCCTTGGACACCAACCATCTGGTTCTACTACGACTACGCCTCCGGCAACTTCCCCGGCGACGACTTCAATCGCTTCAACCAGTTGTTCCCGTTGGCCCACAAGTACTTCGGTTTCATCGATGCCGTTCAGCGTTCCAACATCGAGTCGCCGAACGTCCTTCTGACCATGAAGCCCACCAAGAAATGGGACCTGCTCTTCTGGTACTGGCGGTTCCTCGCGAACTCCTCGAGCGATACGGTCCCGAGCATCGGTGGCACCCCCACCCAAAGCCTCTCGCGGACCCACTTCGGCGACGAACTCGACATGATTGCCAAGTACGCCATCGGACCCCGCTCGAACATCTTGTTCGGATACTCGCACTTCTGGCGCGGAAACAAAATCCTCGCCCCACAAGATGCCGACTTCTTCTACACCCAATGGGAGTTCAACTTCTAAACGTTTCGCAATAATACAACAAGTGATCGCCATTTAGCCCCCGGTCAACCGACCGGGGGCTTTTCGCTGCGCACCGTCTCTTTATGTGGGAGGTGCCTCCGACGCCGATACCGCACGAGAATTGAACCCGACTTCGGCCACAGAGAAGCCTCCCACAACCGCTTTTCTACACAGCCGATCCATCCCTCTTTTCGCGCCTTTTCGTGCCTCATTGTGGCAACCTCGCCTCTCTTCGTGGCAACCACTCCCCGCTAGCACTGCCACCACCGCCAGCACGGCTAAATCGTTTCTCCACGCAACCACGCAGTTTGGCGAAAGTTTGCCGCCTAGGCCGACGATACCAGTTGTGCTGAATGCTTGGATTTCAGGCGCGCCGCCTGCGGCGCGCCCCAGCCGAGCGTCGGCCCGGGGGGAAAACGGGTCGAACTTGCGGTCGCAGCCTTGCGCTGCATGGCCGCCGCCGCTTGCGCTTTCGCGTTCCTTGCGAAGCCGCGTGGTGCTCACGCCGTCTGGTTAGGAAGCCTCAGCATGAATCGGCAAGCTCGCAAATACTGGTCGTTGGTGCTCATCGCCTCGATGCTCACGCCTGGCTGCGCACCGCAGCAGCCCTTCTATTGCCGCGAGGATGGCGATCTTTCCCATTACCTGGGGGTCGCCACGCAGATTGAGTACCCCGATGTGGATGAATCTCCGACGTGCGAGGTGGCCAACACCATTGCGCCCCTCACGTTAAAGAATATGGAGAACTACGAACTGTGGGATCTCACGCTTAACGAAGCGGTGCAAATTACCCTTTGCCGCAGCCAGGTGATGCGGCAGCTCGGTGGTCGCGTCGTTTCCAATGCGCCAGAGACGATCTCTCGCACGCTCGTTAGCCCGGCTGCCGTCACCACCACGTACGACCCCGCCTTGGTCGATACGACGACCGGCCTGTCGGTCGGCGATCCGTTCAATGGCTCGGGCACCGAGGCGGCCCTCAGCGAGTTCGACGCCCAACTCGATGCCAGCGTATTCTGGGAGAAGAACCGCGAACCGCAGAATCGCGCCACGGCCGTCGGCAGCCTCTTCCCGCAGATTCTCGCCCAAGACCTTGGTACGGGCACGCTCGGCATTACCAAGACCAGCGCCGAAGGTACCACTTGGGCGGTCCGGCAAAACACTTCCTACCAAAAGAACAACATCCCGTCTCTCTTCCCAGGCGACGATCTCTCACCAAGCCAAATTTATGCCAGTGCCTGGCAAACGAATCTCGAAGCCTCGTTCAGCACGCCGTTGTTCCAAGGCCGTGGTGCCCAATACAACCGCATTGCCGGCCCCATGTCGTACGATCAATACGCGGCCGGCCTTGGCAACCCGATCGATGGCGTCATGATTGCCCGCGTTCGCGTTGATGAAACGCTTGCCGACTTCGAGGGCGGCGTCCGAAACGTCATGCGCGATGTCGAAGACGCATACTGGGAACTGTACTTCACCTACCGCGATCTTGAAGCTCGAAAAATGGGGCGTGATAGCGCCCTCGAAACGTGGAAGAAAACCTCGGCCCTCTATCGCACAGGCTCGAAGGGCGGCGGTGCCGACCGCGAGGCACAATCACGCTCGCAATACTTCCTATTCCGCTCTCAGGTCGAACAATCACTTACGGAAGTCTTCCGCGCGGAGAACCGATTGCGTTACATCATGGGCCTCCCCATGTCGGACGGCAAACTCATCCGACCCGCCGACGAACCCACCACCGCTCGCGTGGGCTTCGATTGGTCCGGAATCCACTGCGAAGCACTCACGCGGCGCACCGAAGTCCGTCGGCAAAAATGGACCATCAAACGCCGCGAACTCGAACTGATCGCCGCTCGAAACTTCCTGCTGCCCCGTATCGATGCCGTCGGCCGCTACCGCTGGCTCGGCCTTGGCGATGAACTCATCAACCAAAATCACAACGAATTCACCGAGCAAGATTCTTCTGCCTGGGGCGTGCTCACCAGCGGCGAGTTTCAGAACTGGCAACTTGGCCTGCAAGCCTCGATCCCGATTGGCTTCCGCCGCGAGCTTTCTGGCGTTCGCCATCACGAACTGCTGCTGGCCCGCGATCGTGCCTTGCTCCAGAACCTCGAACTCGAAATTTCGCACCAACTCGGCGATGCCATCCGCGACGTGGATTTGAACTACGGACTAACGCAAACGAACTTCAACCGCCGCGTGGCCGCCGAAGCCGAAGTGCAAGCGGTCGCTGCCTCCTACGATGCGGGCCGCGTCTCGCTCGACCTGCTGCTCGACGCCCAACGCCGTCGCAGCGAAGCCGAGAGCGCATACTACCGCTCGCTCATCGATTACAACCGCTCGATCATGAACGTCCACTTCCGCAAAGGTTCGCTACTTGATTACGACGGAGTGTACCTGGCCGAAGGCGAGTGGCCCGCCAAGGCGTACTTCGACGCCCTGCGCCAGGCTCGCAAACGCGACGCCGGCCTGTACATGGACTACGGCTACACGCGCCCAAGCGTTGTGAGCCAAGGCCCCATTCCCCAAGGCGAAGGATGCACCGAATGCGAACAAGGCGGCACCACCACGATGCCGTCCCCCGAGCAAATCCTCCCCACCGAATAAGCCCCCCAATAAGCCCAATGGCGAGCCCGCTGGCGAGCCCGCTTCAGCGGGCGGCCCGACCAGCCCCCCAACCAATTGCTTCAGAGCGATCCTCCACACAGGAGTCATGCCGCAATTGAAGTTGGGATGATTTGTGGAAGGGGTCTCCCCGATGAGACATCACACTTCCATCCGATTTCGATGTTCGCGCGAAATCGGCGTCGGAGACGCCACCCACATCGCTCCTCGAAAATGAAAAACGGATTCGCCCTGCCGCATCCTGCCCCGACTCTTGAGGTTTCGCCCGCAACCACTTATCATGGAAAGGTTTAGAGCACGTCGTGCCCGCGAACCTGTCTTGAGTTTGGCGTGTCGTTGCAAACTGCGGGCTGCTTGGCCGAGGGCTTGCTTCAACCCAGGCCTCTTCCACCCCCCCTTTGATTTTTTTTGTACCGATTTTCCGCACGAGGTAATTGCCGTGGCGACTGCAACGCAACCCAAAACCAAGACACATCTCACGAGTGGGGCCGATATCCTGGTCCAGTCCTTGGTGAACCACGGTGTCGATACGATCTTTGCTTACCCGGGCGGGGCCAGCATGCCGTTGCATCAGGCGCTCACGCGGTTCTCCGATCGGCTTCGCACGATCCTGCCGCGTCACGAACAGGGGGGCGGCTTCGCGGCCCAAGGCGTTGCCCGCAGTACCGGCAAGGTGGGCGTGGTGATGGCCACCAGTGGCCCCGGTGCCACGAACCTGGTCACTGCCCTTGCGGATGCGAAGCTCGACAGCATTCCGCTGGTCGCCATTACGGGCCAGGTTCCCACCAAAGCGATTGGCGGCGATGCATTTCAGGAAACGCCGATTGTCGAAGTGTGTCGCGGCATCACGAAACACCACTACCTCGTCACCGATGTGAACGATGTGGCCCGCGTGATGAAGGAAGCATTTCTCATCGCCTCCACCGGCCGCCCCGGGCCCGTGCTGGTCGATGTGCCCAAGGATGTGCAACAAGCCAGAACGGTTCCCGATTACGATGTCGCGATCAATCTCCCCGGATTCCGCACGGAAAACCCGAAAGCGCGGCCCGAGCAAATCCGCCAAATTGCCGCGGCGATCAAGCTGGCCAAGCGGCCCATCCTCTACGCCGGTGGCGGCATCCTCAGCGCCAACGCCAGCGAGGAATTACGCACGCTCGTTCAGAAGACCGGGATCCCCATCACCACGACCCTCATGGGCCTGGGTGCCTTTCCCAGCGAGCATGAACTCGCGCTCGATATGCTCGGCATGCACGGCTCGGTGTACGCCAATCTTGCCGTCGATCAGGCCGACCTGCTCATCGCACTCGGCGTGCGGTTCGACGACCGCGTTACCGGCAAGGTCGAGGAGTTCTGCAAACACGGCAAGATCGTTCACATCGATATCGACGCGGCCGAACTCAACAAGAACAAGCCGGCCCACATCCCCGTGTGCAGCGATGTCAAATATGCCCTCACGGAACTCAACAACATCGTCGAACGGCCCGACGACATCTCGGCCTGGGTCGAGCAGTGTAAGAAATGGAAACGCGATGAGCCCTTCCACTACAACCAAGAGTTCCCCGGCATCACGCAGCAGCACGCCATTAGCGAACTGTGGAAACTCACACGCGACCTCGATCCCGTGATCGCCGTCGGCGTCGGGCAGCATCAAATGTGGTCGGCCCAGTTCTACAAGTTTTCCAAACCACGCACCTGGCTTTGCAGCAGCGGGTTGGGCACGATGGGCTTCGGCCTTCCGGCCGCGATGGGCGCGCAGAGCCAGTTCCCCGGCCGGCTCGTGATCGATATCGACGGCGATGGAAGCATCCAAATGAACATCCAGGAGCTTGCCACCTGCTACTGCGAGAAGCTACCGGTCAAGGTCCTTTTGCTCAACAACCAACACCTGGGCATGGTCATGCAGTGGGAAGACCGGTTCATGCAAGGCAACCGCGCCCACACGTACCTAGGCCCGACGCACCACCCCGAGGCACGCGGCGAAGGTGATGGCCTGGGGCCTGCCGAGCGATTTCCCGACTTCGTCGCGATTGCCAAAGGCTACGGCTGCGGGGCCGCCAACGTCCGCAAGAAATCCGACCTCGTCGCCGCGCTTCAAGAAATGATCCACTATCCCGGCGCCTATGTGCTCGATGTCGAAGTGCCTTACCAAGAACACGTCCTCCCCATGATCCCCGCCGGCCACACCGTCCGCGACATCATCAAGGAATGAAAACGGTGCCCAGCGCCACCTCGCGAACGTGTGGAAGGCGTGTGGGGGGTGTCTCCCGCACCGATTTCACGGGAACCTCGAACAAGGCTTGATGTACGACGTTCCATCGAGATCGGAGACCTAACCCACAAGTCCTCCCCATTTCAACAAGTCATTGGCTCTGCCGAACACCAGGGCCGATCAGTTATCCATGTTCGGGACAGCGAGGACTCACTAACCCGAAGCGTCAGCGAGGGAATATGTGCTTTTTCCCTCGCTGACGCTTCGGGCTGATTTCCAATACACTCGCCCAATTTG
>JADZFK010000049.1 GCA_020849945.1 Pirellulales bacterium | reverse complement strand
ATGTGTACGCGAATGGTCATTCGCGGGTGACCGTCGAGGAGACGGTCGTGCGAATGGGAGCCTTGACGGGGTTTCATCCGTTATTGGCCCACGCACTTTCCAACTTTACCGACGTGGTTGGTGCCGATAGTCTTCGCTTGAATCAGGCGTTGGAGAAGGTCGAGGGTCTTGGTGCCGTGCTGCTCGATGAGGTGCATATCGGCGTTGACGATGTATTCGTTGCCGTCAGTGCAACCGGTCAAACGCCTGCCGCAGTGGATTTCGCGAGGGAGGTTTCCCGGCGTTACCCCGATCATCCGCTTGTTTGCATTGCCTCGCTGGAGCAGGCCAGCAAGGCACCTGCTAAGCATGGTTGTGGCAAGACACTTTATCACATTGCCCAGGAACATCATCGCGGTTATTTTCTCGATAACGGCATGCCGTTCGGAGACCTGTCTATTGCGTTCGAGGGGCAGACGGGCAAGTACGCAATCTGCCCGTTGAGTTCGATAGGGGCGTTAGCGCTAGTGCAATCGCTGAACGAACTGACCTTGCGGGCACTCGACCGGCGCGGGCACAAGCCGGTCGTGTTGCAGAACATGCATCTCGAAGGGTACGGTGTGAACTACGACGAATGGTTAGCCGACCAGCGCCGTCGCTATAGCCGGGCAACGTACAACGAGCATCGCGTGAAGCCGCGTGATCCTCTTCACGATTGAAAGCGATGCAATTGAACAACGGTGCCAGTTCTAATTCGTTCTAGTTCAGTCCAGCAGCACGAAGGGCAAGACGGACGGAAGAGGAGAAGGATAGGATGACAGGATCGGCACCCGCGCCGATTCTGCTCGAAGCAATTGACACGACGGAATTCGGCATGACACCGCGAACGTTTCTGATAACGGCATCGACGGGCATTGGGGCGGAAACCGCGCGCCAACTTGCTCGGCTTGGGCATCGGCTGTATATCGTGAGCCGTTCCGCCGATCACGTGGAGGCTTTGGTTTCCGAACTGCGAGCACTGGGGGCCGAAGCCGATTCGGCATTCGGCGACCTGACGGATCCGAGCGTGGGTCCGGCGGCATTGGCGAAGTGCCACGCGAAGTTCGGTCGGCTGGACGGTCTGTACAATGTTGCGGGAATCAGTGCCCGGCAATTTGGCGATGGCCCGCTTCACGAATGCTCGGAAGAAGGCTGGCGGATTGCGATCGATGCCAATGTCACGACGCAGTATCGCATGTGCCGCGAAGCGGTGCGGCAGATGCTAGCGCAAGAGCCCCGAGGCGAGAACGGCCAACGTGGAGTCATTCTCAACATGGCCAGCATTCTCGCACTCGCCCCAGAGCCACGGTATTTTGATGCGATCGGTTATGCCGCCGCCAAGGGGGCCATCCTTTCGATGACGCGGGCGGCGGCCGCTTGTTACGCCAAGAACAAGATTCGTATCAACGCCATCGCACCGGCACTGGTGCGAACGCCGATGAGTGTTCGCGCTTCCGAAAACGCCGAGATATCGGCCTTCGTTGCCGCGAAGCAGCCACTTGAGGGCGGCGTCATTCCGATTGGCGACGTGGCGGCTGCCAGTGTATTCCTATTGACCGATGCTTCCCGCTCGATCACGGGCGAGGTGTTGGAAGTGGATGCTGGATGGAATCTTTGTTGAACCCCCGATGGACGTTTACACCAAACAGCTAGACCCCGAAAAACACTACGAGGTCATCGTGGTGGGTTCAGGCTCGGCAGGATCCGTTGCGGCGATTGCCGCTGCCCGCGGGGGCGCGAAAACACTTCTGCTGGAACGTCTGCCATTCCTCGGCGGCATCAGTACCGCCGTTCTCGATACGTTCTACGGCTTCTACACTCCAGGCTCGAAGTCGAGGAAGGTTGTCGGCGGAATCGGCGATGAGGTGATGGCGCGTCTGGGCCACTCGTGTTCTTGTTTCGAACGTCCGAACACGCACGGAGCGGGTACCGGCGTTACGTATCACCCCGAATATCTCAAGCTTGTGTGGGAAGAGCTCGTCAGCGAGGCGGGGGCTGATGTGTTGCTCGGCGCCTGGGTTCAGGATGTTCAAGTGAAGGACGGGCACGTCCAGTCGCTCGTTGCCGCCACCAAACTTGGGCTTCGTTCGTTTGCCGCCCGCGTATTTGTGGATGCATCGGGCGATGCCGATCTTTGTCATTACGGTGGTTTTGCATATGAGTTGGCAGGCCAAGAGGCCCCGGCCCAAACGCTGACAACGACCTTCAAGCTTTGCAATGTCGATATGGCTCGGCGTAAGACCATCGGCAAGCAAGAGCTTCACGCCCTGATAGCTGCGGCGGCCGAGTCCGGCCAATACAACCTGCCTCGGCGGGAAGGCAGCGACCACATCACGCCTGTCAACAACATGATGGCCACGATCATGACGAGGTTGCCATCGTACCAACGAAGTGGTGACGGTGTTGTCAACGCCACCGATCCCGAGTTGCTTTCCAGGGCGGAGATAGAAGGCCGCAGGCAGGCCGTTGAATATGTTCGCTTCCTCCAAGACAAAGTGCCTGGTTACGAACGCGCGCAGCTTGCCAGTTTTGGCGTTCAGATTGGCGTGCGCGAAACCCGCCGAGTGTTTGGCGAATATCGCCTCACCCGCGAAGACGTGCTATCGGCCAAACAGTTTGAGGATCAGATTGGGCTGTGTGGCGCGCCGATCGAGGACCATCACGGTGGAAAGGATACCCACTGGGCTTACCTGCCCGATGGCCAGTGCGTCGGCATTCCGTGGCGCACGCTCATTCCCAAAGGCTCGAAGAACCTGCTGATGGCTGGCCGATGCTTTTCGGCCACCCACGATGCCCACGCCAGTGTGCGTTCGATGGCCCAATGCATGGCGATGGGCCAAGCGGCGGGCGCCGCGGCTGCCATCCTCGCCACGAAGCGAATCACGCCGCAAGAACTCTCCGTTCGTCAACTTCAGGATACACTTCGCAACCACGGCGCTATTCTTCGGTAAATTTACATATCCATTGCAACAAACCAGTTGAGCGTGTCCGAGGATTGGAACCGCAGTCAGCCCCCGGCTTTTAGGCTGTGATTTTTTTATCAGCCAAACCCTTTTTCTACCAACGGTTGAAGCTAAATGACCGTGCGTGATTTTGCACGGGTCACGCAAACGCCAATCTCACTACAGTTTAAGTGTATTGGAGAGGTCAATTGTCGGCCCGTGCTTACACAGATACTGATTCAGCCTTGTTTTCAAGGTCACATTGCTATCACTGCTTTCACTAGTTGAACCCCATCTGCAACATCAAAGGCGGTTTGACGCAAACGTGCCGAAACGCAACCCATCCATAATCACGCACGGTCATTTAGCGTTTGGAGTATCGTTCGCCCCGAGGAGCACCGCCCGGCCTGGTGGTAGAGTTTGCCGATTATCCGGATTGGCGGAACGCGCCGGATTGGCAAGGCGTGTTATTCTGGCTGCCCTGGCCGCGATTTGGTGTTGTTTCCGATCGGGCAATGGTAGACTGTCGTAACGTTTATAAGGCGAGCGCGTCGGTCAAATTGCGCGCTCGTAACGGCTCGCAGGTTACGGAGCTCGACATCGATGGCTTGGTTAGCCCACTGCCCAGATTGCAAACGTGAGATGCTGGTGCCCGACTCGGCAGGTAAGAACACCTGGGCACGGTGCTCCGATTGCCTTGCTGTGTTTGAACTGCACACCGCAACCACGCGCGAGTTGGCGGAGGTGCAACTCGTGGAGCCAGAGCCGAGCCGTGCTGTTTCGATGCCACGCCACGAGGCCCCGCTTCAGATCAACACGGTGGACGATCTCGCGTCGTCGGCAACGTGGTCGGGCGAAGCCGACGAGGTTCAGGAACTCAATCTTTCCGCCGATGCCGAACGCGAGGCGACGAACGATCGGGCCGAGTTGGGCTACTTGGTCGAGGGTGCCCAGCACGTCGACGAATCGTCTGGTGGCGAAGAATTGAGCTTTGCCGATTTGGAGGCCATGCTCGGCTCGGCCGACCCCGAGCCAGGGCTTGCTTCGCCATCGGCATCCAGTGCGGACGCGATATCATCCGATCACCCGGGAACGATCCTCGCCGAACGGGCTTCCGAAGGGGAAACCGAGCCGTTGCAAACCGAATCGGCCGAGGTGGCCGCCCAGCGGATCGAAGCCTGGTTTCGGTCGGCCAAGACGGTGGAAGAAGTGCCGCCGCTGGCGGGCTTCGAGGGCGATCAGGCAGACTTTGCCGAGAATCTTCTCGGGGATAGTCCCATGGACAGTTCCCTAGCGAGTGATGCGAGGCCTGAAGACGAGTTCCAACCGGGCGACGTTGCTGCTTGGGATGATGCGCAGCACATGGATCGGTTGTTGGCTGAAATCCAGGAGCGGCCGCGCGATGAGCTAATGCTTTCGGAAGGCACCGAAGCCTCGTTTGCGGAGGCATCCCCTGTGGGCACCGGATCGGTGGAGCTTTCCGAAAGAGCGTGGGGTGAAGAATCGATTGTCATCACGGCGGGGGCCGGACTCGCGCGGCGCAAGCGGTCGGCCTTGCGAACCTTCGTGATGGTGGCCCTTGGCGGCGCGATGGGAACGGCCGCAGGTTACTTCGCGTTGCTTTGGCTTGGTGGCCCCGAGAGCGACTTCCTGCAAATGGCTCAGTACATGCCTCGCGCGATCTTGCCGGCATCGTTTGCGCCAGATTCCGCAGCGTCGAAGCCAGCGTTGGCTGGGCCACAGGCCTCTACGCCGAATTCCGTTCGAGAACAACAGCCGGAAGTGCGCGGAATGACCGAAGAGCCGTCCAAGGGGAATCTGGCGGTTGCCGCGCCCGGCGAGACCGCGAAAGCCAGTTCTGGCACCGAGGCCCGTGTGGTCCGTTCGGTCGCTGCCTTAGAAGGGGTAGAAGGGGAAGAAGGTGAAGCGGGCCTTGCCGAGAAGCAGGCCGGGTTTACAGAGCCGGTGAAACCGGAGGACCGCGCAGGTCAAGCGGGCACTGGGCAAGTGCAAGAGCCGGATCGCTACGCAGAGACAACCGCGACGGATAGTTCGGCAACCGCGACGGATCCGCCGGCACCGGTTGAATCGGCGGAACTTGCAACGTTGCCCGCGCCGCCAGTCATCGAGAACCGCGAGCCTACGCCGCCGGGTGAGCCTGTGCGTATTGAAGGTGCCCCCACGTTCCCGGCCGAAGAATTGGCAGCCGCATTGGAAATAGCGCAGGGGGCCGAATCTGGCTTGGCAAGCGGCAACCTGGCCGATAGCCGCGAGATTGCTCGCACCAAAGGTTACAGCTACTCGTTATTGGCAGACCTGGCGCAGAAGACCGTGTTTGTGGAATCGGCCGCGGCGGAGAAAACGGCCACCGACGTCCAGCGTTCCCAGGAAATGTTTCGCCGCTTGCTGACGGTCGAGCACACGCGAAACGAGGTAGGCCAAATCGTATCGCGCTGGATCGCGTCGCCCAATCGTCGGCACGGCGGCGTGTTCTTTGGCGGCAGCGTGGCCCGATGCGAAACGAAGGGAAGCGTGACCGAATGCCACGTCGAACTGGTCCCCGGGCAATCGATGACGGTGCTCGTGCCTGCGTCGGTAAGTGAAGTTGAATCCGCTCGCGTGGCCCCCGTGTCGGTGGTCGGTTGGATCGTGGATGAGCCCGCCAAGAATATCCCGGGCTACACCGGCACCGCAACGCAAGCGATTTTCACACAGAAGCTTGCTCCGCTCGATTGAGAGCCGCCATAAGATCGCCTTCCACGGCAAAGCCACGCATCGCTCCGCGGTCGTAATGAAATTGTTCATTCGAGTTAGCGGCGGCCGCCAGGCCGCTGTTTTAACCGATTATCTTTGCCGCTTGTACCAATACCGGTTGGCTACTTTCCACAAATCGCGGCCTCTCCGAGCCGTGGCTAAACGGGGAATGGCAATTTCGGGTAATCGCCCAACTGCTGCGGCCCGTCGTTCCAACTTGATTGCTTCTTGTCGTGCCTTTTTTTGGCCCCGTGCGGGCGGGCTGGTCGGTACGGCGTTCAGTCCTTACGATAAGCGGTCGAGCCGTGCGTGCGGCCTTGTGGTCCCAATTTCGACTTTTCGTTGCAACCTAGGAAGCGGCGGTCCTTACGATGATCATCTCTGTCCCGAAGGAAACGTATCCCGGCGAGCGTCGGGTGGCCCTAGTTCCGAGCAGTATTCCACCGCTCATCAAGGGTGGGCATCGCGTGCTGGTCGAGGCCGGCGCGGGCGAATCGGCCGGCTCTCTCGATGAAGCCTATCGGCAGGCGGGTGCCGAGGTCGTGGCCGATCGAAGGCAACTGTTCGAATCGGCCGATGTCGTGTTGCAAGTTCGCGGCTTGGGTGCAAATGCCCAGGCGGGAGCCTCCGACCTTGCGCTTCTGCGCGAAGGCCAAGTGGTCGTAGCGCCGTGCGATCCGCTCGGCAACCCGCAAGCCGTCGGGCAGTTGGCGGAGCGTGGCGTAACGCTCTTTGCGATGGAGATGATTCCGCGTATTACGCGGGCGCAAAGCATGGATGTGTTATCGTCGATGGCGACGATCTCGGGTTACAAAGCCGTGCTGTTGGCGGCCGATCGGTTGCCGAAAATGTTTCCGCTCATGATGACGGCCGCCGGTACCCTGACGCCCGCCAAGGTGTTTGTGATCGGCGCGGGCGTGGCCGGATTGCAGGCCATCGCCTCGGCACGGCGGTTGGGGGCGGTCGTGCATGCCTACGATGTTCGTCCGGCCGTCAAAGAACAGGTGGAGAGCTTGGGCGCCAAGTTCGTCGAGATGCCGCTCGAAACGACTGACGCCGAGGGGTCCGGCGGATATGCCAAGCAACTGGGCGAGGAATTTTACCAGAAGCAACGCGAGTTGATGGCCCGAACGGTCGCCGCCAGCGATGTGGTCATCACCACGGCCGCGATCCCCGGGAAGCCCTCGCCCCGGCTTATTACCGCCGATGCCGTTCGCGGAATGGCGCCGGGTTCTGTCGTCGTCGATTTGGCCGCCGAACGCGGAGGCAATTGCGAGCTAACCAAGGCCGACGAACAAGTAATCGAGCAGGGCGTTCACATTTTCGGGCCCACCAATTTACCCAGCGAAGTGCCTACCCACGCCAGCCAAATGTTGGCCAAGAATCTGACGAATTTCCTGAAGCTCATTACACGGGGCCACGAGTTTTACTTGAACCTGCAGGACGACGTTGTGCGAGGCACCTTGGCCGCGTGCCGGAAGGAAGTTGTTCACCCGCAACTACGCGAGCTGCTCGGTTTGGCCCCGCTGCCGGTCCGGCCGGAGGGAAGTCCGCCGATCGATCACTTGGCGGCGAAATAGGCAAGCGTGCTCATACGCGGGGGGGCCACGGTGTTCGTTCGGCGCTCAACCGGCCCACGCGACCGAATTCAGAATCCCCAAGAAGTGGCACAGGCTGCCCGCGATGACCAGCAGGTGCCAAATGGCGTGGAAGTGTCGCACGCGGGCATCGAATGCCAGGAAGAGCGTGCCAAGTAAATAGCACGCGCAACCGCCCAACATCCACCAAGCCGTATTGGCGGGAACCAGGGGCCGCAGCGCGGGCACCGCGATAAAAGGCAACCAGCCTAGCACGACGTACGACCACATCGAAATGTTGTGGACCTGATGCGATAGGATGACTTTCGAGAAGAAGCCCAGGCAGGCGGCCGTCCAAAGGCCACCGAGAAGGACCCAACCCGTGCCGGTTCGCAGGTACGCCAAGCCAAACGGCGTGTAGGTGGCAACGATCAAAAAGTAGATGAATCCTTGATCCAGCTTGCGGTAGAAGTACTTCCAGCGGACGTTGGTGCAACCATGCGAGAGCGTGGAAGCGGCGTATACGGCAACCAAGCTTCCGGCAAACGTCAGGCAGCCGGTGATTCGCCAAGCATCCCCATGCCGCAGCACGCTCCAAACCATCACGCCCGCGCCGCACACCGCCAATACGAAACCGAGCGCATGGGTCAGCGTATTGATAAACTCTTCGCTCGGCGTGCGCTTCCAAACGGTTGGCCTGCTAAGCCCGCGAAGATCTTGGGGGATCGTGCTCATGCGAACCGTTCCGATGAAATCGTTCGATGCAGAATGATCCTCTACACTACCAACTAGGAAACAAGTAGGAAACCAGATTTTGGACGGGAATCGGAAAAAACCGGGCAAGAAAAGGCCTGGTTTGCCGTTTAGGAAAGTCGCGCGGCCCCACGCCCTTCATGTTGAAAGGATCGTCCAGATCGAGTCGCTCCTACCGACCATGAGCCAGCTATTCCGGTTGTCGCTTCTCGCCCCAACCTTTGGGAGGGGCGGGTCGCGCGGATTATCTAAAGTGGGGCGATCGCGCCGAATCTGAAGATCGTTCAAGCCCCCCGGCCGCCACGCTATCGGCTGGCCCGCTGACGCCACTCACAACCAAAAAACGCCACTCACAACCAAAGGTGAAGGCGACCTTCGAGCATGTCGGGAATCGCCTTCGCAACGATCGATCGCACGGTCTTCGAGTGGTAACGGGTGCTTAGGTGCGCGGCGATGACCAGTTCGTTTCGAAATCGCTCGCGACGCTCAAGGATATCGTCGAGGTGCATGTGACCGAACTTGTGAATCTTGTCTCGACGGTGATCGGGGGCAACGAAGGTAAGCTCGCAAATGAGTACCTTGGCTTCGTACATCGCGGGGTTGTCGTCTAAGCCGGCGGGGGCGCTATCGCCCAAGTACGCCAAGATCGGCCGACGGTACTCCGCGCTCACCTCGGTGCCAGAAAGGCGAATGTCGCGTATCTGTTCGCCGGTTAAGCCTTGGTATTCGGGTTTGAGCTTGCGTCGGCGATCCCACACGATGAAACCAAGCGAGGGAACCGTGTGCCGGGTGCGAACGGCCGACACAACGTGTTCACGCGACAACTCGATTTCGTCGCCGGGTTCCATCGGCCGCAATTCGCAAGGAAGCCGACCCCGATCGAGCCGCGTGTAGAGCCGGAGAATCCTCTCGGTGGGTTCGATCGTCTCGGCCGGCATGTAAATGACCGGGGGCGTCATCTTCATCATTCGTCGGCGAGCCACATACACGGGCAACGCCACGATATGATCCAAATGGCCGTGAGACACAAACCACGTCTCCGTGCCCATAAACGACCAGGGTTGAGCGCCAAGGTCGAACCCCAACTTCAGTTCGGGAAACCGCCAGTACGTTTGAACGGCCGCACGCGAGTAGCCTTCGATCGTGAGGTCGCCGTGCTGAAGCGTCTTGACCGGGAGGTTATGGATCATCGAACAGGCAAGACACGAGGAGCGGCGGCATGGGGCAAGAACCACCATTGTAGGGAGCGGAAGCCAAGCCGAGTAGTGGCTGCGAACAAGCTGTTAGCCGTTAGCTATTAGCCGGAGTTGGAGCAATCTGGCTGACGGCTGATGGCTGACGGCTGACGGCTATTAGACGGCGGGTTCATTTGTTTTCATCGTGCCCCGCGCCGTTGTAATCCGATACGTGCTCGAGCACCTCGGGCAATTGGCGCTCGCCCGGTTCTAGCCAAATTTCCTCAAACAAGGCCTCTTGGGCCGCCCTGGCGTGCTGGTGCCGAACCAGTTCGAGAACGGCCAAGAACATGCCCACCAACTTCGATTTGTGGACCGTGGTTTCAAAGAACGAGGTGAACGGTACGCGGCCTTCCTGACGCAAACGGCTGTCGATCCGCTGCATGTAAACGTGGATCGGCGTATCGTCGTAGCGGATGCTCTCTGGCCCCGCCACCGCGTGCTTCGACTTCAGCACGCGGCCGAACGCACTCACAAGGTCCCACAACTCGACTTCCTGGATCGGTTGCAAGTCCGGCGTCATGCGACGACTCGGCAAGTCGTTTGCCAGGCGCGGAAATCGCTCGCACCACTCGCGGCTCCGCTCCTCGAGGATGCTGGCCGCGTCGCGGTATCGTTTGTACTCGATCAACCGTCGTACAAGCCCTTCGCGTGGGTCTTCCAATTCGGTTTCAACTTCCTCCTCGCTGGGCAAAGCGGCTCGCGATTTCATCTCGATGAGCAAACTCGCCAAGTCGAGAAAGTCGCCCACCGCGTCGACATCAATCTGCTCGATCACCGCGAGGTATTCCAAAAACTGTTCTGTCACGACTGCGATGCGGATGTCGATGACATCAAGCTCCTGTTTTCGCACCAAGTACAGGAGCAAATCGAGTGGGCCCCGGAACATGTCGAGTTCAACGCGAAAGTTCATGGCTATCGGTACTCGCTAGACAACCCCATCCGCTCGACCGCCGGGAGATCGCTCAAACTTCCGCCCGAGAACGAATGCGTTCCAGGATGAACCGTGATGAATGCGGGAAAAACTTTAGCAGATACGGTTGCTCAATGGGAGCGCATTGCGTGGCCCCCGTTCGCGTATTCCCGTCAAAGCCAGATTCGAACGTTCGGCGGGGTGCTAGCATCGAGAGCCATTCACGTAGCTAGCCCGCATTTCTCACAATCAAAACCACGGAGCCACGGAGAAAGCAGATTGGTCATTGCAGATATGCCATTTGTCATTGACCATTTCAGAAATGACCCAATTTCAAATGACCAATGACCAATGACCAATGACCTCCACCTCCGTGACCTCGGTGTGCTCCGTGGTGAGAAATCCGGCGAAGCCGCGGGCACGTAACCGCGTGCGCATAAAAATAGCTGGGCTTCCCTTGAGGAGGCCCAGCTAAAAAACTCAATGCAGCTCGCGGATAGAAACCCTTTCTAGGTGCAAAACATCATGGTTAGGCTTCCACCCGCCGAGCTACTTGAGCCAATCGCTCGAAGGAGAGCTTACTTCTTCTCTTCAGCGGGGGCGGCAGGAGCCGGGGCCGCTTCCGCGGTGCTACCGCACTCGGTCTTGCACTCGCAGCAGCAACGATTGCGGCGTTGACGGCAACGACGCTTGCAGCAATCGTTCTCGCAGCACGACTTCTTTTCGCAGCAAGGAGCTGCTTCACAGCAAGTCTTCTTCTCGCAGCAATCCTTCTTGCAGCACTCGCGCTTCTTGCAGCAAGTCTTCTCGCAGCACGAAGCCTTTTCTTCACAGCACTTCACGCGGCAGCCACGATCACGGCAGCCACGGTTACCGCAGGCATTCGCCTGAGATTCCAAACCGATCAGGATGGCCGCCACAGCAGCCAAACCCAGCGTCCAACGAAGAACGTTGCGCTTCATCAAAAAGTACCTCCAAAACAGGGAACAAAAAAAGTGAACTCAACACCAAGTAGTGCGAGAGTCGCAACTCCCACGCGATTCAACCAACTTGAAACCCAGAATGCCCAAATCGAGCCGCTTACTGGAGAGCAAAATCAAATTGCGAAGCTTCAGGCTGGTCTACCGGTCGGCAAGGTTACGACAAAGTCGCATGCGGGATTAACTCTTCCTCGCAGGTCGCCCAGAACACGTGTTCGTTAAACTCGTTATTCCAGTGCGCCCCATATCTGAGCCGAATAGGGTGAGTTCGACAAGGTGCTGAAATGGCTTCTACGTGAGAAATTTTGCGGATTATAAAAAATGGGCAGTTTCCCGCAGGGCAATGGTTGGCGCATTAACAGTCGATGCGACTCTCCTCAGCTAGTTTTGAACCAATCAACAATGGCTGTAAAGTTCTTCCAGAAAACATGTTACGGCCTGTCATTCGAAGATGAGGCGGGCTATTCAGAAATATGCGACTGTACGACGGGGGGGTTCCGGTGATTTGGGTAGTCTGTTGCTCAGGGCACAAAAAAAACCCGACATCACTGCCGGGTTCGTCGTGGTATTGGCGGATTTCGGTATCGGTTTCTTGTTAAGTCGCGTAGCCAGCCGTGCCGGCTTATTCAAGACGGCTACGAACTGATAGCTATCGCCTTTCCGCCCCAGCCGGGTCTTGAGCGGTATACGGTGTTTCTAACGGAGCGGGGGCGGCGTAGGGGGCGGCGGCAGGCGCTCCCACGGCAGGCATCCCAAGTTGAGCGGTCCCGGTTTGATTTGCCGCTGCATTCGGATTGCCAACTTGAGGCACACCGATCGGGGCAGCATTTGGGGAAACTGGGGCCACGGCCGTAGTTTGCCCTGGGCCCGCCCCTTGCGGGTTGCCATTGGCGGGGGAGCCCGTGATTCCGGACCCGCTCATGGTGTCTCGGGGAATGGCAATATTGCGGCCAGATTCAAAATCGGTGAGCGTCCAGGGTTTATTGGGATCGGTGCCGTAGGCTATGCCGCAAACGCGCCAATCGTTATCGACTTTCCGCAGGAGGCAGCACATTTCCTCGTTATGAGGGGTAGCCTCCGAGTGATCGGTGAGCACGCATTGCACGATGGCCTGTGTATCGGAGGCGGTCCGGATTTCACCCAGCTTGAAGGTGGCCGTTTCCATGCCCGTGGGAGCGAATGGCTTTCCACTCGAAACGATTCGCTGAATCGCTTCGGGCGTCAAGCGGGCACTGGCGCGTTGGGTATCGCCCTTGACCACCGCCTCGACGAAGTCGTGGGCGGCCATGGCAACAGGGCTGCTATTCGGGTCCGTTTCTTTGAAATTCGTAACGCCGTCTTGAACGGCAATCGCTTGCGGCGTTTCGCCCTTATTGCAGCCAGTTGCCAGGCCAAGTGAAAGAGCGAGAACGAGGCCAACTCGTGTTGTGCAATTCATTGCGGAGTGCTCCGGAGATCGATGAAACGCTAGCCCCCGGCTTTATCGGAGAGCTGAGAGGGGGCAAAGTCTCTCAAAATAGCGGTTGGGGGTCAACGGCGGTTGCACTGC
Source organism: Pirellulales bacterium (assembly GCA_020849945.1). Lineage (GTDB taxonomy): Bacteria > Planctomycetota > Planctomycetia > Pirellulales > Lacipirellulaceae > JABDGM01. The sequence continues at coordinate 15,442 of JADZFK010000049.1, read as the reverse complement.
ACCCACCCTTGAGTTTTTTTCAGCCGGGGTAACTCGAGCATTTGTTGGTCGTCGGAAAAGAAGAGCCAGCCCCGCCGCTAGCACGGATTTCTCACCACGGAGCCCACAGAGAACACGAAGAACAAGCCAAGAGATCGATTGAAGAAGATCAGTCGCCCGTAGCTACGAGACAGGGTGTTTCCACCGTTTATTGTGGTAGGGGTACATGCAACTGGTTTTCTCCGTGACTCCGTGGCTCCGTGGTTTTGATTGTGAGAACATGGGGGCTAGCCAAAGCGTTAACCGCCGGCAGCTGCCCCGAGGGGGCCTTGCCGCGCCAAATTTCCGGCAGGCGATGGGATCGAGAGGCGACGCTGCCCGCGGCGGTAGGGCGAACCTTGTGGACGGTCAAGAGGTCCGAAAATTGGGCGGTTTTGAGGATTGGGAGGAGGCCGGGCGTGGGTTGGAAAGGAACAGTGCAAATCTGTTGCCATCCGCCCTTGCGGCCGGGCCAGATACCAGTATATTAACTGATTCGCACAAGTTTCCCAGCACTTGGCTAGCGTAGCTCAATTGGCAGAGCAGCTGATTTGTAATCAGCAGGTTGTGGGTTCAAGTCCCTCCGCTAGCTCGTCGAAATGTTGGACCAAGCAATGGGGGGCGAGTGGCGGAAGGGGATCGGTGTTGGTGGAACGATATGCGGTGAGTAGCCGCATGCGAAAGGCAGGCCGACGAGGCGCAGGGTGACGCGTGTTGCGAAGCGTGAAGGGAGCCGGTGAGTTCTCGTTGCTAGTGGCGTAGAGGTTGCGGCGGGACGGAGTTGCGCAAGGTTCGCGCGCTTGGCGATTCGTCGCCAAGTCGCTGGCGACACGGGGAGTTACCGAAGCGGTCAAACGGGTCAGACTGTAAATCTGATGGCTATGCCTTCGCAGGTTCGAATCCTGCACTCCCCAATGAAAGATAAGAGTTAGGAGTCAAGAGTCAAGAGCGGAGAGTCAAGAGCCAGAAACGCAGCGGCTGCAGCGAGGGTTTGCTGGCTCTCGACTCTTGACTCTCGGCTCTTGACCATTGTGCGGGTGTAGCTCAATGGTAGAGCAACAGCCTTCCAAGCTGATGACGAGGGTTCGATTCCCTTCACCCGCTTTGGAAGCTGTTTGTGTTTAGCTATTAGCTAATAGCTGTTAGCTAATTGATTATTGCCAGAATGAAGAGTGAGATTTTGAACGCTGCGAGCTAACGGCTTACGGCTACTAGCTAACAGCTTTTCCGCTGCTGTAGCTCAGTTGGTAGAGCGCGTCCTTGGTAAGGACGAGGTCATGAGTTCAAGTCTCATCAGCAGCTTTTTAAGAAGAGTTGAGAGTTGAGCGTTGGGGGAGAAGAGAGAAGCGTAGGTCGGGTAAGACCGATGTTTCAAGCTCGGGTTTCAATGAATCTGCCTGGAATTTGCGATCGTTTTCAAGCTTAAGTTCATTTCACTTGTTTTAGTCAGGAACCAACATGGCCAAGGACACATTTCAACGGAAAAAGCCCCACGTTAATGTAGGCACGATCGGTCACATCGATCATGGCAAGACGACGACCACCGGCGCGATCTTGGCCGTGCAGGCTGGCAAGGGTCTGGCCAGTTTCAAGTCGTACGCGGATATCGCGAAGGGCGGTACGGTGCGCGACGAAACCAAGACCGTGACCATTGCCGTTTCGCACGTCGAGTACGAAACCGACAAGCGTCACTATGCCCATATCGATTGCCCCGGTCACGCCGACTTCATCAAGAACATGATCACGGGTGCCGCGCAGATGGACGGCGCGATCCTCGTGGTTTCGGCGGCCGATGGCCCCATGCCGCAAACCCGCGAGCACATTCTTTTGGCTCGCCAAGTGGGTGTGCCTCGGATCGTCGTGTTTCTCAACAAGTGCGATCTGATCGATGACGCCGAACTGCTCGATCTCGTGGAATTGGAAGTGCGAGAGCTTCTGTCGAAGTACGACTTCCCGGGCGACGAAATTCCCATCATTCGTGGGGCGGCCAAGGCGGCTTACGACAACCCGAAGGACCCCGAAGCGAACAAGTGCATCGGCGAATTGATGGACGCGATCGACGCCTACATTCCTGAACCCGTTCGCGAAGTCGACAAGCCATTCCTGATGGCCATCGAGGACGTGTTCTCCATCGAAGGTCGTGGGACCGTCGCCACCGGCCGTATCGAGCGCGGCATCGTGAAGGTCGGCGACACGGTCGATATCATCGGCCTCGAAGCGGCTCCGAAGAGCACCACGTGTACGGGTGTCGAAATGTTCAACAAGACACTCGATCAAGGCCAGGCGGGCGACAACGTGGGGTGCCTGCTCCGCGGCGTCAAGCGCGAGGAAATTCAGCGTGGCCAGGTACTTGCCAAGCCAGGTTCCATCACGCCACACACCAAGTTCGAAGCCGAGGTGTACGTCCTATCGAAGGAGGAAGGTGGTCGGCATACGCCGTTCTTCAGCGGCTACCGCCCGCAATTCTACTTCCGCACGACAGACGTGACCGGCTCGGCAAACCTGCTCGGCGGCGCCGAAATGTGCATGCCGGGCGACAACGCCCGGTTGGCCATCGAGTTGTCGAAGCCGATCGCCATGGACGAAGGTGTGCGGTTCGCTATCCGCGAAGGCGGCAAGACGGTCGGTTCGGGTGTGGTCACGAAGATCAGTGAGTAATCAACGACGAATGACGAATGACGAATCACGAATGGCAAGAGCAGGAAACTGCATTCGTCATTCGTCATTGAAACATTCGTCATTCACCCTAGGGGTGTAGCTCAATTGGCAGAGCACCGGTCTCCAAAACCGGGGGTTGTGAGTTCGAGTCCCACCACCCCTGTTACATTTTGAGTAAGTTTGGCAAGGGGATCGGCGGCGAGCGTGATTGAGACTGGAATTGCCGCGACGCAATCAGTCAATGGAGTTAATGAGGAATCGTGGCAGCCATCGTACAAGAACTGTTTCGCTTCGGGTTTTACAAGCGGAATCAAGGTCGGATCGCACGGCAGGCGACGTTTGGCGCACTGGCGACGATTGTGGCTTTGGGCTGTTGGCGCTTGAGCCTGTACCTGAGTGGGTTCTTCGGTCCGGAGTCGACCATGACGCCGGCCCAGCAGAACTGGATCGTGTATTTTATTCCGCTGGTGGTATTGGGAGTCGGGCTGTGGGCTAGCTTCCGCGTTGTGCAGTTGCCCACGTTTGCCGATTTCCTGATCTCCGTGGAAGGGGAAATGAACAAGGTATCTTGGCCTTCGCGTGGCGAGCTGTTTCGCGCGTCGGCCGTGGTGATCGGAGTGATCTTTTTCCTGGCAATGATTCTGTATGCGTACGATACGGCATTGCTGTTTATTCTCAAGGGCCTCGACGTCGCTGTGAAGTGGATGCTCGGTTAGCCGTTTACCTCACACGACCTTTACGGAACCCGATTGGATGACCCCAGACGAAGACCAAACTTTGGCAGCCGACGATGCGGTGACGAACCGTAGCGATGATACCGCGCTTGATAAGGCAGGTGCGGATGACGGCAACGGCTATTCGGCGTCAGCCTCGAATCAGCCCGCGCAGCCGGATGCCATCCGTTCACCCTCGGCAGAGGAGGAGGGTGGAGAGGTCGCTCGAGACGAGCGTGTCGCTGGCGGGCAAGGCGATGAGGATCAGGAGGCGGAGGATCTGGCGGCAAACGACGAGGAGTCGTTCGACAACGAAAACGAGGTCGAAGATAACTCACCCGCGGCAATTGCACGCCGCCAACCCGTGGAAATTGCTTCCGATGAGCCGGAAGAAATCCACATGGATTGGTACATCCTCAAGGTGCAAAGCAATCGGGAACGCTCGATTGCCGAGGCCCTGGAAAGAAAAATGCGGATCGAAGGCTTCGATAAGTTCTTCGATCAAGTCATTGTCCCCACAGAAAAGGTCACCGAATTCAAAGGGGGCAAGAAGCGAGTTGTCGAGCGAAAGCTTTACCCGGGTTACATCGTCGTCCACATGCACATCAACGATGAAACCTGGTTTGCAGTCCGCGAGACGTCGGGCGTGGGCGATTTTACGGGCGCGGGCGGCAAACCCACCCCGATGCTCGCCAGCGAGGTGTCTCGGATCGTTCAAACCGAGGAAGAAGAAGCAAGCGAAACCCCAAAACTCGATATCAAGTTTGCCGTGGGCGACAAAATCAAGGTGAAGGACGGCAACTTCGAGAACTTTGAAGGCGAGGTCGCCAAGATCGACGAGGCCAGTGGCCGGGTCACGGTGCTCTTGCAAATCTTCGGTCGTAGTACGCAGGTGGAATTGGAATATTGGCAAATCGAAGCAGTGTAGGGAGGAAGCCGTCAGCCTTCAGTCCTCAGCCATCAGTCAGAGAATCACAACTTTCATGACTGACGACTGACGGCTGATGGCTGATAGCTCAAAAGAATGGCAAAGCAATTCGTAGGTAGCGCGAAGTTTCAGATACCTGGTGGGCAGGCCACGCCGGCTCCGCCTGTGGGTACTTCGCTTGGTAAGTACGGCATCAACCTGGGCCAATTCGTGCAGCAGTTCAACGATCGCACGAAGGAGGCGGGCGGGATGATGATCCCGGTCGTGGTGACGGTTTACAGCGATCGGTCGTTCGAGTTTATCACCAAGAGCCCGCCGGCGGCCGTCCTTCTCAAGAAGGCGGCCAATATCGCCAAGGGGTCCCCGGTCCCGCACAAGGATAAGGTCGGTTCGGTTACGCGGGCTCAAATGGAAGACATCGCCAAAATTAAAATGAACGATCTCAACGCAAGCGATCTGGATGCCGCCGTGAACATGGTGGCCGGCACCGCGCGCAGCATGGGGTTGGAAGTCAAAGGGTAACAAACCACAAAACCGGGAACGCCGTTCCCGCCAATTCACAAAACCGGGAACGCCGTTCCCGCCAATTCACAAACCCGGGAACGGTGTTCCCGCCAAACCACAAAGCCGGGAACGGTGTTCCCGGCAAATCACGGCTGAATCAAACGGTACACGGTCATGGCAAAGCAATCCAAGCGATATCGGGCACTGGCTTCCAAGCGGAAGGAAGATGCCCTTCCGTTGGCGGAAGCGGTGAAAATTTTGAAATCCTACGACGGAACCAAGTTCGATCAATCGGTCGAAATAGCGGTCCGACTTGGAATCGACAACACCCAAGCCGAGCAGGTCGTTCGTGGTTCCATCGTGTTGCCGCACGGCATCGGCAAGCAGCAGCGGGTGGTGGTGTTCGCGAAAGGGGCGAAGGCCGACGAAGCGAAGGCTGCTGGGGCGGATGTTGTTGGCGAGGAAGATTTGGCGGAAAAGATCAAAGGCGGCTGGACCGAGTTCGACGCCTGCATTGCCGCGCCCGACATGATGAAGCTGGTCGGCCCGTTGGGCAAGGTGCTGGGGCCGCGGGGGCTGATGCCCTCGCCACGGGCGGGCACCGTCACGCCCGATGTCGGCAAGACCGTCAGCGAATACAAGGCCGGCAAGGTCGAGTTCCGCAACGACAAGGCGGGAATCGTTCAAGCGGTCGTTGGTAAGATGAGTTTCGACTCGCCGAAACTCATCGAGAATATTCAAGCGTTTATCGACAAGGTATCGACCTTGAAACCGGGTTCCGTAAAGGGTGCTTTCATCAAGGGCGTGCATATCAGCGCAACGATGAGCCCGAGCGTACGTTTAGCAGTGTAGGAGAAAAGTCGTTGGGTGTTAGTCGTTAGTCGTTAGTCAGACCACAAGAGCTTCGAGTCTGGCTAACGACTAACGACTTACAACTAATCGCTTTCAAAAAATGAGTAAATTTGTCAAAGATTTGATTGTAAAAGACCTACGTAATCGGCTTTCGGGCGTGGAAGATGCGCTGTTGGTCGATGTCATTGGTCTGAAGAATGATAAGAACGTCGCGTTGCGTCAGCGATTGCGGAAAAAGAACATTCAGCTGCTGGTAGTCAAGAATAGCCTGGCCCGCCGGGCGGCCGAAGGCACCCGGCTCGAACGGGCGTTTGACTCCGCGCATGGCACCCTGGCGCTCATTTGGGGCGGCGAGGATATTATCTCGTTGGCCAAGGAAGTCGTCAGCCTGTCGGAAGACAAAGAATTCAAACCATTCACGCCGAAGGGTGGCGTGATGGATGGTCAGCCCCTGGCTGGCGAGCAAGTCACTGCCGTCAGTAGGTGGCCAAGCCGCAAGGAGCAACTCAGCATATTGAGCGGGCAGATACTTAATCCCGGCGCAACGTTGTCGGCCCAATTGCTTGGTGCCGGAAGCATGTTGGCCAGCCAGGTCAAGAAGAAAAGCGAAGGCGAAGAAGCAACCGCGTAGATAAAACAATTTCCTGCCGCTTTTCGTGGGGCGGCTTGGAATCAACCATTCGATACCCCCTACGGATCAACCGAGACCCAGTACGAGAAAGGTGAGTGTAAGTCATGGCAAGCGCAACGATGGAATTTACTGAAACGACGAAGAAGTTGGGCGATCAGATCGTGGGCCTCACGCTGAAAGAGGCCAAGGAACTGAGCGATTACTTGAAGGACGTCCACGGCATCGAGCCGGCGTCTGGCGGCGCGGTGGTGATGGCCGGCCCTGCCGCGGGCGGCGCTGGCGGCGGCGAAGCAGCGGCTGCAAAGACCGAGTTCGATGTCGTGCTCGAAGGCTTCGGCGACAACAAGATCGCCGTGATCAAGGTCGTGCGCCAGGCCACCGGCTTGGGCCTGAAGGAAGCCAAGGACTTGGTCGAGGGTGTCCCCAGCAAGATCAAGGAAGGCCTTTCCGATGCGGATGCCAAGAAGCTCAAGGCCGAACTGGAAGCCTCCGGCGCAACCGCCTCGATCAAGTAGTCGAGGCCCAAGGCAGGGTGGGCGGCGGCAGCTCGTGCTCCGCGGCCTGCCCCGTGTGGCGTTGGTTCCTTCCTGGCGTTGCCGAGTGGCGGCAACGCGAACGGTCGGCAAATTTGGCATTCATTTGCATGAGCGTTTCCCATCGCTTGTTTCTAAATTTCGCAAGTCGGTTGAGCCCCCGGCCAGCGGTTGCGCACACGGTGCGCAACGCGCGTTTTGGGGTCTTCGCGTTCTTGCGCTCTGAGAGGGAGTAGCGTTTCCATGGCAGTTACCGCACAAAGGCGTTTAGAAACGACAACGACCCGGCGCTTCGGCAGCGGGCGCACGCCTCATGCCATTCCGGACCTTACCGAAATTCAGACGAGGAGCTACGCGCGCTTCCTGCAATACGATGCGTCCTCCGACAAACGGAAAGACGAAGGCCTCGAAGGTGTCCTTCGCGAAATCTTTCCTATCGAAAGTTACGACAAGAAGCTTTCGCTTTCCTACTTGCGATACGAATTAGGCAAGCCCCGCTACGAACCCGATGAATGCCGCCAATTGCGGCTTACCTACGGTCGCCCTTTCCGTATTTGGCTGCGGCTTAACAAAGAGCAGCCGATCGAGGAAGAAGTCTATCTGGGAGACCTGCCCATTATGATGGGCGGTGGCGAGTTCATCATCAACGGTGCCGAACGCGTCGTGGTCAGCCAGTTGCACCGCAGCCCAGGTATCGACTTTGTATCCGAGATGGAAGCGGGCGAACGCCGCCTCTTCAGTTGCCGCGTCATCCCCGAACGCGGTAGCTGGATCGAGGTCAACACGACGAAGAAGGATAGCATCACAGTCCGCATCGATCAGAGCGGCAAGTTCTCGGTAATCACGCTGCTGCGGGCGATGGATCCGAAGTACAGCCTGGATGCGGATATCCTCCGCACCTTCTACACCACAACCAAGCAAAAGATTACCGATTCTCGCAGCGCCGCCAAGTTGGAAGGCAAGGTTGCGGTCGGCGATGTCGTGTACCCCGTGGGGAGCGATCGCGCGGGTGAGATCATCATCGAAAACGGGCAGCGGATTACGAAGGGCGCCGTCGAGACGATCAAGGATTCCGGCCTTAAGGCGGTGGAAATCATGGATGCCCCCTCCACACCGGTCCTGCTCAACGCATTGGCCGAGGACGGCACCTCCAGCCACGAAGAAGCCTTGCTCCGCATCTATCAGCGGTTGCGGCCGGGCAATCCGCCGCAGTTGGAAAAGGCCAAGGCCCTGTTCCACGAAAAATTCTACGATACCAACCGTTATCGCTTGGGCCGCGTCGGCCGCTTCCGCATCAATCGCAAGTTGAATCTCACCGTGCCCGAGGATGAAATGGTCCTTCGGCCGGAGGACGTCATCAATGCGGTGAAGTACCTGATGGACCTGGTCGCCGGCACGGGCGAAGCTCACGTCGACGACATCGACCACTTGGGCAATCGTCGTCTGCGAACGATCGACGAATTGGCGTCCGACGAAATCCGAAAAGGCTTCTTGAAGCTACGCCGTACCGTGCAAGAACGGATGAGCCTCAAAGACCTCGAGGACATGACGCCGCGGAGCCTGATCAATCCGAAGAGCATCTCGGCCGCGATTGAGTATTTCTTTGGCCGCGGCGAGTTGTCGCAGGTCGTCGACCAAACCAACCCCCTTTCGATGCTCACGCACGAGCGGCGGCTTTCCGCGCTCGGCCCCGGCGGCCTCAACCGCAAACGGGCCGGCTTCGAAGTACGCGACGTCCATATTTCTCACTATGGCCGTATTTGCCCCATCGAAACGCCCGAAGGCACGAACATCGGCCTCATCAGCAGCCTGGCCATGTATGCCGCCGTCGATGAGTACGGCTTCCTCATCACGCCCTATCGAAAGGTGGCGAAAGGCAAGCTGACCGACGAAGTCGTTTGGCTCCGAGCCGATGAAGAATCGGAAGCCTACGTCGCGTCGGCCGATTCGCCCATCGAAAATAATCGAATCCAGGGGGATACGATCATTGCCCGCCATCATGCCGACTTCGAGTTGGTCCCCATCGACCAAATTCAATACATCGACGTGACGCCCAGCCAGATGATCGGCGTATCGGCCGGCCTCATCCCGTTCCTGGAACACGACGACGCGAACCGCGCCTTGATGGGCTCGAACATGCAGCGCCAAGCCGTGCCTCTGCTCGTTACCGAGCCGCCAATCGTCGGCACCGGGCTGGAACGCGACGTGGCGTTCCACTCGGGCATGATTATTCGTGCCGGTCACAAGGGAACCGTTACCTACGTCGATGCCGACCGAATCGAGATCGGCCCCGAGGCGCATCGCCTGCGAAAGTTTGTGGGCCTCAACGAGCGAACTTGCCAGAACCACAAGCCCATCGTCCAAGTGGGCGATAAGGTCGAAAAAGGCCAGGTCATCGCCGATGGCGCCGCCACCTTCCAAGGCGAACTGGCCCTCGGCCGCAACGTGCTCGTCGCGTTCATGTCGTGGGAAGGTTTTAACTTCGAGGACGCGATCATCATCAGCGAAGAGTTGGTGAAAAACGATACCTACACCTCGATTCATATCGAAGAGTTCGACGTCGAAATCCGCGAGACGAAGCTCGGCCGCGAGGAGTTCACGCGCGATATCCCGAACGTCAGCGAAAAAATGCTCCGAAACCTCGATGAAAACGGCATCGTGCAGATCGGCACGTACGTTCAACCCGGCGATATTCTTGTCGGCAAGGTTTCGCCCAAAAGCAAGACGGAACTGACGCCGGAAGAAAAACTGCTGCACGCCATCTTCGGCCGGGCGGGCGAAGACGTGAAAAACGATTCGCTGGAAGTCCCTTCCGGGGTCGAGGGGATCGTCATCGATACGCAACGATTCTCGCGGCGCATGAGCCTTACCGAGGATCAACGAAAGGAGTTCGAACGATCGCTCAAGGCCGCCGAGAGGGAAGGCAACGAACGAATCGCCGCCGTGTTCGGTGAGCTTATCATCGAGATCGAGAAAATCATCGGCAAGAAAGTAACCGACGAAGACGGCAACCCCATCGTCCACGACCAGGACCCCGCTTACGTGGCCGAGCGGGCGGCCAACTTCAAAGTCGATTCGCTCGACCTGCGAAGCCCCGAACGCAAGAAGAATGTCGAGAAGACCCATAAACAACTTTGGCCCAACGTCGAGGAAGCGATCGACGCCCGCGACCGCAAGCTGAACTCCATGAAACGCGGCGACGAACTGCGCAGCGGCGTTCTGCAAATGGTCAAAGTGTATATCGCCACGAAGCGCGTGATATCGGTCGGCGATAAGATGGCTGGCCGACACGGAAACAAAGGCGTGATCTCGAAGATTCTTCCCGTCGAGGACATGCCCTTCTTGGCGGATGGCACGCCGGTGCAGATTCTCCTCAACCCGCTGGGCGTGCCCAGCCGCATGAACGTGGGGCAGATTCTGGAAACACACCTCGGTTGGGCCGGCGCAAAGCTCGGCTTCCGCGCGGTAACACCTGTGTTCGATGGCGCCGCCGAAGCGGATATCAACACGGCTCTTGCGGAAGCCAACCTGCCGAAACACGGCAAAGCGCGGCTCATGGACGGCCGAACCGGCGAACCCTTCGAGCAAGAAACGACGGTCGGCTTCATCTACATGCTGAAGCTTCACCACCTGGTCGACGACAAAGTGCATGCCCGCAGCACGGGCCCGTACTCGCTCATCACGCAACAGCCGTTGGGCGGCAAGGCCCGCTTTGGCGGTCAACGCTTCGGCGAGATGGAAGTGTGGGCTCTCGAAGCCTACGGTGCGGCGTACATTTTGCAAGAACTTCTTACGGTCAAGAGTGACGACGTGGAAGGCCGCACGAAGATTTACGAATCGATGGTGAAAGGCGAAAACACGCTCGAAGCCGGTACCCCGGCAAGCTTCGACGTCCTCACAAACGAAATCCGCGGACTCGGCCTCAACATGCAACTTGAAAAGCGTCGCATATAGAGCCACAAGGGAACGCTAATCAACGCTAATCGTCTTTAATCTCGATCAGTGATGATTAGTGGTTATTAGTGTTCCTCACAGAATAGAATCAACAGCGTACGATTGAATGACGGAATTGCATTTGGTTCCGGAGCAAGAAATATGAGCAGTATTTTAGACACCGCCACGTACGACCGCATCAACGACTATGCGTCGGTCAAGATTAGCTTGGCTCGGCCGCACGATATCCGCAGTTGGTCGTTCGGCGAAGTTAAGAAGCCCGAAACGATCAATTACCGCACCTATCGGCCGGAAAAGGATGGCTTGTTCTGCGAACGCATCTTCGGACCGGAGAAGGACTGGGAATGCGCCTGCGGCAAGTACCGCGGCATGAAGTACAAAGGCATGATCTGCGATCGTTGCGGCGTGAAGGTCACTCATAGCCGTGTGCGGCGGAAGCGGATGGGCCACATCGAACTGGCCGCGCCCGTGGTGCATATCTGGTTCTTCAAAGCGATGCCGAGCCGATTGGGCAGCCTGCTCGCCATGAAAACCACGAGCCTGGAAAAGGTCATCTACTTCCAAGATTACGTGGTCGTCAACCCAGGCGATACGCCCCTTAAGCCCCAACAACTGCTCACCGAAGAAGAGTATCGGCAGGCCCGCGAACAGTACGGCGAAACGGCGTTCGAGGCTTCGATGGGTGCCGAGGCTATCCGCAAGTTGCTCCAGCAGCTTGATTTGGTGAAGCTCTCGATCCAACTGCGCGAGGAACTCAAGGAAACCGGCTCGAAGCAAAAGGCGAAGGACCTCATCAACCGGCTCAAAACGGTCGAAGCCATCCGCGACTCAGACAACAAACCCGAGTGGATGGTATTGGACGTGATCCCGGTGATTCCGCCCGATCTACGGCCATTGGTCCTCTTGGATAGCGGCAACTTCGCAACGAGCGATCTCAACGACCTGTATCGCCGCATCATCAACCGCAACAACCGCCTTAAAAAACTGGTGGACCTCAACGCGCCGGAAGTCATCATTCGCAACGAAAAGCGGATGCTGCAACAATCGGTCGACGCGCTCTTCGATAACAACCGCTGCAAGCGACCGGTGCTGGGTTCCTCGAACCGCCCCCTCAAGTCGCTCACCGACATGATCAAGGGCAAGCAGGGCCGGTTCCGCGAAAACCTGCTCGGCAAACGCGTCGATTACTCGGCCCGCAGTGTGATCGTCGTCGGCCCGAGCCTCAAACTGCACCAGTGCGGCTTGCCAAAGAAGATCGCCCTCGAACTGTATCAGCCCTTCATCATCCGTCGCCTGAAGGAGTTGGGCCATGCCGATACGATCAAAAGCGCCAAGAAAATGTTAGAGCGCAAGGATGATGAAGTTTGGGATATCCTCGAAGAGGTGATCCGCAATCACCCGGTGCTCCTCAACCGCGCCCCCACGCTTCACCGCATGGGGATCCAGGCGTTCGAGCCGGTGCTGGTGGAAGGCAACGCGATCCAGCTCCATCCGCTCGTGTGCAAGGGCTTCAATGCCGATTTCGACGGCGACCAAATGGCCGTTCACTTGCCCCTTTCGATCGAAGCCCAAGTGGAGGCCCATACGCTGATGATGAGCACCCACAACATCTTCAGCCCGGCGAACGGCGCACCGATCATCAGCCCCTCGCAAGACGTGGTGATGGGCTGCTACTACCTCACCATGAGCGTGCCCGAAGCCCGTGGCGACGATATGGTCTTCTCCTCGCTCGAAGAAGTCGAGATGGCCTACTCGGCCGGCAAGGTCCACACGCATGCCAAAATCAAGGTGCGCCTGCCCAAGGGCCGCTGCATGCGCGAAGACTACGACGCCAAAACAGGCTACGGCAAAGTCGTCGATACAACCGTCGGCCGCGTCATCTTCAACATGATCTTGCCGAAGGGCATGCCCTTCTACAACGTCCCCTTGCGGTCCTCGCAACTCGCGCGCGTCATCAGTGATTGCTACCAAATGCTCGGCCGTCGAAAAACGATCGAACTCTTGGACGACATGAACCAGCTCGGCTTCCGCCTCGCAACCCGCAGCGGCCTCTCCTTCGCCACCGACGACCTCATCACGCCCGATGCAAAAACCAGGATTATCGCCGAGGCGGAGAAGCAAGTCCTCAAAATCAACAAGCTGTATCAACGTGGTATCATCACCGAGGGCGAACGCTACAACCAAGTGCTCGACCAATGGACCCACGCTCGTGAACAAATCACGACCGAGATGATGAACGCCTTGGAAAGCGATTACCGCATGGGCGGTTACGTAAACCCAATCTTCCTCATGGCCCACTCCGGTGCTCGCGGTGGTATCGAACAAATGCGGCAATTGGGCGGCATGCGCGGCCTCATGGCCAAGCCCTCCGGAAAAATCATTGAAACCCCAATCAAAGCCAACTTCCGCGAAGGCCTTACCGTCCTCGAGTACTTCAGCTCGACCCACGGTGCCCGCAAAGGCTTGGCCGATACCGCACTCAAGACGGCCGACTCCGGCTACCTCACCCGTAAACTCGCCGACGTCGCCCAAAACGTCGTCATCACCCTCGAGGACTGCGGCACCACCCAAGGCATCACCAAAGGCATTATCTACCGCGGCGAAAAAGTCGAGGTCGGGTTGGCCGACTCCATCCGCGGCCGCGTAAGCCGCGCAAATATCGTCAATCCAATCACCGATGAAGTGATCGTCAGCGAAAATGAACTCATCACGCCCGAAATCGCTCGTAAGATCGAACAACTTGGGCTCGAAAAAATCCAGGTTCGCAGCGGCATGACCTGCGATGCCCCACTCGGCATCTGCCGACGTTGCTACGGCATGGACCTTTCCACGGGCGCCCTCGTGGAAGAAGGCATGGCGGTCGGTATCATCGCCGCCCAATCGATCGGCGAACCCGGCACGCAGCTCACGATGCGTACCTTCCACATCGGGGGCGTCGGTCAGCACGACGTCGAAGAAAGCGATATCAAAACCAAACGCGGCGGTGTCGTCAAATACACCCGACTCAAGGTCGTCACCAACGACGAAGGACAAAAAATCGTTCTCGCCCGAAACGGTGAAGTCTCCATCGTCGACGACAAAGGCCGTGAATTGGAAAAATACGAAGTTCCCGCCGGCGCGTTCCTCAAAGTCGATGAAAACGCCACCGTTCCCCCCAGTGCCGTGTTGTGCGAATGGGACCCCCACAGCATCCCCATCTTGGCCGAAACGGGCGGCAAGGTCCGCTTCGAAGACCTCATCGAAGGCCAAACCATGCGGGCCGAAAAAGACCCCAGCGGTCATATCCGCTACGTCATCATGGAGCACAAGGGCGACCTGCATCCCCAGGTCGTCGTCGAAGACCCCGCCGATGGAAAAATCCTCGACTTCTACTACATGCCCGAACGCGCCCACTTGGAAGTCGATGAAGGTCAGATCATCTCCCCCGGAACCCTCGTCGCAAAAACCCCACGAGAAGCCTCGGGCACCCAAGATATCACCGGCGGTTTGCCCCGCGTCACTGAAATCTTTGAAGCTCGAAAACCAAAAGACCCCGCTGTCATCGCCGAGATCGACGGCACCGTCGAAATCCTCTCCGAAAAGAAACGAGGCAAACGCTCGATTATCGTCCGTAGCGAAAGCGGCATCGAACGCGAACATCTTATCACCCACAACAAACACTTGCGGGTCCACTCCGGAGACGTCGTCCGCGCCGGCGACTCGCTGGTCGACGGCCCGCTCGTCCCGCACGATATCCTTCGCATCTCCGGCGAAGAAGCCGTCCAGCAATACCTCACACGTGAAATTCAAAACGTGTACCGAAGCCAACGCGTCGAAATCAACGATAAACACATCGAAATCATCGTCGCCCGCATGTTACGCAAGGTCCGGATCGAAAGCCCCGGCGACACCAACCTGCTGCCCGGCAGCGTGATGGATAAGTTCGATTTCCGCCAGGCCAACGAGCAGGTCATGCAATGCCTCAAGATCTCCGAGAAGGGCGATAGCGAGTTCGCCATCGGTTCGATCGTGCCGAAGGATGTGCTCGAACAAGCCAATGCGCAAATCGAATCGCTCGGTGGCGAATTGGCCAAGGGCACGAAAACGAAACGGGCCACCGCCGCCACCCAACTCCTCGGCATCACGAAGGCCTCCGTCCAAAGCTCCAGCTTCATTTCCGCTGCCAGCTTCCAGGAAACCACCAAAGTTCTTACGGAAGCAGCCCTCGCGGGCCGTACCGACCACCTGGTCGGGCTCAAGGAAAACGTCATCCTGGGCCACTTGATCCCCGCCGGCACCGGCTTCCGCAACATCCACGAAGCCGAAGTTCGCATCCGGCCCGAAGCACTCGAAGCACTCGCCGCCGAAAAAGGCCGCGTCCTCGAACGCGCCTTCCCGCTCCTCCAAACCGCCGCCGATACCGCCGATCGCGCCGGAAACGGAGACCACATGCCACCACAAACGCAGCAACCCGCGCCCTCCAGCCTCGACGAACTGCTTAGCGGCGGAACCCCAGGCAACGACGGCGGACAATGAGCAGACAAACGGTGTCAGGAACTGTTTTTTGCGTTCGAGGATATGCGTGAGTGCCACGGCTAACTCGTTAGCCGTGTGATTGGCTGCCAATGCCTTGCTGTTGGAATATCGTGTGGTTGTTCAACACGCAAGCTGT
>JADZFK010000048.1 GCA_020849945.1 Pirellulales bacterium | reverse complement strand
GGCTGCTCAAGCGCGATGAAATCGAGGGATTCAACACGGTGAAAACAGTCGTGCCAGCCACCGTGCCCGCGACCAAGGGCGCAGCCGATGCAACCGCGGAACCAAAGGCTGAACCGCCTCGCCCAACACCGCCAGGCCGCCGCCCCCCCAAACGCCACCGCCGGGCCTTGTAAACAGAAGCGGTTGTCACGAATGGACGATTCGATACTTACGCGCTGGCATATTACAGCCCAGGAGCTGACCCAAGTCATCGATCAGAATCCGAGCTTAAGGGGCATGCTGATCGGTTATTTGGCGGAACTCAAGCTAGAGAAGTTGTGGTTATCGGACGCATCCATCGAGGACTGCACTAACACGATGACCATGATCGCACCAAGAAGGGCGACCGGACAATCCGCTACAAAGGACATGAGCTGATCTTTGAATCCAAGTCGCTTCAAACCAATACCATCCGCAAAACAGAAGATGGATGGAGTGGCAAAGTTCAAGTAGACGCGAGCGATCGCCGAGAGGTCAAGCTTCCCAATGGCTCTCGGCTCAACACAACTTGCCTGCTTCGCGGCGAATTCCACATTCTGGCCGTCAATGTATTTGCCTTTGAAAATCAATGGCGGTTTGTCTTCGCAAAGAACAAAGACTTACCAGCCTCGACCTATTCCAAGTACACGCCCTCGCAGCGAAAGCATCTGTTGGCCTCTCTCGTCACAGTCACTTGGCCACCGAAACCGCCTTTTTCTCCGGAGCCGTTCACTCTTATGAACGAGATCATTCAGGAGCGCATCTGAGTAAGAGTCTTGCCCATGGGGATTTTTATGAATACTAGGAAGTAAGAGTGATTCTTACGAGCATGAACCTGCTTGATGACCCGACTCATTCCTGGCTGATTCGGGCGCACAACCACAAACAGGTCTTTGCAGTAGAAACCCATCTCGGCATAGGCATTGATGATTTCCACATGAGTTAAGTTCTGCCGATTGGCACTGACTTCATCCTGGCACTTAACAATAAGTACCCCACCCGGTTTCAGCACTCGATGCAATTCTCGCCCGCCCTCGATGTAAAGTTCCAAGACGGCCCCATGCCATTTGGCGCCGCTCTTGCCCGGCGTCTCATCGCCGTTCGAGTAGTGATCTCGAAAAGCATTGTGCGTACCGTCGCCGGCCTTGATCGAGTTTCCCGTTCTGAAAAAGCCTTCCATGTAAGGAGGGTCAAAAACCATTGCATCGAACGAAGTCGATTCATAGGGCAGTTTTCTGCAATCGATCCCCTCTGCAATATCGGACGGGTGAAAGTCGTAGTCCTTACAGTTGATATTCCGCCAAAACACTCCTTTGCCATAGGTCACGTCCGCAATCCGCGATCCTTTGCTAACATGTAAGCCAAGAATAATGGGAAACACCGAGGCATTTGTTCCCACATAGGCGGAAAACGCCAACTGGGTCGTCGAAACTCCGGAAGGACTCTTGCGTCTCAAAGGTGTCCCAGGAACCTCTGGCCCCAACGATAGATGCAACTGTTTGCTCATGGAGATGACTTTTCTACTTGCCATATTTCTCGACAAGCAAGGAACGGATCTCATCCGCCATCTTGGCTCCCCGTTTGGCGCATGAGACCTTGATCGCCCTGTGCAAGTCACTGGGGATGTCGATCGTCAGCCGCTTGATAACACTGTCTTTACTCACCTCCCGGCGAGTATTCGATGTCGTTGCTTCCGGCTTCTTGGCAGTGGTGCGTTTCATTTCATTGCGATTTTACAGAAATACGACTGTCGTGCAATCCCCCTATTTCCAAGTCGATTCAGAATATGACTTCCCGGTTCACGGCACCGTGAATTCACTCTTGAAAAACTCCGCCGCCGCATCCCACTTGGCGGCGGCCTCGGGCCACTTCACTTCCATCGCCTTCACTTCGCTGGGCGTTTTCACCCGCGACGAGGCAGGCACTTCCGGCCGCAAGGGGATTTGCGCGCTCGGCCCCGCGGCCAACTGGCGCTCCACGTCGGCCGTAAGCAGAAAATCGACGAGCTTCTCCGCTTCCTTCGCGTGCGGAGAGTTCTTCATCAGCGAAAGTGTGTTGGGAATGAACAGCGTCCCCAGCTCGCCCTCACGCTGGTCGGGGTACACGATCGCCACGGGCATCCCCTTTTCAAGTTCGATGACGGCATCGTCCGTGTCGGTCAGGCCGAAGGCCAGTGAGCCGCTCGCCACAGACGTCGCCACTTGCTTGTTCCCAGACATGATCCGCGCATTTTGCTTCACGCGGCGAAAGAAATCCTGGGCCTCCTCATCTCCCCAAGCGGCAAACAAACAGGCCGCGTGCGTCGCCGTCGTGCCAAAGAGTGGTTTGGCGATGCCACACCGATCGTGCCACTGCGCGTCCGTCAAATCTCGGATCGACTTCGGATGCCGATCCTTCGGAATCTGATTCGTATTCACGATCAGCACTCGGGCTCGCGCAGCGAAACCGTACCACAGCCCCGCCGGCGACTGCATACCGGCCGGTAAACCAACGGCCGATGGCGATCGGTAGGAACGCAACAAACCAGCCCGCTCCAACCGCACGGTGTTGAGAATCTCATTGTTCCAAAACAAGTCGCACCGAGGATGCTCGCCCTCCGCCAAGATCGCTTGCGTCAAGCCGACCGTCTTGGTCGATTCCACGTCGTACTTCGCTCGAACCACAATGCCGCTAACCTGTGTGAACCGATCGAGGATCGCTCCAGAAAACTCTTGGTCAAGAGCGGCATAGACAACGACTTCTGGCGCCTCCTTACGGCCGCACCCAAACACCAACACACTCAGCAACAGGATGCCCCACCAACTCCACCTTGCTTCACGTTGCCGAGTCATGCTTGGCCTCCTTCTCGTTCGTATTGCCTCGCGCCGCTTCGGCCTCGGGGCGATTCGTAACCACGATTGAACCCACGCCCCACACGCTATTACAATTGATGGGCGGCGTCGCCACACTCCTATTAAACCACAATTACTTGCCGTATACGACGCTCTTCCACTCCCGCCGATGGAACGCCGCTCGGCCATGCTGCTATGAAGCTCGTACTACTAGGTACCGGTGGATACTTCCCCACGTCTTGGCGGCATACGGCATGCCTGATGCTGCCCGAGATCGGCGTTGCCCTCGATGCCGGCTCCGGGATCTGCAACCTGGCCCAGCATCTACAAACCGATCGGTTAGACATCTTCCTTACACATGCCCACCTCGATCACGTTTCGGGCCTGACCACTTTGATCAATACGCTGGCCCCGCGTGTGGCCGACGCAACCATCGTTCATGCCACAGAAGATGTGTTGGATGCCGTCCGCGATCACCTGTTTGCCGAAGCGATCTTTCCTGTTCGCCCCCCGTTTCGATTTGAAACGCTGCGAGGCCCGATTCCGCTTCAGCCCGCGGGCACGCTGACCCCCATTCCGCTAACCCACCCCGGCGGCGCAACCGGCTTCCGCCTCGACTGGCCGAATCGTTCGCTGGCCTACATCACCGATACGACTGCCTCGCACGATGCCCCTTACCTGGACGCGATCCGCGGAGTCGATCTGTTGATTCACGAATGTTATTTCGTCGAGGATCCGCAAAGGCTAGCCTCCCTCACCGGCCACAGCGATTTGATCTCGGTCGCACACCTGGCCGAGGCAGCCCAGCCACGCCGTTTGAT
>JADZFK010000047.1 GCA_020849945.1 Pirellulales bacterium | reverse complement strand
TCATCGAGAGCCGGCAGCGAGCCAATTGGCCGTGGGTTGAATGGCGTCTTGGGCATGGAGCCAGAGATAGAGGGTACATTCGGCCGCTTGCGAGGAAACGATTTGCTCGGCCCCAGGATAGGTATCGAATTCTCCCGGGGCGTAGGTGCGGCCATTCGGGAAGCGGGCCTGCATTTCGGAAGCCTTCTGCATCCGAAGGCGTAGCCAATCGCGTGCCGAGTAGGGACGGCCACGATCCCAGCCCATCACGTATGCCATCACGTCGATATGAGCGTAAGTGAGCACGCGATGAGTGCTCCAATCGGTGCCATTCGGATAGTAGAGTTCGGCCTTGCCCGGTTGGAAGATGGTTCCGCCGGGCTGTTTGTGCGGAGGGCTTTCCCACCGTTTCTCCGTCAACATATGGTAGACATGGGGTGCATTGAACGCGGCAGCCTGGGGAACGGGTTCGCGGGCCAACGACTGCGTAAGGTAGGACCGCATCGAGAGGCCGAAGCACGAACAGTAATCGGGATGGACAAGACCATGATTCTCCACGGCGTAATCCTCGCGCGCGTTGTAACCCTGGAGCCAGCGGCCGACAGGCTTGCCATCGACGAGGGTGGTGAGGTCATCCATATCCTTGCGAGTGGCATAGGCATGGATCATGAGCGAACTGGCCGATTCCTTCCATCGCTGCGCCATCGGATGGCGAGGCATCATGGCCACGGCAATCTGCAAAATGGTGGCGTTCCAGGCGTTTTCCTCGGCGCCCGTATCGCCAGGGGTCAGCACTTTCTCGCGGTTGGCCCACAGGTGGGGCTTGTAGTCGGGCAGCAAGAACCGGTTCGATTCATGAATCACCATCCGCAACACTTGTTGTTGCGTCTCGGGGTCGAGTTCCTCCCACTGCAGCCAGGCGGCCATAGCGATGTGGGAACTCCAGTGAGCCGATTGCCAGTGATCACCCCAAGCGAGCACGGGAGGGGTCTTCCTTCCGCCACCAGAGTGCTTTTCTTTTGACGCGGCGGAGTTGTTTTCCCCGGCCACATTGGCTCGATGGCACGACGCCAGCCCGCGAATCGTGCGACGAACCAAGTTCAAACACTCTTCGCGCGAGCGGCCAACGGCGGTTTCATCGAAATCGCCGACCCGAAGGGCGATGGCCAACGCGTCGGCCACCACGGCCGCGGGGCGGATGGTGTGCTCATGCTTGCGGCCGTTTGTCGGAAGATTCACCACGCACGATCGCCCCCCCTCGGCCGCCGGGTATTTCTCATCAAGCCACGCCGTGTTGTAGCGAAGCGATGTATTGAGAATACGCCGCATGGCCTCGAGATCCGAGTCAACCGGATTGCCGAAACGGGACCAATCGATGCTGCGAACGCCGCTCAGTTTCGGCGAGGCGCTTTTGCTATCTTTCGCAATCGCCGCCATGTTGCCGCACAGCAACAGCGCCGTTGCCACCCAAAGAAAAACCACCCGACCACCTTTGTTGCAAGCAATCATAGCAAACATTCTCTTCGTGAAATGGTGATTATGGCTGAAGCCAATCCTCCAACCGCAGCCCAGGCACATGTTGAAAATCACGCGTGTTGTGCGTAACGAGCGTTAGATCGTGGACTAACGCCGTCGCCGCAATCATTAGATCGGGCTGGCTAACGACAATACCTTGGCGAAGCAAGTGCCCGTTCAACTTGCCAACACTGCCTTTCGAAATCAAGCACTGTGACATCCTTGAGCAGTTCGTTCTCAATCCTTGAGAGAAGCGGCCGATAGTCCTTACGGTGGAAAGCCCATGTGTAGAGTTCACCTAACGCGGGCGTTGGCAAGCACAGCCTGCCAGAATGCTGCACAAAGAAATGAGTTAAGCCCGATCCGCTTTTCAAATGTGCGGTGCAGATATTGGTATCGAGTAGGTAGCTCATCCAGGCAATTCCGTGGAAATGCTTCGTTTGCGCTGCCGATAAATCTCCTCCAGGATGCGGTCATCTTCTTCGGTCCACTGGTCGGCCATCGAGCCGACACAGCGTCGCAGTCCCTCCCCCCACCGGGTTGATGGAGCTGGCAGAAGTTTGACAACGACTTCCACCGGCTGACCCGGCGGAACGCCTGGGTCGTCGGACAGGACGATCGTCATCCCATGTACAACACCGTGCAAGGTTCTGGTATCCATGGCAAGTTCCTGTGCAACCGCCCGCTGCCTCACGACTCCCCGCAACGATTATAACCCCGTGTCGCGGAGCACTCCACCACAGCGAACAAAGAGTTGCCGCGGCAGCTTCTACGGGTCCCCACCATCTCGCCACAGGCTGGCCAGCAGGAGGTCGCGGATCGCCGGGAATTCATGCGGCAAACGATCGAAGAGCTTGAAGAACAGTTCGTCGTGTGAAGCGATTTCGGCCACCCATTCCTCGCGCGAGGTGTGCATGGCGTCGTTGAACTGATCCTCGGAGAATTCGAGGCCACGCCAATCGAAATCGTCGTAGCTTGGCATCCAGCCGAGAGGCCCTTCGCTTGCGGTGGCTTTGCCATTTGCCCGATCGATGATCCACTTCAGGATGCGCATGTTCTCTCCGAAGCCGGGCCAGAGAAAATTGTCGTTCGCATCGCGCCGGAACCAATTCACGCAGAAGATCGGGGGCAGTTGCGGAAGCTTGCGGCCCATCCGTAGCCAGTGGCTAAAGTAATCGCCCATGTGGTAGCCGCAGAAGGGGAGCATGGCGAACGGGTCCCGGCGCACCTGGCCGACCTGCCCGAAGGCGGCCGCCGTCATTTCCGAACCCATTGTGGCGGCCGCGTACACGCCAAACGACCAGTTGAACGCCTGGAAGACGAGCGGCACCGTGCTGCTGCGGCGGCCGCCAAAAATAAACGCCGAGATCGGCACACCACTCGCGTCGTTGTAAGCCGGGTCGACCGACGGGCATTGCGACAACGGGGCTGTGAACCGACTATTCGGATGCGCCGCCTTCCGTCCGCAGCCGGGGGTCCAATCGTGGCCTTGCCAATCGATGGCATGTTGCGGCGGCTCGCCATCCTTGCCTTCCCACCATACGTCGCCGTCGTCGGTCAGCGCGACGTTCGTAAAGATCGTGTTCTTCGTGATGGAGGCCATCGCGTTCGGGTTCGTCTTCACGTTCGTACCGGGGGCCACGCCGAAGAATCCGGCCTCGGGATTGATGGCGTACAGGTGGCCATCTTTGCCAGGCTTAAGCCACGCTATGTCGTCGCCAACCGTGGTCACTTCCCAACCTTCGTCGAGGAAGTGTTTCGGCGGCACGAGCATGGCAAAGTTCGTCTTGCCGCACGCGCTGGGGAAGGCCGCCGCCACGTAGGTCTTCTCCCCCTCGGGACTCTTAATCCCCGAGATCAGCATGTGTTCGGCGAGCCAACCGTCGTCGCGAGCCATGCACGACGCGATCCGCAACGCCAAGCACTTCTTGCCCAATAGCGCATTGCCGCCGTAGCCCGAACCATAACTCCAAATCGCGCGCTCTTCCGGAAAGTGAACGATGTATTTATCCTTCGGGTCGGGGCTGCACGGCCAGGCCACGTCGGGCTGACCCGGCTCGAGCGGCATGCCGACCGTATGCAAGCACTCGACGAACGAACCGTTCTTTCCCAACGCTTTGAGCACGGCATCGCCCATTCGTGTCATGATTCGCATGTTCACGACCACATAGGGCGAATCGGTCAACTGGACCCCGATCTGCGAGATCGAAGACCCGATCGGACCCATGCTGAACGGGATCACATACATCGTCCGCCCACGCATGCACCCAGCGAACTTCGGCTCCAAGAGCGCCTTCATCTTCCCAGGGTCCATCCAATTGTTCATCGGCCCGGCATCTTCCTGCCGCGCACTGCAAATGAACGTCCGATCTTCTACTCGGGCAACGTCGCTGGGGTGGCTCCTCGCCAAAAAACACCCGGGCCGCTTCTCCTGATTCAGCTTGATGAACGTACCGCCGCCAACCATCTCCTCGCAAAGCCGATCGTACTCGGCCTGCGAACCATCGCACCAATAAACCTGGTCCGGTTGGCAAAGAATCGCCATCTGCTCCACCCATGCGGCAAGCTTCTTATGCGTTACAGTTTCGGGGGCGGCAGACAGAGTATGGGTCCTCACGGTGGTCTCCGAGGTGAGTGAAAGCTTTCTATTACGCCTGAAAAAAACCGATGATGGCTCAAGCATCATCTTGCCAGCCGTACACACTATTGTGCCATGCCGCGTCCACAAATCCAAGGTAGGGCCACAGCAATACAGGGCCGATACGGCTATCCAGAAAACCGAAAAGCAATCAGCCCCCGGCTTTGAGCTAGTGATGAAGTTTCCGTTCTAGTTAGCGGCGGCCGCCAGGCCGCTGTCTTAACCGATTATTTCCACCACTAGCGCCGATACCGCCTGCCCGCTTTCCAACAAAATCAAAGCCTCAAAGCCAGGGGCTGTCCCTGTCGCGGTGCGGGGGCAGCAGACCCGCTCGCAACACGGAAACCCGCGCACTGCAAGGATGTATTCCCCCAGCGCGGCCACCTACATCCGCTCCACGACTTCGATCCCCAGTAGTTCGAGGCCTTGGCGGAGGGTGCGGGCGGTTAGGTTGCAGAGGGCGAGGCGGCTGGCTCGGAGGGCTTCTGTTTCGGCCCGAAGCACGGGGCAGTGTTCGAAGAACGTGCTGTAGTGGGTCGCCAGGTCGAAGAGATACGCCGTAAGGTGGTTGGGGCGATAGTCGGTCGTTACGCGGTCGAGCGCCTCGGCAAACTGCACCAGTGCCAACGCCAGTGCCCGCTCCTGCGGCGTACCTAGTAGGATTGTCGCGTCTGGCCGCGTATCCGCTACCGGCAATCCGCTATCTGCAATCACCTTCGTGAAGATGCTCTTCACACGCGCGTAGCTGTACTGCATGTAGGCGGCCGTGTTGCCGGTCATGGCAAGCATCTTGTCGTAGCTAAAAACGTAATCGCTCGTGCGATTGTGCGCGAGGTCGGCGTACTTGATCGCGCCGATGCCGATCCTCTCGGCCACCTGACGACGTTCGACTTCCGAAAGCATCGCTTCGGGGCGGGCATCGTCGTTTTGCGAAACGATGGCGTAGGCCCGCTCGACCGCTTCATCGAGCAAGCTGGCCAAACCGACCGAGGCACCGCTGCGGGTTTTGAACGGCTTGCCGTCGTCGCCGAGCACGGTGCCGAATGCAATATGCTGAAGCTCGACGCCCCCGTAACCCCACAGGCGCGCCACGGCAAACAACTGCTCGAAGTGGAGCGATTGGCGGTGGTCGACGACGTACAGAATAGCGTCCGGCCGCCAGTGATTCATGCGGTATTGAATCGTCGCCAGGTCGGTCGTGCCGTAAAGGAAGGCACCGTCCTGCTTTTGCACGATCATGGGCACATCGTGCCCTTCGAGGAACACGCAGATCGCGCCATCACTTTCGCGTGCGAGTTTCTTTTCGCACAGGTCTTTCACCACGCCGCGGAGCCGATCTTGGTAATAGCTCTCGCCGAGCGTGTGGTCGAAACGCACGCCGAGCCGGGCATACATGGCTTCCATTTCGGTGAGGCAGGCGGGCAGGTACTTGCGCCACAGTTCGATATTCGTGGCATCGCCACTGTGAAGCCGCGCCGTTTCCTGCAGCACCTGTTGGCCGATGCCAGCGTGCTCCGCCGCCAACTTGCCGAGCGTCGCATCGGCTTCCACGGCCGCCACCTTGGCCCGCAGCTCGGCCAACTCACTGCGAAGCTCCACCACGGCGGCTTCTTGCTGCCGCACTTTCTTCGCGGCCTGCTTGGCCTCCTTGGCGTCGGACGGCGGCGAAACCGCCGATAGCCGGGCCGCGGTTCGCTCCGCCTCGGCCAGCCGGGCTTCCAACGCCGGAAGCTTCTCCTTGCGGGTGTCGTGATACTCCACCAGCGAGTTGACAAGCTTGTACAACCGAGTCAACTCTTCGAGCGTTTGATTATTCAGGGCCTTGGCGTCGGCAAAGTGCTTCAGGCCATAAAGGATCATGCCGAACTGGGTGCCCCAATCGCCCAGGTGATTGTCGCTGATCACTTGGTGGCCGGCAAACTTGAGAATTCGGCAGAGCGCATCGCCGATAACGGTCGAGCGAATGTGGCCAACATGCATCGGCTTCGCCACATTCGGCGAGGAATAGTCGATCACATACGTGCGGGGCGATGCCGTTTGGGGAACACCCTGCCGCTCGGGGTCGCTCAGAAATCCGGCTACCTGCGAGGCCAACCAATCGTCTTTCACACGAAGGTTGATGAACCCCGGCCCCGCGATTTCTGGCCGTTCACATATCGCGCCCAGTTCCAAGGCGGCAACCAGCTGCGCAGCCACTTCACGCGGCGGCTTGCCCAGCCGCTTGCCCAGCGGCATCGCGCAGTTCGCTTGATAATCGCCAAACTTGGCATCCTGGCTCGTCAGGACCAGCGACGTGTAATTCGACAGTTCGCCTGGCTCAACACCCAGCAACACCAACGCCCGGGCAAACTGTTCTCGGATTGCGGCAAGCAGGTTCATGGACAACGAGTAATCTATGCGGCAGGTTCAAAGCAACAAGTCGAGGTTGATCGGTCAATGGAACCGAGGCACGAGGCCGAGGCTCTCGCCCCGAGCTTGCGATGAATTGTGAATACGAGTTAGCGGCGGCCGCCACGCCGCTGTTCTAACCGCTATATCCACCACTTGTGCCGAAATCGCTTGCCCACTTTCCAACGGATCACAACCCTTCCGCGTCGCAGTCAATAGTTTCGTTCGTTGCGTTATGGCATAGCCCTTCGCCACACGCTTAGCTCGTGATGATTGCGAGGATTCTCCCTATTTCTTATTTTGCAGGCTGCCAAGGCAGCGGAACGCGGGTGGCTTGCCCCCACAACTCTTCGAGGGCGTAGTAGGATCGCGTTTCGGCATCAAACAGGTGGACCACCACGGTGCCATAATCGAGCAAAATCCAGCGGCTTTCGTTGTAGCCTTCGATTCCCATCCGCCGATCGCCCAGCTCTTTTTCGAGAACGCGATCGATCTCCTCACTGATCGCGTGCAACTGCCGCCGGCTGTTGCCCGTCGCAAGCACGAAGTAATCGAACTCAGGAGTGATGCCGCGCATGTCGAGAACAGCGACATCTTGTCCGCGGTTTTCATCGGCCGTGCGCGCGGCAGCCAGCGCCAGTTGCTGGCTTCGCTGTTGGCGAGTTTCAAGGGTGGCGGTTTGCAAGGTGATAGCAATAGCCTTCGATCGGGGGGCAAGTGAATCGTGTGTTTCCGAGTAGACATCGGGGGAACCCATAATCTTAGCCGCTCGATCGGCAGTCGGCGATAGGGTGGCTGAATAGGCAGGGCCGATCCGTTATTCATGTTCAGGAAAGCAAGGACTTACGAACCCGAAGCGTCAGCAAGGGAATGGGTGCATATTTCCTCGCTGACGCTTCGGGCTGGTTTCCAACACACTCGCCCAATTTGAATAAATGCTCGGTCCGGAGACCCCTCCCACAAGTCTCCCAGATTGAAAAACGGATCGGCCCCGCAGAAAACCGAATCGCCTGCGTGATATGGGGGGCCTTGATCGGTTTTGCAAACCTGGCGGGTACTCGAACTTCCTGTTTTTTCCACCCTTGGGCTGGCCGAAATCCACAGGCCCGGGTATAACAACTGGCACTCAAGTGAGCGGGGAGGTTCACTCTTTCAGATCGAACGCGACGATGGCCGGAGGCCCGAGCGATGGACTGCGATCAAGTGTTCATGATTCTCACACGCGGCCCGTTCCCGACCGGCGAGGCATGGGACGAGCAAGTCGAAACCCATTTGGAAACCTGCGGCGACTGCTGGCGATTGGCCGAGGCCTTGCGGCCCGCCCTCGAAATCTTTCAAGAAGCGGTGCCGCCCGCCGAAGGTCGCAATCTACCCGGCTACTGGGGAGATGCCAGACCATCGTCAAGCTCGCTCGGGCACCTCACGAGCCACACGATCGGGGCCTCTGTCAAAGCCATTCCGCGGCGTATCTTGGCCGTACACAGCCCCGCAATCAGCCCGCAACTGGAAAGCGAACTAAGTTCCCGATTGCTGCGAGCGGTGGCCATCACCGCCACCGTGGCCGCTACGGCGGTGGCGCTTCTCACGTTGCTCTGAGCACAAACGCT
Source organism: Pirellulales bacterium (assembly GCA_020849945.1). GTDB lineage: Bacteria > Planctomycetota > Planctomycetia > Pirellulales > Lacipirellulaceae > JABDGM01. The sequence goes on along the minus strand of JADZFK010000047.1, from coordinate 7,363 downwards.
CGACCGGGCTGCTGAGATCGTATTTTGAAATCCGCCCTCTCCCAATGGGCATTGGTATCTACACAAGTTGAGATGACTTGATGCATTTGCGATTGGAGGGCAGCGGGTCCAATCGATTGCACTCATCTCGCAGCGAGCCTGTGATGAAATGTCAATTCGAGTTAGCGGCGGCCGCCAGGCCGCTGTCTTAACCGTTCATCCCAACCACTTGTACCGAAACCGGTTGCCCACTTTCCAATACAATCACAGCCGCTCCGCGAGATGATTTTCCGCTCGCGGAGCGAGCGGAGTACTTGATTCAGTTCAACTTGTGTAGAGACCAATGCCCAAAGAGAGAGGGGTCCAAGGCAGTTTCCAAACTCGGCCTCAGCTCGCACCGCGTCAATCCAAGTCGATGACGCAGCGGAACCCGATCGTGCTACAGCGATCCAGGCCTGGCCACATCAGCAAATACTTGGCGGCAAAACGGCACGGCAGCGGGCCCCCATCGGCATACCAATCGGACCCGACCGCTTTGAACCACGACCCGCCTTTCAGGATGCAGAACCGAGTCCGTCCGTCGGTCCCTTCCGTTTCCGTCCAGTGCCATACGTTGCCACACATATCGTAGCAACCGAACGGCGATCGGCCCGCCGGGAACTCGGTCACCCTCGTCGTGGCGCGAGTCGAGCCGTCGTTGCAAGTGCCGGCTCGCATGCGATCGCCCCAAGGGTACCGCCGCTGTTCCGCGCCCCCAGCGGCATATTGCCACTCTTCCTCCGTCGGCAGACGCTTCCCTGCCCAAGCTGCGTAAGCGCGGGCGTCTTCCAAGCCAACGTGAACAACCGGGTGTTCCTCAAGGCCCGGCGACGGCGATCCATTTCGCCAGTGCTTCAAATAATTCTCACGATGCTTCGGCTCGTAACCCCCTGCCCGCAGAAACTCGGCAAATTGCGCATTCGTGACGGGCGTAAGGTCGATCGCAAATCGCTCGATCTTCACTTCGCGGCTGAGGAGCTTCGGCTGATGCAGGTCTCCCCAAAACGGTTCGGGCGAAGGCGACGAATTGTAAAGCCCACATTCCCGGATCCGGAATTCAACCTGCATCGTGAACGTGGCGGCAGGAACTTCCACCATGCCTTCCGGCGCCGTTCGAGCACGAGCCGTTTTGGGTACGGAAAGCAGCTTCACAGGTCGCTCCGGAAAATCGACACTCGAACAATAGCGAGCATGGAGCGCCCGTTGGTGTGCCAGAAACCCTTGGAAATCCTCACCCACCACATCGGCGGCGGCCACCAACAAGCACCCCAGCCCCCGTGGCGCGATCACCTGCTCCACGCCGCGGTCTGCCGCGGAAGATAACTCTTGGCCGCCAATCAAATCGAAGACCAATTCCCCCGGCTTCCGCTGGAGTTCGAGGAACGGGCCTCGCCGTTCCTCGCGCGAACGATTGACAAGCGTCCAAAGTCGCAGCCCGGGCCCTGCCCACTCGCTGGAATAGACGTCGGGCTTGCTCGTCGGCACGAGTGGCGTCCACCCCTCACCGCAAAACAACTCCGCATAGCGACGCTGAATCGCGACCATCGAGCGAAGTATCGAGCAGTCGCGTTCATTCCAGCCAACCCAAGAACCGAAAACGTTCTCCCAAATCATGATGCCGCTGCCGTTCATCCAAGCACTGTGTAGTTCGCCTGTATGATCGCGGTCCCATCGCTTGATCTGATGTTGCAGATGCCGCCGTTCGAACCACTTGTTCCGTAGCACGCCCGGCGTGGCGCGGTCGAGGAACCACTGTGCCCACGAAGCGTGATGGTCGTGTATGTTTTCCAAAGGCAACGCCAACTCCCCTTCAAGCACTACGCCGGGGCGCACCGCGTCGAGCTTGGCCCGAAACTCCTCGGCACCCGTGCGCATCGTATCCAGGAAGATGCCGTCGGCCTCAATCGCCCCAATGATCTTGGCAAGTGCATCTACGTCTGCGACGCCTTCGCGACGCGTACCCGTATCCCACGGATTGTAATCAACAAAAACGCGCACACCACGCTCGTGGCAGGTGCGGCTCACTCGGCGCAGTGCCGACAACCCGCCTGGCATATCTCGGTAGAAGTCAAACTGATTGCGCTCGTCGAAACCAATTCGCGGGTAGGCATGCCAGAACACAAGGCTATCGTAACCACCGAACTGGGCTTCGCCCGCGTCAAGAAACGATTCGATCGTAAACCGCCCCGATGGCAACTCATAAAATGCCTGGTCGCACAGCATCGCGAAGCAACAAGCGAAGTTGGTTCGCGCCCATCCAAAATCGGGCCGCCGATACAATGCGTCGTCGTAGCGGAGGGCCCGACGGACCTGCTCGCGCCACCGGCCCAGTTGCTCGCGCCACGCCGGCCACAACGCGGCGTCGGCCGGTGCGTGAATCATCTCACCAAGCTTTCCTCCCTCTCCCACCGAAGATAATAGGTCGGTTTCCACGGATTCGCCCCTCGCCACACCCAGGGGTGCAAGTACGAAGGGAAGGCCACTCGCGGCCGACGCCGCCAGGAAGTTCCGTCGAGTCAACATGAGGCAACCTCTCCCAATAGCCGCCAAAATACATAGCCCGGCCCTCTGGGTCGGGAAAGAACGATTGAAGGAAACCCCAAGTTTCCAGGTACCCCTTCCGACCCGAAACGGGTCGGCTTTGCGGCTTCTACCGTGCCGTTACGATCGGCATCTCGCCAGCATCAACAAGTTGCAATGATGGCCGCCGCCGCCTGGCCTATGGCATTGTGATTCAATTTCAGAAAAGCCGCGTGCTGGAACTCGGCCAGCTCGGCCACCACGGTCACGGGGCAATCGGGGTCGGCGGTCGTGTAGTTGAGTGTCGGCGGAATGACGCCATGCTCCATCGCCAGCACGCTCACAGCTAGTTCGACCATGCCGCTGCCCGGTCCAAGGTTGCCGAAGAAACTCTTGGGTGCCGTCACGGGCACTTCACCCAGCGTGCCGCAAATCGCCGCGGCTTCAATCGGGTCATCTTCCCGCGTGCTCAGCCCGTGAGCGTTCACGTATCCGATTCCACTCGGTTCGATCCCACGATCCGCGGCCGCCCCCAGTACGGCACCTATCGCCCGGCGGATCGCGTCTCCTGAAGGCGATTGGCCAACTGCCGACGACTCATTTCGCGTAGCGGTTGACACAACACGCGCCAGCGGTCGAGCACCTCGTCGTTCGGCGAACTCCCGGCTTTCGAGCACCAGTTGGGCCGCGCCTTCGCCACACACCATGCCGCTCCGCCGCGCATCGAAGGGGCGGGAAACCTCGGCCGGGTCGGCCTGCCCTTCACACGCCATCCGAGCGCCCCGGTGCCACATCAGGTCCGAAAGATTGATCCGCGTCCCCGTGCCGCCAACGATCATCACGTCCGCATGCCCCCGGCGAATTACGTCCGTCGCTTCCCCCAACGCCAGCAACGACGAAACATCTCCCTGCGAAATCGTGTTGTTCGGCCCGCGAGCGTCGTACCGAATACCAATGTGGCACGCCGGCATGTTCGGCAGATACTTGAGCATCCACAGCGGATACATCTCCCCCATCGCTTCACGCGACCAGCGATGGATGTCGAAATCCTCTTGCTTGATCCATTCGAGGAACGGTCCTCGCAACTCCTCGATCTCGCAATACATGATCCCCGAACCGCCCACCACTCCGAAACGTTCCGGATCGACTACGGCCGCACCAAGACCGGCATCTTGCCACGCCAATTCCGCCGCGGCCGACGCCAACTGAATCTCCCGCGACATCACCTTGATGCTCTTACGCGGCTGAATCAGTTCCTTGGGGTCGAAATCGATCACCTCGCCGCCGTACGGGGCAAGCCAACCAGCCTCGGCCAACTGCGGCATGCGCCGCACCCCACTCCGACGCGATACCACCGCATCCCACACCGCGTCTCGCCCCACGCCTATCGGCGAGACGATCCCCAAACCCGTTATGACGACTTCTCGTTCCAACACCGCGCGGCTCGCCGGTTCAAGTCTTGGTACTCATTCGCAACGAGTGATCCACGCAATTCACGTGGCACTTGTGCTTTGTCCACACTCTTAACGTTGTCAAAGCACTCGGAAGATCAAGGAAGGTATCTGAATAATCAAGGAGAAGGGGTCTCGAGGCCGGCCCCACAGAAGAATCTCTAATCTTCTACGCTGCCGCCATACCATGTTCCGACGGGGGCTTGCTCCTTCCGCGAAGTTCGTAATCCTTCCAGTCTAGTTGGGGGCAAGCAGACAGACAACGGACCGCCACCCCGCGACAGGGCCGAGCATCTATTCAAATTGGGCGAGTGGTTTGGAAATCAGCCCGAAGCGTCAGCGAGGGAAAAAGCACACATTCCCTCGCTAAGGCTTCGGGTTCCTGAGTCCTCGCTGTCCCGAACATGGATCACTGATCGGCCCTGCACCCCGCCGATCGTGGGCAAAGCTTTCTCTCAAAACTCCCCTCCCTTTTAGGGAGGCGTTGGGGGAGGGTTCAAGAACCGCCAGATTCCTGCCCTTGCTCCAATCGCCAACCAATCCCGAACTGGTCGGAAGACATCGCTCATTTCCTGCCGAACTCTGCGACTTCACCCGCGGTCGGGTACGCCCATGCCAACCTCATCCGCCATGGCCGCCACATCGGCTTCAGATGTACCACATCGGCTCGTTTCGCGCGGCCCGTTCCGCCAGGTCGGCCAACGAAATATCCTCCAGCCGATCTCGCTGAGATGCCCCCAACTCGGCACACAGCCCAAGCAGCGCCACCACCTGCGGCGTTCGCTTCCCAGCGCTCGATTCCGGACGCGCTTCGCCCTCCATCACCTCGATGATATCGGCCAACGTGATCTCCCGCGGCGAGTGGGCCAATCGGTACCCACCGGCCGCCCCACGCGTGCTCGAAACCAGACCCGCTCCTTTGAGCCGCAACAATATCTGCACCAAGAAACGTGACGGTATCCCTTGCTCGGCCGCAATCCGCCGTATCTGCACCGGCTCTCCGCTCCCATGCTGCTGCGCCATCTCCAGCAAGGCCAAACATGCGTATTCGGTCTTCGCGGAAAGTTTCATGGATCGATCTACCCACAACACGATCGGAACTCACGGAAGCCAGTGGCCCTCTCCGGTTCCTCGAAAAATCGGCTTAGTCCGATTCTTGCACTTATTTGGGGAACCACGAAAAGCACAACATCGCACGAAACCAACTCGATGTGAGTTCACTTCTCTACAGCAGTAGGTTTCTCGGCCCGTGCTTCTGAGGAAATGTTCCTTCAAGTTAGCGGCGGCCGCCAGGCCGCCTGTCTTCACCGGTAATCCTTGCCAATTGTGCCGAAACCGGTTGCCCTCTTTCCAATACAATCACTACCTCTACGCCCCATCAACCTGGAATGGCGGAAACCCAACGTTCAGTACGGCCTTTCGGGCCTTTCGCGACTTTCGTTTTTTCGTGTCTTTCGTGGTTCAAAAAAATATGCAAGAGTCGCGATTAGATACCGCTACCGTGTTGTTCGTTGATCGAATGCAGGCCGCATTCGGTCTTCCTCATGCCGCTCCAACGTCCGGCCCGTTCGTCCGTTTCACCGGCAGCCACTGCCCGTGTGCAGGGCCAGCATCCAATGCTCGGATACCCTTGGTCGTGCAGACGATTGTACGGCACCCCTTCATCCGTAATCCGCTTCCACACGTCCTTCTTCGTCCAATTCGCCAGCGGGCTGATCTTCACCAAACCAAACTTCTTATCCCAGCCCACCACCGACGCTTGTCCGCGGTCCGAGCTTTGATCCCGCCGGATTCCGCTCATCCAGGCATGCATCACCTCCGATGCCCGCTTCAGCGTACTAAGCTTCCGATCGAAGCAGCATTGATTCGGGTTCGTCTCGTACAACGGGCCGCCATGCAACGCTTCGTACTCGGCCACCGAAAGTTCCGGCGACAAGAAGTCCACCTCAATTCCGTACTTCTCCGCAATGCGGTCCCGAAGATCCAGCGTTTCCTGGAATTGGTAGCCCGTATCCAGATTGAACACATAGGTTTCCGGTGCAATCTTCGCCAACATGGAAAGGATCACGCACCCTTCCGGTCCGAAGGCGGTTGCCATCGTCAAATACCGCGCATATCGCTCCACGCCCCACTCGATGATCGACTCCGGTGAAGCCGATTCAAGCCGGCTGCTAGCATCCGCCAGCTCGGCCAGTAGCTCGGGCGTCGGCTCCAAACGGCGAAACCCAACCTCTGGCATCGGCAGCCCCGCCGCACGTTTCTGCGGCAATTCGGCAATCGAGCTTTCAACCATAACCAATTTGAGCCGAGGGACCGTGGGCCCCGGGGCTGCTTTCAACGTGTTTTCGTGGACGAACCGTTTAGGTAAGGCAGACATTCGATTCAATCTTACGTAACTTGGTAAACAAAGTCAACTATCATACGCCATCCCTTCTCATCGGCATTCCACCAATGCCGACCTTAGCGGTTATAATACAACACCCCCCCTCACCAACGCAACAACTACCCCCCCGCCCCCCATCCCCGTGCCCCCCACTCCCGACGCGGTCGCTTCAGCGACCTGCGAAAAAAAATGTCACGACCGGCTCTGAAAAAAAACACCTAACCGATCCGCCCCAGGTCGGCAACCATCACCCAAAACCTCCGCGTTTCTTACCATCGTTCCTACCCGGCCTATAACCGAATCCTTCTCCAACGCCGTCACCTCAACACCTCGAATGAAATCGATACGGATAACGACCACACGAACGGCCCCGGCGCTTCCATCACGGCCTGTACCGGCACGAACTGGCCCGACCACGCCTCTGAACTTGTGTTGAAATGTCATTTCCAGTTAGCGGCGGCCACCAGGCCGCCTGTCTTCACCGGTAATCCTTCCCACCTGTACCGCCCCCCCACCACGTACCAACAAAATCAAAGCCACCACAACGCGGCCGACAACACGACCAACACCCCCCCACCCCTGAATCCCGCCTCCTCACTCCTCCTCAAGTTCGACCCCTGGAACCGGCAGGTCGAGCTAAAGAACGTCAGCACGGTCGTCACGGCCAACGAATACGACGGCCTCGGCCGCCGAATCCGCCGCGACGTCGTTCCCAACGGCAATAGCGCGGCGTATGATGACTACTACAACGAACAGTGGCAACTGTTGGAAGAAAGAAAGAACGCCGACACCGACCCGCTCAGCCAATACGTGTGGCACCCGGAGGGTCAAAAGGGGTCAGGATTATTTTTCGGTCTTTCGTGGGCCGGGTGCCACTGGCTTTGCCAGTGTGATTGTGATGCCGAAGGCTTGCTGTTGAATGGACGGACTCAATTTCCAATACCGTGCGGTCGGTAACAATCTGATTCCAACCCTTCATCATCCACGCCGG
>JADZFK010000046.1 GCA_020849945.1 Pirellulales bacterium | reverse complement strand
TCGAAATCTACGGGAAGCCGTATACGCGGCAACGACGGCTGATCGGCTACGTTCCGCAGCGCGAAAGTGTGGATTGGGATTTCCCGGTGACGGTACGCGACGTGGTGTTGATGGGCACGTACGGCCGCTTGGGTTGGGTGCGTCGGCCAGGCCTCGCCGAGCGTGAAGTGGCCGATCGTTCCTTGGCACAAGTGGGGATGAGTGAATTCGCGGGCCGCCAAATTCGGCAGCTTTCTGGCGGGCAGCAGCAGCGCGTGTTTTTAGCCAGGGCATTGGCCCAGGAAGCGCGGGTGTACTTCATGGATGAGCCGTTTGCTGGCGTCGATGCGGCCACCGAGAGCGCGATCATCGATTTACTGCAATCGTTGCGGACAGCAGGAAAAACGGTGTTCGTCGTGCATCACGACTTGCAGACGGTGCGAAGTTATTTCGACTATGTGATTCTGCTCAACATGCGGCTGGTGGCGTGTGGCCCGACGGAGTCGACCTTTACGGCGGCCAACCTGGATGAAACCTATGGCGGCCGACTGACGATTCTGGATGAGGCTGCCGAGGCCGTTCGCAATCGAGAACCGATCCGGTGAGTGCTTCCCCGCTATCTTCGATTACGACGAGCGTGATGCTGGGCACCGCGCTACTGGGGGCAACCTCGGGGGCGATCGGCACGTTCGCGGTATTGCGGCGGCGCGCACTGGTGGGCGATATGCTTTCGCACGCGGCGCTGCCTGGAATCTGCATCGCCTATTTGATCCAAGGAAGACGCGATCTTGTGGGCCTTTCGCTCGGCGCTTTGGCCACTGGGCTGTTGGGCATTACGCTGGTCACGATTCTCCGCCGATGGACTCGCACGAAAGAAGACGCCGCGATCGGGATTGTACTGAGCACGTTTTTTGGCGCGGGCATCGTGCTGCTTTCAAGGATTCAGCAGATGCCGACCGGGAATCAGGCCGGGCTTAACACGTATTTGTTTGGCGAAACGGCCGGCATCACCCGGCACGATATTTGGCTCATCGCGGGCGTTGCCACCGGTTGTTTGGCGGTGGTGGCATTGCTTTTCAAAGAGTTTCAATTGCTTTCGTTCGATATGGATTTCGCTTCCTCACTAGGTTGGCCAACCTTGGCCCTGGACCTTGTGATGATGGGTACGTTGGCCATCGTGACGATCGTGGGGCTGCCCTTGTGCGGCGTTATCTTAATGGCAGCCCTGCTGATTTTGCCAAGCGCGGGGGCGCGGTTTTGGACGAATCGCCTCGGCCCCTTGCTGGTATGGTCGGCAGCGTTCGGCGGCATGGCAGGGGTGATGGGAACGTTTCTGGCTTCGCCGCTGCCCACCCAGTGGTTTGGGGCCTCGTGGTTCGATTCCAGCAAGCTGCCACCCGGGCCTGTCATCGTGTTGTCGGCCTCGGCGATGCTCGTCGTTTCGCTGCTGGTTGCGCCGCGGCGCGGCATCCTTGCTCGGACCTTCGCCGAATTACGATTACGCGTACGAATCGCCCGCGAGCACTTGTTGCGAAGTTTGTTCGAGCTGGGCGAATCGCAGTTGCCTGAACGCCCGTTCGTGGAAGAGTCGGCGCTGGTTTCGCGGCCGCTGTGGAACCAGTGGACCGGGCCGTGGTCGCTTGGGCGTTTGATTTCAAAACAGTTGGTGGAACGGCAAGGCACGATGTTGCGGTTGACGCCCGAAGGCCTGGCGGCAGCCGCCGAGGTAACACGAACCCACCGGCTGTGGGAATTGTTTTTGGTGGAGAGCGCTCGGATCGCAAGCGACCATGTGGATCGCGACGCGGATGACGTGGAGCACATGTTGCCGGCATCGTTGATCCGCGAACTCGAATCGCGACTGGCGGCAGCCGGGCGGCTGCCGGTTGTGCCACAAGTCGTGCCCGAATCGCCGCATGAGCTATGAGAAGACCGGCAGGAGTGGATAGGAGACAGAAAGGCCCGGTACTTATTGATGGCGTCTTGCCTCGAAACCAAACTCGGTTCAGCCGCGATGGAAAAAGCTCGGTGAACCGAAACGCGGAGTCACCCTCTACATCCAACGCAAAGTTCAATACCCCCCCCTGTACAATCCCACCACTCCCCACCACTCCCCACTAACGACCAACGCCTAACAATGCTTCTCGCGCAACTAACATCATGGGAATCGATGATCTCGCCCGTGGCGGAGCGGATTGTGCTCGTCGGCGCGCTAACGAACGTGGCGTGTGCGTTGGTTGGTTGTTATCTCGTGTTGCGGCGGATGAGTTTGATGGGCGATGCCATCTCGCACGCCGTGTTGCCGGGCCTCGTTCTGGCGTTTGTGTTTTCGGGCAGTTTGAGCATCGTGCCTTTGTTCCTTGGCGCGGCCGCCGTCGGCCTGCTGACGACCTTCTTGACGGAAACGCTCCATCGTGTTGGCCGCGTGCCAGCCGACGCAAGCATGGGCGTCGTGTTCACTTCGCTCTTTGCATTGGGCGTGGTGCTGCTGAAGCGATATGTCACGGGGATCCACTTCGACATAAGCTGTGTGTGGGAAGGGATGCTCTCGAAGGCCGCGCTCGAAACGTTTGACTTCGGCGGCTGGCAGATTCCCGAACAATTGAAAACGATTCTTCCGGTCGTGCTCCTCAATTTGTTCGTGATCGGCCTATTGTGGAAGGAATTGAAGCTCAGCACGTTCGATGGGCCGCTGGCCACCTCGATGGGGTTTTCCGCCCCGGCCTTGCATTACCTGGTGATGGCACTCGTTGCGATAACGACGGTCGCCTCGTTCGAAGCCGTGGGGTCGATTCTTGTCGTCGCAATGCTGATCGTCCCTCCCGCGACGGCCCAACTTCTGTGCGATCGGCTCGCGCGCATGGTGATCGTGGCGTGCGTGTTTGCCACGCTGGCGGCGGTATTCGGGTACTGGCTTGCCGTGTATTGGAACGTGGAGCCTGCCGGGGCAATGGCTGTTGTGGCAGGTGCCATGTACGGCATCGCCGTCTTGTTTGCCCCGAAGTATGGGATACTCAGCGCGCTCCGCGGCAACTTGCAAACAGCGCTTCGCATCTTGCGTGAAGACCTGCTGCTGATGCTCTATCGCGTGGAAGAGATTGACCCGAAGCGACGACTCAAACCGACCGAGGCACGGTCGGCGGTCGGCGGCGGTCTGCTCGCTTGGTGGGCACTACGGATGTTGCGGCGAAGAGGCCGCATCGAATTCCGCGAGGGTACGATCCACATGACAACCGACGGCCGTTGGCGCGCGGCGCGGTTGGTGCGCGGGCATCGCTTATGGGAAGCGTACCTTGTAAAGCATCTGGGCTTGCCGCTCGACCACGTCCACGCCCCGGCAGATTGGGTGGAACACTACCTGGCAGAGCCGTTGCGCGAGCGGTTAGAGACGGCGGTCGATGATGCGGGACGCGACCCTCATGGGCGCGAGATTCCTGGTTGATCAACTGACCATGCCGTCATGTTCACACCACTAACCGCCGCAGCGTACGCAGGTTCATCCTATCGAAGTTGATGCCATTCCGTTCGCCTTTGGGGGTTTCCAAGTACATCGGCACGTTGCGGAAACGGCGGTCGTTAAGGAGGAATCGGAAGGCCTCCTTGCCGATTTCCCCTTTTCCGATATGGGCATGCCGATCGACGCGCGAGCCGAGCGGCTTTGCGCTATCGTTCAGGTGGAAGGCCTTTACGAGCTTGACGCCCACGGTTTGGTCGAGGGCTTTCATCGTCGATTTGTAGTCCTTCTCTGTGCCAATGGCATACCCGGCAGCGAAGATGTGGCACGTATCAACGCAGACCCCCAGCCGATCGGGATCGCGCACGCCTTCAAGCATGCCGGCAAGTTGCTCGAAACGATGACCAAGGCATGAACCTTGCCCGGCGGTCGTTTCCAGTAGGCACTTGGCCCGGATACCACGGGTTTGCCGATGCACTTCATCGAGTGCCCGCGCCACGGCCGTAATCCCCGCATCTTCGCTGCTCGTCGTATGTGCGCCCGGGTGAGTTACGACATAGGGAATCCCCAGTCGCTCGGCCCGAAGCATCTCCACGACGAACGCATCGACCGATTTCTTCCACAACACCTTATCGGGGCTGGCCAGATTGATGAGATAGGAATCGTGGGCGATGGGATGGGAAACGCCCGTCTCACGGAGCGCGGCCTGGAAACGTTCGACATCACTGTCGGTCAATTCCTTGGCCTGCCATTGGTTGTTGTTCTTCGTTGAGAACCGTCCAGATTGGGAATCTGTACTCTGCGTTAGGACTGACGGCCAGCGTTTTACATCGCCAGTGAAAAGTTGCACGCATTCGCAACCGACAACCGCAGCGCGTTCGACCGCTTTGTAATGGCCACCGGCGATGGATTGATGTGCTCCGAGAATTGGCATGGCGAAATGATAACGATAACCACAACTCAACGAAAGTAGACTGAATTGAAATTAGACCGCGAGGTAGACAATGTTAGGCTTTGTCCAAAAACTCCACTCCCTTTTAGGGAGGGGTTAGGGGAGGGTTCGCGCAACCCAGGATTCTTCGCCTTGCTCGACCCGCTACCCGAATCGGAACCGGTTTTGAGACAAAGCCTAGTCCAATCGAAGGCATATCGTGACTGGCTCCGAACATCCGCATCCGCATGATTCTCAGGGGAAGCAACAAAGGCTGCGCTTACAACCGAGTTAAGTTCACTTCGTTCCACATTACTAGCAAATCCGCGGCTCCCCTACACGGATGGTGGATTACGATGACTCAATCATGGTACGACATGATAATGAGCGACGTGGGGTTGCCCGAAGGGTGCGTGCTGGGCGAAACGTCGTACGATCTTTGCGGTGTCGAGATCGAGGACATGTTGAGTGGGAAGCCAGTGACTGCTTGGAATTGCCAATCGACTATGATGACAAAAAGTCTAAGTGGTTCGGGATTCCTGACCGACGTTATGTACCTTGGCCGCCCCATGATTCCCGTATTCTCTTCCCGGCTTCAACAAGCCCTCTCGGCAGCGAAAGTAGCCATTGAAGACATTCAGTATCTGCCGATTAAAGTGGTTCAATCCACGGGAATCACGACGAGTGGATTCGCCGGGTGCCACTGGCTTTGCCAGTGTGTTTGTAGCCGAAGGCTTGCCTCGAAGTGTGGACCTACTCGTTCCAACACGATTCCGTTGGCCGCCTCGGTTCAACGTGGGCTGGTGAAACAGGCCATCGAGTGGAGGTGGTCGAGTGCAAGCTGGTACTTACTCGAACCGCCCGGGCAGCAACAACCAGGGCTGCCGTTCACTCACGGCTTACCGGCAGGCACCCTCGATCGATCTTGAACGCACCACGCACTGGCAAAGCCAGTGCCACTCTACGCCGTTAACCCTTTTTTGAGGGCGTGAAATAAGTCTCGATGCGACAACGAGTTTCGGTCATCCTTTTCGTTTTGCCAAGGAAGGGAGGGCCGTCACTCACCCGAAAGGAATCGGGGCATGTCACATCGAGACTCTCATGTTCGTTTGCAGGTTGTTTGTTTGCAGCAGTGCTTGCGGTGGTTGTTGGCGGGGATCGATTGGTCGGCGATTACGTTTCGGAAGGACTGTCGTTGGACACCGAAGACCTTGGTGGCCGGTGCCTTACTGTGGGCCTGATCCGATGAGTTAACGCTCGGCGAGCGCTTTCGCACGGTGCGTAAGATAGCAATCGGCCTGGCTGGCGGGCAACAGCAACTGGCCAAGACCTATCAAGCCTTTACGAAGATTCTGCGGCGGTGGACCGACGAATTGGTGCCGCTGTTGCAGGTGGCGCTCCACGAACGCATGCAACAAGCGTTGCCGCACCACTGGCGGGTCGGGGGCTTTATACTATTCGGCGTGGATGGCAGTCGCGTCGAACTGCCGCGGACCCGCTCTCACGAGCAGGCCTATTCCACGATTCGCAGAAAAAGGCGCGGCAAGAATCGGCGGGGCAAGCGGCTCTCTGCCCAGCACGCCAAGAAGGCCAACTCACCCCAACTCTGGCTTACCACGATGTGGCATGCGGGGATGGGCCTCCCCTGGGACTGGCGGACCGGGCCGGCCGACAGCAGCGAGCGAGCGCAGATGCGGGAAATGCTTGGCGGCCTGCCGGCCGGCGCGCTGTTGGCCGCCGATGCCGGCTTTGTCGGCTACGAAGGACTCTGGGAAATCTTTTCGGGAGGACGGCACTTGTTGCTCCGTGTCGGCTCGAACGTGCGGCTGTTGAAACAATTGGGGTGGGCCCGTGAGCGGGACGGCATCGTGTATCTGTGGCCCGATGAAGCGGCCCGCCGGGGGCAGCCCCCGCTGGTGCTGCGGCTGGTCGTGGCCCATAACGGCCAGCATCCGGTGTATCTCGTGACCACCGTCCTCTCGCAACGCGAACTAAGCGACGCACAAGTGATCGAAATGTACGCCAAGCGTTGGGGCATCGAACTCTTCTACCGACACTTGAAGCAAACATTTCAACGACGGAAGCTGCTTTCCGCAAGCGCCGAGAACGCGCGGCTGGAACTGGCCTGGTCGCTGGTCGGGCTGTGGGCCATGGCGCTCTACGACTTGGTCGAGGCGGACCGACAAGAGGTTCCGCCCAAGCGCCTGAGCTTTGCCAAACTGCTACTGGCGTTCCGCCGCACGTTGCGTGATTACTTGCATCCGACCGAACCGGGAGAACGTCTGTGCGAGCGGCTTCGCCAGGCAATCATCGACCCCTATCTCCGCAAACACAAAGCCAGCCGCGGCTACCCCCGCAAGAAACAAGAACAACCGCCCGGCCCACCCCAAATCATTCAAGCCAGCCGAACACAAATCCAACGCGTCAATGCACTTGCATGTGAACAACAAAAAGGGTTAACGGCGTAGAGTGGCACCCTACGCCGTTAACCCTTTTTTGTAATCGTTGAGCAGTAAGCACTTACGACACGTGGTCCTTTGATAGCAGCAAATGCCTTGGATCTGAGATCAGAACGCAAGTCGTGAGTTCGCCAACTTGAATTGAAGGTGCTTGAGTTGGTGCATGAGTTTCTCAGTCCCCATTGCTTGCAAACCCAACAACACTGAAAAACAAGGCATTTACAAAGGGTTAACGGCGTAG
>JADZFK010000045.1 GCA_020849945.1 Pirellulales bacterium | reverse complement strand
GGTACGGGATGGTCGTGCCAGTGGGGGTACCGTTGGAAATGTCGCCATTGAACCACACGCCGATGGAATTGGGCAAGGTTTCGCCAAAGCGTCGAGAAATAGCATCGGCCGCCACGGCCGTGCTAACCGGCGCGAGAACCGACGTGGGCTGATGCACATGGATGCCTGGATGGCCAAGCGAAGGCGGAGTTGCAACGCGGTCTCGGTCCCCACTGCCGCCTTCGACGGTCCCAACACTGTCAATCCATTGGGCATCGGCGGGCAATTGGTCGAGGAGCCCGACGCCCGTCCCGAGCGCTTCGGCAATCGTATCCTCGAAGAAGCCCACTGTGTCGTAATCGGTGTCTTGTGCAATGGCCGTGGTCGGGCTGTAGATCAAAGCGTAGGTTTGAGAACTATCCTCTAGTTTGCCGCCCGCAGCCATGAGCGCGTTAAGTTCCACGATGTTGGATGCTGTATCGGCAATGGGAGCATACTCCCACGTGTATCCCGATACCCCAGAATCGCCCGGAACGAATACCAACAAGCCGTTTGTGCCGAAGGTATAGGGGCTCAAGTCGATGACGAAGTCGGCGCGTCCGCTGCCTGTTCCGCTGTTCTCTTCTTCTTCGCCTTCAAACACCACAAAGTAGTAGCCCGTGAGGTCGGCGCCGGGAGTACCTACTAGTTCGATATATTCTCGATTCTCTTCGTTACTTGCATTGCTGACGTTTGCCAGCACTTCATTGATGAGGATGTCGTCGTCTGCGATGGATACGGTGGCAATATCACGTCCAGTTACGATATCTCCACCGGAAAGCGTGACCAGAATCGTCTCAAGGCCTTCGAGTTCAGTGTCTCCGTTGATCGTGACTTCGATCGTCTCGAACGCATCGTTGGCGGCGAAGTTAAGTGCCGTCGGCGTGGAAACCGCCACAAAATCTCCCGCATCGGCTGGATTCGACCCGCCCGCGGTTACGGTGTAGTTGATCGTTGCCGGAGCGGAGATGTTTCCCAATCGAGCCACATCAACCTTGGCTACGCGAGTACCCGAGTTCCCCTCGGCCTGGCTCACATCGACGTTCAGAATTTGAAAATCCGCAGTCGAGGCGGGCATATCCCACTCGATAATCAATTTGGGCCGATCCGACTGGTTGGAATTATTTGTGCGGAAATCCCAACCGTTCGTTGCCGCGCTTTCCACAAGCCAGCCGAAGTTCTGAGCGCCAGCGGCCCAATATTCCACCGAGGACGATACATCGAACTTACCCGCTGTGGAGGAGTTTGGCGTCGTCTTGGAATCGAGCAGCACCGCTTCGGGCGGAAGACCGGTCGCCTCGCCTTCAGAAGCCTGAACACCGCCGATGCCGCCGGTTGTACCGCCGAAGAAATTCCAAGTGGCGGTGGATTCATCCCAATCGGTGAGCATGCGATACAGGCTCATCTGCATCGCTGCATTGGAGGAGTCCTGGACATAGAGTTCGAGATTGGCTGAATTGATCGTGGCCCCATAGGGGATTTGCCCTGGCTGGTCGCCGAAAATATCATCGAACTTAATCAGCCCTTGCCGCACCGCGTTGAAGTCTTGTTGATCCGCGCTAACGTGCCCTTCTGTGCCGAAGTTGCTATCGGGCTGCAACGAGAAAATCACCGTATCCTGCTGGCCCTCGTACCCACTGGCGCCAAACTGAAACGTTGTCACCGCCAGCAGCTCTCTCCTTTCGAGCGACTCGAACGAAAGCCGCGACCTTCGCTGTGATGCGGAACGTCTGCAACCCTTATGTTTTCGATTCAAGCCGATGCCAGCACGTCTGTGTAATGATGGTTGAGCTTTGCGACGCATGATTATCCCCGTTGTAGGTAGTCGTTGGCGAATGCGAAGGCGATGATGTTGTAGCAAAAACCCATGAAGAATTGCACAATAGGAAAAAGAAATGTTGGAGAAGTTGTAAAGGAGTCCAGGCGGTGTGAAGTCGGTGTGCCACGCGTAAACCGCAGGAGCAAAGGTGGGGAGACGAATAGCGCAGTATTGTCCTCGTGGATACGCTGAGTGGATGGCTACTGATTTACGGATTCGCTTCCCGCACGAGTACACATCGCATGCCATACATAGGCATCGATGTCATCCGCGACGAACTGCACCGAACCATCGCCCATCGCCGCGTTGACCCCCTCATTGTGTTTGCTCCGAGCCGAGGCCCAGATGTTGGACGTGTCTTTGTCTTCGGTACAGGGAATGTCAGCGAAGTCGGGATGTTTATCCAAACCGGTACCGCAAGCCGGGATCTTGTCGGAGCTGTCTAGCACGTTCGACTTGTGAAAGTCCTGTCGTTGGCCCGTGGAATTGGGTGGGAACCTCCCGGTGAAAGCACTTGCGCCCACGCTGGGGATCATCCACGCCCCGCGCCAGTCATCGTTACCTTGGGGGACGGAATCGCTTACCGGCGCGCCTTGTTCGTTCGTTTCGTTCCAGGTCAGCACTTCGCTGAGCAGAACAGTTTTTGACATTCCATCGGCCACCTTGGAAATCTTCGTTCCCTGGCCGACTCGAGCGCCGGGCGGGGTTTTGCGGATGCGAACCATCGAGAATATACCGGCGTATCCCGGATCCGGGTTGACGGGATTGGTGGAACCCGGCGGAACCGCGTTGAGCATGGTATTGCCGCCAAAGCATGCGGCATAATTAGCCCGGCCAAGATGCGCAAGTGCCGTACCCGAGGTGCCGTCATCGTCGTCGTTGTAAGGGACCATGGCACCGCGGGTTCCCGAAGTGGGGCAGGTCATGGTGCTGCTGACATTGTCGTGGAACGGGCGCCAGTTTCGGGTACCTTTGGGTTGCATGTCCCACACGTCGAAGGGATTTGCTCGTTGTACATACTCCGCGTCGGAAGTTGCCTCGGAAGCCAACGCGGCGAGAGAACCTTCCTCGACATACGAGAACAGTTGAAGTGCCCAGTTCGGGCCGTAGCAAGCACCTTGCTTCCCATTACCCATGACCCACCATGAAGGGGCGGGGCCACTTTCATTTTCGGCCGTGTCGACGCAAGTCGGCCCACCAGGTGGAAGGAACCGCATGGTCGATTCGAAGTTTGCACAAGCTAAGGCAATTTGACGAATATTATTCGTACATTGCGTTCGCCTCGCTGCTTCACGTGCCGCCTGTATAGCAGGCAAGAGCAATGCGACGAGAATGCCAATGATCGCAATCACGACTAGTAGTTCCACCAACGTGAAACCAGGTAGGGGTCGAGAGAAGCGTCTATGCTTCTTGGTTGTAAACGATTGGTTTTGACCCCGTACGTGGAGGTCACAAAAATGGCTAGCTCGCCCTAGGGTCGTGTAACTCGTGACCCCACCGGTACAGAAGTCGAGGAATAGTTGGGAATGGCGATCGGCCTGCGGCAACGAACGAGCAGTACGGGCCTCGTTCTTGCCCTTGTCCGTCGCCTTGGCTCGCTTGCCACCAAGATCGTCTTGCACGTCTCCACGTCTTCGCGTGGATTGCTGTTCAAGCAGAGGTATTTCCATACGTAATCTTTGACCCCCATCTCAGAAGTGTCGAAATAGCAGGTACGCCGCTGAACGAAAACTGTTCCGTTACCGACTTCATGAATCGGGTAGAGCTGCCAATTCCCTGTTGCACGACTCGTCGGAAGTATGGGGAGTGATCGTGAAACTTGAGCCAAAGTTCCAAGAATGATGCTTGAAATCTTTGTTAAGGAGTTGTGGCGTCGTTCGACTCCGCGGCATTCAGGAAGTGTGAGCCGAGCGTTTCTCGATTGGCCTTTTGATGCAATAGGCAACTGTTGGAGCGGCCTGCAGTGCATGACGGCATACACTGCCAAGCAGGCTTGTCAACCCTTCGAAAGATGCCTTCGTGGCGGTATTCGGCCTCGCCAAGCTCGTCCCGGCTCGCAATACTGTGATTTGGGGGCCTTGTCTTGGCACGGCGTTGTTGCCATGACGCAGCCCAATGACTACTTTTCGTAGCCGATGATGGCATCCTGCCTACTCCCACGTATCTTGCTCCATTTATCACTTGCTTAGCGAGTGATATAATCTTGTCCATGCCCGTTGATAAGTCGTCAGAACGCGTTCGCACGATGTTTGGTCGGATTGCCGGCCGCTATGATTTTTTGAATCATCTCCTTTCGTTGGGAATCGACCGCTACTGGCGTTGGCGTACGGTTCGTTTGGTGCCGCCGCGGGGGCCGCTGCCGATCCTCGATGTGTGTACCGGCACGGGCGACTTGGCGCTTGCCTACGATCGTGCTGCCGGAGGGAAAACGGCGATCGTGGCCGGCGACTTTTGCGTGGAGATGCTCGAAATTGGTCGGCGGAAGGCGGAGAAAGTTGGCGCGCAGTCGCGGGTTAAGTTCATCGAGGCCGATGCACAGTCGCTGCCAGTTCCCAGTGACGCGTTCCAAATTGTGTGCGTGGCCTTTGGCCTGCGCAACGTGGCCGATACCGATCGTGGCATCGCCGAAATGACGCGAGCGTGTGCCCCTGGCGGGCACGTGGCCGTGCTTGAGTTTTCCACCCCCACGTGGCAACCGTTCCAAGCGATTTACGGATGGTACTTCCGCCACGTGCTGCCGCGTATTGGCCGCTTGTTTGCTCGCAACGCGGGCGATGCCTACGAATACCTGCCGACGAGCGTCGGCGAATTTCCCCAAGGCGAGGCACTGTGCGAGCGGCTGCGAGCCGCCGGCCTGCAAAGCGTGCGACGCTATCCGCTTACCTTTGGTGTGGCTACATTGTACGTAGGTGAGAATCCAGTTTAGTAGCCGCAGCGGAACGCAGAGGAACGCAGATAGAAACGAATCCATCACAATGAGAATGCAAATGTTTCGGCTTCCTCCCCCTTGCGGCATTGGTATCTACACAAGTCGAACTGATTAGAGTACTCCGCTCGCTCCGCGAGCGGAAATTCATCTCGCAGAGCGAGAAGAGTACATTCGAATGGCCCCACTGTCCTCTCATCGCGAGTTCATCAAGTTGTTCAATTTGTGTAGAGACCTGTGCCTTTGCGGAGAGGGTTGGGGAAGTGGGAGCGTTGGCTCTTGTTTTCATCACACCACAGCTACCTTGCCTATCCCATTCTCAATCCATTTCAAACGATTGCCAATCACCACCCCAATTCCGGGTTGATTTACGTTCATATGCGGTTCAGTTTGAATCGTTGAAACTCTATGCTTGCCCCCATCATCCTTGGTATCACGGGCGCGAGCGGCGCGGTTTATGCCGTGCGGCTTGTCGAAGTGCTGCGCGCGGCCGGGCGCGATGTGCATCTTTCCATCAGCGCATCAGGCCGCGTCGTGCTGCTTCAGGAATTGGGGATCGACCTTGACCTCGAACACATCGACCTCAGCCGCTTGCGGCCTACCGCGTCATTCACCCGAGTCGCCAGCCCCCCTTCCACGGTTGTCGGCGACGTTCAGTACTTCCACAATCAGAATTTCTTGGCCCCGATGGCCAGCGGCTCGTTTCTAACTGGCGGGATGGTGATTTGTCCCTGCAGCGGCACCACGTTGAGCGCCGTGGCGGCCGGGTCGGCCGGCAACCTGATTCAGCGGGCGGCCGAGATGCATTTGAAGGAACGCCGCAAGTTGATCCTCGTAACGCGCGAAACGCCGCTTTCCCTGGCCCACATTGATAACATGCGCCGCGTGACCGAAGCCGGCGGCGTCGTTCTGCCCGCTTCGCCGGGCTGGTACCACGGCGTCGAGTCGCCCGCCGACCTGGTCGATTTCGTGGTTGCCCGCATCTGCGACCAACTCGGCGTGGGGCACCAACTAATGAGACGATGGGGCACGAAATAGGTCGATTGAATGAAGAGGATATCACGCAGAGACGCAGAGACGCAGAGCAACGGTATTCTTACTCTGCGTCTCCTCGTGAGATGTCTTGATTATATGTTGAAAACTTTTCGCTACTTCCTGGAACTTATCCGCTTTAGCCACACGATTTTTGCGTTGCCGTTTGCGATGTTGGCGGCGGTCATGGCGTGGCGGCTTGGTGATTTTCGCTGGCTCGAAGTTCTTGGCATCGTGCTGTGCATGGTGACGGCCCGTAGCTTCGCGATGGCGTGGAATCGGCTCGTCGATCGACGATTGGACGCGCGCAACCCGCGCACGATGGGGCGTCATCTGCCCGCCCACATCCTTAGCGTGCCGCAGGTTGCGGCCTTTGTGGCTGCTTGTGGCATTGGGTTCGTCTTGAGCACGTTGCTATTTCTGCCGAATGGGTTGCCGCTCTATTTGGCGGTGCCGGTGCTCGCGATCTTGGCCGGTTACAGTTACGCGAAGCGTTTCACGGCTCTTGCCCATTTTTGGCTAGGCACGGCCCTTGCCCTTTCGCCCGTTGCCGCCTGGATCGCCATCCGCGGTGATGTCGTCCTCGCAAACCCGGGAGATTTGTTTCCCTCCTTGGTACTCGGCGGCGCGGTGCTTTCGTGGGTCGCCGGATTCGATATCATCTACGCCTGCCAGGATTACGATTCCGATCGTCAAGCCAAACTCCACAGCGTACCGGTCGCCTTGGGCATCTCGCATGCGCTCAAACTCGCGGCGGTGTGCCACGTGATGACGATCGGCATGTTGGCTTTGCTTCCGTTCGTTTACCCGTTGTTGGGTTGGGTGTTTGGGGCCGGTGTGGCCGCCGTGGGCACACTGCTTGTGTACGAGCACCTGCTGGTACGCCCCGACGACCTTTCCCGCGTCAATTCCGCGTTTTTCAACGTCAATGCGGTCATCAGCCTGGGGCTGTTCATCGTGGGAACCCTAGACCTTTGGGTGGGAAAAGGGTGATAATGCAGATAAATGCTCCTTTCACTGGGCCGTCTTGATTTCAATTATGGATCAGAGCACCAACGCACTTACGACGATTATGGAAAAACGTGGCGAGCTTGCCGAGCTGTGTGGGCAGTTCTCGGTTCGAAGGCTCGAGCTATTTGGCTCGGCGGCAGTTGGTGGTTTTGACCCATCGCGGAGCGACTTCGATTTTTTGGTCGAGTTCGAACGTGATCCGAAGACGAATGCCTTCCATCAGTATTTCGACTTTCAAAAGGCCCTTTCGCGGCTATTGGGAAGGGAAGTCGATCTGGTGGTAGAGGGGGCATTGCGTAATCCCTATTTTATTCGAACGGTGAACCAATCGCGGACGATCGTGTATGCAGCGTGATCCCAAAAAGTATTTGAGCGACATGCTCGATCGGGCCCAGTTTGCAGTTCAGTTACTCGCTGATCGATCGGCCGCAGACCTTGAATCGGATCGATTGCTACGTTCGGCTATTGAGCGGGAAATGATGGTTCTTGGAGAGGCCCTTTATCAACTTCATCGGATAGCTCCCAAGATTGCCCAGAGAATTAATCGATGGGACGACATCATCGGGTTTCGGCATATCTTGGTTCATGGATATGACCAACTTGAAATGAAGATCATCTGGGATGCCGTCAAGCTGGATGTGCCACTGCTCATTGAACAATTGAACGAGATGCTTACCGAGAAACTCGTTTGAAAGAATCACGAAGTGCGAAGGTTTCTCGACCTTGCTCACCCACCTCGACTCGAGTCCATTCGTCCCTGTTCCCCGCCACCGTACCCTGAATCCTCCTCCGCCATGCTCCGCACTTCCTCCTCCGTTTTGAAGCCCATTTGCGAAAAGGTCGAAGCTGGCGAGCGGCTTTCGCTTGAAGATGGCCTCGTGCTCGAAGGCCCCGACGCGCCGCTCAACGAAGTTGGTGAGTTGGCGAACTTTGTGCGCGAACGCAAGAACGGAAACTTTGCGTACTACAATATCAACACGCATCTCAACCCCACGAACGTGTGTGTGTATCGCTGCATTTTTTGTGCGTTCCGCTCGGACCTGCGCGACCCCAAGGGGTACTTCATGAGCGATGAGCAGGTGCTCGCTCGCGGGGCCGAAGCGGTTGAAAACGGCTGCACGGAAATGCACATCGTTGGCGGCCTGCACCACCAAATGAAGTATGAGGCGTACCTTAACGTCATTCGGTTGCTGCACGAAACGTACCCCGAGTTGCACCTCAAGGCGTGGACACCGGTCGAAATCGATTGGTTCTGCCGGCTGGCGAACCAATCGGTCCGCGAGGTGCTCGAAGACATGCGGGAAGCGGGGCTCGGCAGCTTGCCCGGCGGCGGCGCTGAAATATTCCATCCCGAAGTGCGAAACCAAATTTGCGAACACAAGGCCGATGCCCGCCGCTGGTTCGAGGTCCATCGCACGGCCCACGAACTGGGCCTTCGGTCGAATTGCACGATGCTTTACGGCCACATCGAGCAGCCGTACCATCGCATCGATCACCTGTTGCGACTGCGCGAGTTGCAAGACGAAACGGGCGGCTTTCAAACGTTTATCCCGCTCGCGTTCCACCCGGAAAACACGGGCTTGGCAAACGTGAAGAAGCCCACCAGCCTTGTGGACCTGCGCACGATGGCAGTGAGTCGGCTGATGCTCGATAACGTGCCCCACTTGAAGGCGTATTGGATCATGCTGGGCCTCGGCACGGCGCAGGTGGCACTCTCCTACGGGGCCGACGACATCGATGGCACCGTGCGGCACGAACTAATTTATCACGATGCCGGCGCGACGACGCCCGAGGTGCTTTGCGTTGAGGAAATCCGCCGCATCATTACTGAAGCCGGCCGCGAACCGGTCGAACGCGATACGCTTTACCGCCGCATCGAACGCGATGGTGCGCATTGGCAAGCGGGTGCGGCGATTTCGGCGGGGGCGTGATTGACCGCGCTCTTCCCGGCCGAAACGGCCGGGCTATATAGCCGAGCCGTTTCGGCTCGGCGTCCTACTATCCCACGTCGCTCAATTCCAGTGCGTTGCCGTATCGGACGAGCATCTGTCGGCGAAGTCGCGCGAGTTCGGGCTTCTTGAGTCCGGGGTTGGCGGCAAAGAGTTGTTGGGCGTCTCGCCGTGCTTCTTCCAGAATTGTCTGGTCGCGTCGCAGGTCGGCGATCCGTAGCGGCGGCAGGCCGTGTTGCTGTGTGCCGAATAAATCGCCTGGGCCGCGCAGGGCGAAGTCCATCTCGGCTAGTTGGAAGCCATCGGAGGTTGCGGCGAAGGCATCGAGCCTGGCCCGCGCCGGCTCGGAAAGTTCGTCGCCAACCAGCACGCCGCAAAAGCCGGCGAGCTTGCCGCGGCCCACCCGGCCGCGAAGTTGGTGGAGCTGCGCGAGCCCGAACCTCTCGGGCGAGTCGATCACCATGATGCAGGCGTTCGGAACGTCGACGCCGACTTCAATCACGCTTGTGGAAACGAGAACCTGCGTGCGTCCCGCGCGAAACGCGGCCATCGCCTCTTCCTTTTCATCGGCGGTCATTCGGCCATGGATGATGCCAACCCGAAACGCGGCCAGTTCGCCGTTGGTAAGCCGCTCGAAAAGAGCCGCCACGCTGGCCGCGGCGATGCTTTCCGACTCATCCACGAGTGGTGCTACAACGTACGCTTGCCGACCGGCTTGCAGTTTACCGCGTACGAACTGCCACCAACGGGCATGTTCGGCTGGCCCCACCACGTAGGTGCGAACCTCTTGCCTTCCCGGCGGCATTTCGCGCAGGGTGGTTACGTCGAGGTCCCCGAACAACGTCATGCTGATCGTCCGCGGAATCGGCGTGGCCGTCATTACAAGGTAGTGGGGCGATTGATCCCCTTGCCGCAGTGCCGCTCGCTGGCGAACGCCGAACTTGTGCTGTTCATCGATCACTACCAAGCCGAGTTTGGCGAATTGCACGTCCTCTTGCACGATGGCGTGCGTGCCGATGACGAGGTCGATTTCGCCGGCGGCGATTTGTTGTAGCGCCGCGGTTCGTTCCTTGGCCGTGAGGCCGCCCACCAGCAGCAAGTACCGCACACGACTTGCACGCAGCAAGCTGGCGAGCGTGGCCGCATGTTGGCGGGCCAAGATTTCGGTGGGTGCCATGAGCGCGGCCTGGTATCCGCGCGCAACGCAGGCCAACATCGCGTACACGGCAACGACGGTCTTGCCGCTGCCAACGTCGCCTTGCAGAAGCCGGTTCATCGGGGCGTCGCTCGCCAGGTCGGCGGCCACTTCGGCAATAGCCGCTCTTTGCCCCGCCGTCCACTCGAACGGAAATAACCGTTGGATGCGGGCGTGGATGTCGGCCGTTGCTTCGAGCGGCGGCGCGCGAAAGCCAATCTGCTGTTGCCACCGGCGGGCGACGACCGCCAACTGCAACACAAATAATTCCTGGAAAACAAACCGCCGCCGGGCGCGTTCGAGTTGCTCGGCATCTTGCGGAGAATGAATGGCGGGAATGGCCTCGGCCAGCGGCATCAAGTTGTATCGTGCGAGCAACTCGGACGAAAACACTTCTTCGAGCACGTGCCCGAACTGCTCGACCGCGCTCGCCACCATATTGCGCACCTGGTATTGCGAAAGCCCTTCGGTGAGTGGGTAGAGCGGCAAGAGCCGCATCTCGGGTTGATCCTCGGCACCATCGAGCCAGGTGACGCGCGGGTGCGACATCTCCCAGCGTCCGCCTTTCTTGCGAGGCTTTGCCGAGAGCAGCACAAACTGACCTTCGTGGAACTTATCACGCATGAACGGTTGGTTGAACCACAGCGCCCGCAGGAAGTCGTTGCCTTGCCGCACGAGCACGCCGACGATGCTCTTGCCGAAGCCGCTGGAGCGACTGTCGATTTCAACGACTTGGCCACGGATCGTTTGGATGTGCTCGTCATCGAGCGCGGCAATGTCGCGGCGGTCGGTGAGGTCTTCGTAATCGCGCGGGAAGAAAAAGATGAGGTCCGCCGCCGTTCGCACATCGAGCCGATGCAGCAGCTCGGCTCGAAGCGGCCCCACGCCGCGCACGAACTCGACCGGCGTGGCCAACAACTCAGCGGCCGACGGTTCACGTCGTGGGTTGGAAATCTCGGAACTCGACAAGGGATGGCTCATCACCGCATTGTATAGCGTTGAGCTTGTTCTTGCGCGGTTCGCCGAGCCGAAACGGCTCGGCTATCTAGCCCGGCCGTTCCGGCCGGTAAGTTTAGATAGGCCTGCCGTTTCAGCCGGTGTCTTACCGCAAATACTTCTGATACGCGGCGACGGCGAGCTCATCGCAGCGGTCGTTTTCGGGGTGTCCGCTGTGGCCGGCCACGCGCGTGTACTTTACGTGGTGCTTGGCGAGAAGCGTATCGAGCTCGCGCCACAGTTGCTCGTTGGCGATCGGCACGAGTTTGTTTCTCTCTTTTCGTCGCCAGCCGTTGGCCTTCCACTTGGGGAGCCACTCGCTGATTCCCTTCCCCACGTACACGCTATCAGTCAGCAGTTCCACATGGCTACGTTTGGTGAGCGTTTCAAGCCCGCGGACAACGGCCGTTAGTTCCATGCGGTTGTTGGTGGTGTTGGGTTCGGCGCCGCTGCGTTCCAGTTCTTTGGTGGAAGCCGGATGGCGCAGAATGAAGGCCCAGCCCCCTGGGCCTGGGTTGCCACTGCAACCGCCATCGGTGAAGAGTTGGACGGACGGAAGTTGAGAGTTGATAGTCACGGGTGGAGAGGCGAGGGTGGAGGGGCGGAAATGTAATTTCGGATTTCGGATTTCGGGAACGCAATCTGCAAGAGGGGTGAGGTGTGCAATCCGCAATTAGCGGGTTGTTTGTTCTTGCAAGTGCGGGGCGGTGGAGGAGGTGACTTCGGCGAGCCGGGCGTTACGGGCCAGTTGGTCGAGGTCTTCGCGTAGTTGGGTGTCGAGTCGTGGCGAGTCTTCCAACCGCCAAGGCAGGCGAACGGAGAAGGTGCTTCCCTTGCCGAGTTCGCTTTCCAGGGTGACATCGCCACCGAGCAGGCGGCAGATTTCGCGGACGATCGAGAGGCCCAACCCGGTGCCCGAGTATTCGCGGGTCATGGCGTCGCCATCGGGCAGTACGCCGGAGGCTTGCCGAAACTTCTCGAACACAAGCTGCTGTTCATCTGGGCTGATGCCGATGCCGGTATCGGCCACCTTGAGCCGCAAGTCACCGTGCTCGTCTTGTTCGGCCGAGACTCGGATTCGGCCTCCTTCGGGCGTGAACTTAATTGCGTTGGAGAGCAGATTGTTGAGGACCTGCTGCACCTTGGCTTGATCTTGGCGGAGAGGTGGCAAGTTGGTGGGGGCCTCGCAATCGAGGTCGATGTTCTTTTTCTCGGCCAGCGGGCGCGCCATTTCGCACATGGTGGAAATTAGCGAACTGATGCGAAACTCGGTTTGACGGACCTCCATTTTGCCGCTTTCCATTTTTGCGAGGTCCAAGATGTCGTTAATCATATCGAGCAGCATGCGGCCCGAGCGCTGGATGTTTCCGACGTAGCGGCGTTGTTTGTCGTCGAGTGAATCGATGCTGCTCAGCACTTCGCTGAAGCCCAAGATGCTGTTGAGCGGTGTGCGCAACTCGTGGCTTACGGTGGCGAGAAAGTCGCTCTTGAGGCGGTTCATTTCGTAGAGCCGCATATTAGCCTGGGCCAGCTCGTCGAGCCGCACATCGAGTTCGCTTTTGCTTTCTTGGAGTTCGCTTTGCTGGCTCAGCAGTTGCCGCAACATGCGGTTGAACGCGGCACCCAACTCCTCGAATTCATCGCCCGTGCGGATGACGGCTCGCTTTTCGATATCGCCCTCGCGGACGGCATTCGCAACGTCGCGCAGGTGGGTTACGGGCTTCACGATCACGTACCGCACGACGGCCCACAACGAAAACATCGAAACGAATCCGACGACGATGGCCGCGGTCCAGAGCAAAGCCTGGTTCTTGGCGACTTCCGCCGCCGTGGGACCGTAGTCGGTCGTAACGCGAACCACGGCGATCAGGTCGCCCTCTTCCAGCTTCCGCTTACCACCGGCATCCAGCATATTTGCGTGACACCGAATACACGACTTCGTCGCGTACATGGGTTGGTAGAACATGAACGAATCGCGGCCGTCGGTTTCCTTAACGTACCGGTCGTCGGTGCCACGCGACGGAATCAAGAAGGGCTGCGAGGTCGAGGGCGAACCCTGAACGTTGCCCGCCTCGCGCTTCTCGTCGGGGGTTAAAGGGATCGACCACTTGGCCAGCAGACGCTGCTCGCGAGCATCGCGGGGGCGGAACTGCTCGGCCGGCGGCGATTCGTAACCGTCGGTGGGCAGTATCGCTTCCCACTCGAACCTGCGGCCCATCGCCTGGCTGCTCTCCACGAGGTCGGCGAACAAACCGTCTTTGATCTGGTCGAGTTGTGCAAAGTGAACGCCGAGCCAACCCGCCCGAACCAACTCGGGGCCGATGAACTTGGGATTAAGCTCCTTGACGATGGTGTCGGTTCGCCGGCCATACCAAGTGAAGCTGAGCGTGAGCAAAACGACCAGCGAGATACCGAACCACCAGCGGCACTTCCGCTCGAGGTTGGTTTCGCCCAGCACACGTTTAATGGTCCGATACGACATGCCCGACACCGGATGCTAGATTCTCGGTTCTACCCCCTGATTGTACGGTCGCTACGCGGAAACGGCCAAGGGAGAAAAGTCAAGAGTCGAGAGTCAAGAGTCAAGAGCCAGAAAGTTAGGCAACGAACAAACTGCTTTGCGCAATTCCTATCTGGCTCTTGACTCTTGACTCTAAGCTCTTGACTGTCTGACTCTTGACTCTAACCCCTCCCCTCACATCATATCCAACGGATCGATGTCCACGATCCAGGCGTAGTGGTCGGGAGGTTTCAGGCCTTGGGTTGCGCGACGGATCGTGTTGCGCAACAGTTCACCCTGGGGCGAGAAGAGTTGGATGTGGAATCGGAAGTCGCCACGGAGTTTGGCGATCGGTGCCGCGGTGGGGCCCAGAATCCGAATCGGCGGCGAACAAGGTTCGCCCAACTCGCGGAGGAGGCGGGCCAGTTCGTCGGCCAACGCGAGCGACGTTTGTTCTTCCGGCCCTCGCGTCACGAGCCTCGCCATCGCGCCGAAGGGCGGGTAACCCATCGATTCGCGGGTCGGCAACTCTTGTCGTGCGAAGGCTTGCAAGTCGTGCTGTACGGCGGCCACGATCGCCGCGGCATCGGGCGAAAGCGTTTGCACGAGCACGCGGCCCCCCTTCGGTCCACGCCCGGTGCGGCCGGCCACTTGCGTTACCAACTGAAATGTTCGCTCGGCCGCTCGGAAATCGGGGAAATGCAGGGCCGTATCGGCATTCACCACGCCCACGAGCGTTACGTTCGGAAAATCCAGTCCCTTGGCAATCATTTGCGTTCCCAACAAGATGCGATGCCGCCCTTCGCGAAATCCAGCAAGCGCCTCCTCGTGGCTGCCGCGACCACGCATGCTGTCGGTATCCATTCGCAGGCATGGGTAATCGGGGAATCTGGCTCGCACTTCTGCCTCGAGCTTTTGCGTACCCAAGCCGCTGAACCGTATGCCGGGGTTGCCGCACTCGGGGCACTTGGTGGGGGCGGGCACCTGGTAATCGCAGTAGTGGCACACCGCCAGGTTGTCGTGGCGATGAAACGTCAGCGAAAGATTGCAGGCCGGGCATTGCATCGATTTGCCGCAAGAAGGGCACTGAATGTGCGTCGAATGGCCGCGGCGGTTGAGGAGCAGAATCACTTGCCCGCCTTCGCCCAGCGATTCTTCCATAGCGCGAACCAGCGGTCGACTCAGTGCTCCGTGTGATCCCCGAGCATACGCTTCGTTCCGCAGATCGATGGTCCTGACCACGGGCATCGGCAAGTTCAGCACGCGGCGAGGCATTTCCACCAGCGTGAACTCGCCACACTTGGCGCGGCGCCAACTTTCGAGCGAGGGCGTGGCACTGGCGAGCACGAGGGGAACATTTTGGTCGGCCGCTCGGCGAACGGCTACGTCGCGGGCGTGGTATCGTGGTGCCGTTTCTTGCTTGAAGGTCGCTTCGTGTTCTTCATCCAACACGATCAGACCCAGGTGGGGCGTGGGGGCAAAGATCGCGCTCCGCGCGCCGACCACCACTTGCACGTCGCCCCGCGCGATCCGCCGCCAGTGTTCGTGCCGCTCGATATCGCTCAGGTGGCTGTGCAGAACGGCTACCCGATCGAACCGAGCCCGAAATCGACCGACCGTTTGCGGCGTGAGGCTGATCTCGGGCACCAGCAGGATGGCTTGGCGACCGTATCGCACAACCTCTTCAATGGCCTGGATGTATACTTCCGTCTTGCCGCTTCCGGTGACGCCATGTACCAATATCGTGCGGTGCTCCGTCGCGCGCAAGGCACCGCGAATCGTATCGAGCGCGGCAACCTGATCGGGGTTGAGCTCGAGCGCAGCTTGGCGAGGCGCGGCATGGGGCGCTAGCCGGTCGGCATTTTGACGTTCGACGGAGGTAACGATCCATCCTTTCTTGCGCAACTCGTTGATCGGTGCGAGTGTGCAGCCTGCAAGGGAGGCGAGTTGCTTGGCGGTGAGCGGCGTGGCGGAGGCCAGCAGTTGTTGCATGGCGGCAGCCTGCTTGGCGGAAAGTTTGGCCTCGGCGATGCGTTCGGCGGCATCGGGGGCGGCCGCGAGCAGGACCACTTGGCGCGAGCCGGCGTCGTGCCGCACGCCGGCCGGTACGATTGCTTCCAGCACTTGCCCTAACGGGCATAAGTAGTATTCGGCCATCCAGCGGGCCAATCGCAGCATCGGCGGCGAAAGGAGCGATTGGCGATCGACGACCGACGCCACCGACTTGAGTTTCCGCCCGCCAGAGGGCTTCGTTTCGAGCGCCACACAATACCCGACCACGCTGCGGTTCCCGCGACCCAACGGAACGCGCACACGTCGCCCCGCTTCCAAACGCCGCTCGGACTTGGCCGCCCCAACGAGTTCGCCCGGGGCCAGGTAATCAAACTCCCCATCGGGCCCGCCCGCAATGACCACCGTTGCGATGAGCGCTTCCGCCGCATCGTCCACTTCCCACGGTGCTGGCGCGGTATCAAATAGTGATTGCTGTTGGGGCATGGAGGGTTGAGAGTTGAGGGCAAGGAGGGTTGAATAGAACACGTTGGGTTGAATCGGCCCGATGGCGACTTTCGCCGTAAACCATTACGATACCATCAATCCCTACCATCTCGTGAGCCCCCCTACGTTCTGGCTCTCGATCCTCGACCCTAGACCCTTTCTACTTCTTCGCGCTCCGCTCCGCGTCGCGGCTAAACGATCAACCCATGCACAACCTACATTCTGGCCCTCGACCCTCGACCCTTGCCCCTTGACCCTCTATGCGGCTTGGTATATTTGGCGGTAGTTTCGATCCCGTGCATCATGGACACTTGGCGCTTGCGCGCGCCTGCCAGGAGCAGGCGGCCTTGGATGAGGTGTGGTTCGTGCCGACGGCCGTACAGCCTCTGAAGCAGCACGGCCCCCACGCCAGCAACGACCAGCGAGTCGAGATGCTGCGGCTGGCAATTGGCGGTGAACCGGCGTGGCGTGTCTGCACGCTTGAAATCGATCGCGGCGGCAAGAGCTACACGGTCGATACACTCGGCCAAATGCGAGCCGAGCGTCCGAACGATACGTTCTTCTTGTTGTTGGGTTCCGATACCCTTCGCGACGTGGCACGCTGGAAAGACCCCCGCGAATTATTTCGGCTGGCCACTCCGCTCGTCGTTCATCGCGCGGGAGATGCCGAACCCGACTTAGTGCCCCTTGCCTCGCTGTGCGCGACAACGACGCAGCCGCAGATTATCGAAATGCCGGCCGTCCATGCGAGCAGCACCGAGATTCGACGCCGCGTCGCAGCCGGCGAAGCATGTCAGAAATTCGTGCCCAACGCAGTCTTGAACTACATCCTTCGGCAAGGGATCTACCGGCAAGGATCGGATAAGTGAAGTCGAGTAGGAGAGAGGTAGCGTGATCGCCTCCTCTCTTACTCGACTTCAAAGACCTTGTGTGTAAGGAATCTGCCTCTTGGCGATTGATCAAAGGGACGTGGAGTTTGCAGAGGAAGAGATTCGCACGGTTTCTACGCGGCGGCGGAAACATGCAGGCGTTTGGCAAGTTCTGGAGAGTGAATCGTTCGTTCGAGGCCTTGTTCTTCGCGTAGGGCGCCGGCCACGATGTCGAGTTGCTCGTCGGCCG
The DNA here is from genome assembly GCA_020849945.1 of Pirellulales bacterium. Taxonomy (GTDB): domain Bacteria; phylum Planctomycetota; class Planctomycetia; order Pirellulales; family Lacipirellulaceae; genus JABDGM01. The sequence continues at coordinate 48,851 of JADZFK010000045.1, read as the reverse complement.
ATTGGGCTACGTCGAGCAGTAGCCATTTTCGGCCACGTACCAAGCAGTGGCCGCCGCCGTTGCCGTCGAGCCAATCTTGGCGCACCTCGTATCCTAATCGGCGGGCAACATCCAACGCTTCCTTCAAGATCGTTACGGTCGGCATCCTTGCATTCTCCTCGCTGGCTTTGGGTGCTTAAGAGTAAGGCACCCCCGATACGCGACCTCGCGTCGCGCGAATACTATCTTGTCGGCTAAAAGGGGGCACATTCTATCGTCCCTCGGTGGAGTGGACCAGACGGAAGCGACGATACACACTAGGGACACGCATTCGTACGCAAATACCTTCAGGTCAACAGGTTAAGGCAAGGGGCCCAGGCAAGAAGCTGCCCCTGCGGCGGCTGGTCAAAGTGCGGCGAGTTTACGGAATTCGCTTTCGGCTTTCTTACTGCTATCAGCTATCAACTCTCGATGTCGTTTCCACGAGCACCCGCATTCAACCGCCAAAACATACGCTCATTCGATTATGGACGACTCTGTTTCTCTCGATCGTAAGCTAGAAATGTTGGAGGCTGAACTCCGCCACTCGCGGCGGATGGCAGCACTCGGCGAGCTTGTTGGCACGACGACGCACGAGTTTAACAATATCCTCACCACCATTATCAATTACGCCAAACTCGGTCTCAGGCACAAGGACGAAGCCTCGCGTGACAAAGCGCTTGCCAAGATACTCGCTGCGGCCGAGCGGGCCGAAAAAATTACCAACGGCGTCCTGGGCATCGCCCGGAATCGCGGCAGCGAGCGGGTGGCGACTGACTTGGCCAAGCTGATCGAATCGTCTCTGGTGCTGATCGAACGCGAGATGCAGAAGTACCGCATCGCGGTCGAAGTACAGTTTGAACCGGTGCCGCAAGCGTTGGTGTGTGGCAACGAAATCCAGCAGGTGTTGCTCAACCTGTTAACGAACGCCCGCCAGGCCATGCCACGCGGTGGGCGGATTCTCATCCGACTCGTGCATGACACGGCGGCCAATACGGTCGATCTTTCGATTCGCGATTCGGGAGTTGGCATTCCGCCCGAGGTGCTGCCGAAGATATTCGATCGTTACTTCTCGACCAAGTCGGGCCCCGATGCCAGCGGCAAAGGGGGGACGGGCGTGGGGCTGGCCACCTGCCGAGAGATTCTGGAAGCCCACCACGGAAAGATTCGCGTGGAAAGTAGCGTGGGGGTGGGCACGGCTTTTACGCTGAAGTTGCCCGTCGCGCCACAAGAGGCTTCGACGGTGCATATTCCCGTGCCGAAACTCGGCGTGCCCACAGCATCGGCGACTTCGGCCGGTTAACCGCCGAGCCCGAACGGCCTGACGATCAAACCGCCGACCCGGAACGGCTCGGCTATATATAGCCCGGTCGTTTCGGACGGGAACCGAGCAAATAGCCCACCTATGTTTGGCCTGGTTCAGGCAGCCGGCTTCAACTCGCAAGCGGGAGAGCCGCGTTGGAACTCGCTGCGATACGCCAATGTCAATTGCCTGCCTAGCGAAGGCGTATGCGTGGCAAAGTATCGCAGGAATACGTTCCACTCTCGTTCACAGTCGCGTTGGGTGGCGTTGCGGTACGCACCTTCGCAATCGATGAGCCAGATTCGCCATTTGCCGTTGGGTAGCTCTTCGGGGTAGAAGTGCTTGGCTTTCATCGAACGCCACGAAAGTTGCGATTGGTGAAGTCGAGCCGCGACCCGCGCGGCGGCAGTAACTAGCGAATGGAGGCGAGGGCTTTCCATAGCGCCCAAGTCGCCGCTTAGGAGCAAGTCGGCCATCGAAACGTTCGGCGGCACGGCCTGCGTGATGATCGCACCGCGCACCAATCCCCAGCCGCGATAGAACAGTGCCAGCGGGCGCGAAACGTGGAACCCGGCCTTTTCCAGCATCACGAGGCCACGCCATTCATGCATGGGCGAGCAGAGCAAATTAATTCGATGGCGTAGATCGGTTGGCCGCGGTAGCCACCGTTCGCGGCTCCATTGCCGTTTGATGTAAACGGGAAGCGCGCCAGTCGGCCCGTTGAGTTCCAGCCGCACAACGCATTTGTTCGCGTGCCGCGTGGCTCGGCGACGATGCTGCGAGGCGACGGCCTCGCCCAGCCGAAAAGCATCCTCCAGCGTTGCCAGTCCGTTGGATCGCAAGAGCTGCTCGATTTCCGGCGAAGCAAACTGGGCGTGGTCGGTCATGGGAGTTCTTTCGACCTGTACATTCGGCGGCCGTTCGTTGATCGCTATGTACTGCGTCCTAACACCAGGAACCACCGCGAGGAAATTCCCCAATGTGCCGCAATTTTGCGATCGATCTTCAACCCGGCGGCGTCAATATCGGCGGCAAATGTTGAAAGCGGGATGGGCAATTGCGAAAGCTGCTTCTTGCCACGAAGGCGTGCTTTGAGCCACGAACTAATTCGATCGAGCGCAAACGAATTGAGAAACGTGACGACGATCGGTCCGCGGCAAATGCGGGCCAGTTCGCGCAGGGCCTTGCGGCGCGTTTCGGCTTCGTTGAAGTGATGGAACAAACGAATGCACGAGATGCCGTCGAACTCATCATCTGGAAAACCGGTGGCCAGTACGTCGCGTACGCTGAATGTAACGTCGGGAATTTTGCCCGTGTGTTCCTCGCGGTAGGCGCGGTAATTTTCTCGAGCTCGTTCGAGCATCGCCTCCGAGGCATCGGCGCTTACAACGTGGTAACCGCGTTCCACCAAGATGCGGGTCATCCGCCCGGTGCCGCACGGCAAATCGAGCACGCGGCTGCCAGGCCCGATTGCGTCGAGGCAGCGCAAAATACAGGCCTTTTCTCGCCGATCGCGCCAACCGTTGCCGTATTCGGTCGGGTACTTTCGGGCCAGGCTCTTTCGGCCGAAACGTTCGAGGGCCAATTGATGCGAGGGCGATGAGCCACTTGCTCGCGGCTGCAACGAGGCTGAAGACATGGAGGGGGTCCTAGTGCAACAAATGGCGGGAAAGGAGTTGCGAGGGATGCAAAATGAAACGCGCAACAAGGAGGAACTATAGCAGGGAGTTGCTACTATGCAAATAGTATTATTCGCGTGGTTTGCTTGTGTGATTTGCTTGTCGGTGCGATTTCGTAAACGCCAAGCCGACGGCTTGCCGTCGGCCGCCGCCACCGACAAGTCGGTGGCTTGGGGGGGCCCTGTCGATTCCCTGACTACTTATCGCGGTGCAAACACCGAGTTACTGGCCGTGGTTGCGCCGTTGAATCGAGCGTGCATTTCGGCCAACATGCGTTGCTCGAGTGCCGGGTCGCGGCCCAGCGAAAGCCATCGCCCCGAGCGAGCCGTACGCGATACCTCCTCCAATCGTTTGCTTGGCAAGGTGATATCGGTGCTGAACGTTGCCGTGCCCGTGGTGGATCGTTCGGGGCGCGGCAGGTCCTCTAGTTCCTTTTCGACAATCACTTCGATTTGATATCCCGAGGCATCGGGCACGACCCGCACCAAGGCCCGGCGGCGAATGCTTTGAAACGTGCTTTCCCAACGGTTGAACATGCCGACCGAATCGTTACGGTGCGGTTCGAGCCAGGTTGCGCCGTCTTGGGGGACGGTTTCAATTCGGCCTTCGCACCACGATTCGCCCCGGCGGGCACGTTGCTCGCGCGCGATCGGAAAATAATCCGATACAACATCCGCGATTTGATCCCAGGCATACTCTTCATCGAGGACCGGCACCGATATCGTGCTTATTGGCGGTGCGGCAGGCGCTTGCACGGCGGCGGCACTAGGGCCTACGATCACTTGCTGAGGTAGATACAGCCCCGTTGAAGCGGGTGCCATCGCTCCTGGCGGAGATGGCAACTCGCCCGGCTGGCCGCCCGGCACGTCAACCGGTGGGCCGAAGATCGACCCCGGCGTTTCGCTCGGCAGCGGTACCACCGTTTGTTGGGGCGGAAAGACCGGAACCGCCGGCTGGTTGGGCTGGATCATGGCCGGGCTGGGCTGCAAACGCGGCTGCGTAAATGTGGCCGGCGGCTGTGCGGCGGCCAGCAAGGCGAATCCCAACTGGCCCGCGAGCGACAGAATAATTTGGCGGGTACTCATCGATTTAGAACCTGGCGGCTTTCGATGATGGCGAAGTAAAGAATTGTTTCGTGCTCGGTACCGCAAGGATGCGGTGCCGGGCCGTTTCTGCTTGCCCTAGGAAGCGGGGGGCAAATCTTCTCTAATTTGCGGAAATCGGGCAAGAGGGGTTTTTAGCCACCGACGGGCGAAAATACGAGCTTTGGGAAAAATTGCCTCGGGCGATGCCGGTATCACACGAGGCCGTTTTCTATCACAATCGGGGCATGGAACCGTTAGCACTTTCTCGACGCCAAAGTCGCGAGGCCGATCGCCTGGCCATCGAGCGTTATGGCTTCAGCGGCCTTGTGTTGATGGAGAACGCTGGTCGCGGGTGTGTCGATGTCTTGGAACGGCTTGGTATCGGCGGGACGGTCGTCATCGTTTGTGGCAAGGGCAACAATGCGGGCGATGGCTTCGTGATGGCGAGGCACCTTGCGATCCGCGGGTACGCCTGCAACGTGCTGCTTGCCAGCCCGCCTGAAGAATTGCAGGGCGATGCCGCCACCAACTTTGCGATACTGCGGCACTGTGGGATTCCGATCGCGAGTGTTTTCGAGCGGTTTGCCGAATTACCCGAGCCTGGGGCAACTCGGCGAGGTGGCTCGTTTGTGCCGCCCACGCTCGATTCATCTGCCGCTTGGATTGTTGACGCCCTGTTGGGAACGGGTGCCCTCGGAGAGCCACGCCCACCGTTCGATGCCGTGATCGATTGGATCAATACCCACAGCCTAGCGGCGCGTGTGCTGGCGGTTGATTTGCCCAGCGGGCTTGATTGCGACACGGGGCAGCCCGCCCTTCATACCGTGCGTGCCGACCACACCTGCACGTTCGGTGCCGCGAAGATTGGTTTTCAGCAACCCGCTGCTAAACGTTATCTTGGAATCGTTCATGTTTGCGATATCGGGTTGCCGCAGAGACTTTTTGAAGCGGCCCGGTTATCATGAATACCCCCGCGGCCAAAGCCCCTTCCAAGCCCACATTTTGGCACGGGCGAGCCGCCCCAGTGCACACGCCGCAGAAGGCAATGTTCTTCACCCCCTGATTGATGCGCGAATGTACGGTAGCCCTTGCATTACAATCGTAGCGGTAATGGTTCTGTCGATTTCTGTTTGCGAAGCCGACGAGCAGCCACACGATGACTTCCTTCGTCAGTACGCAGCGACGTACCGTTTTTCGCTCGGTCAACCGAGCGACTTTCAATTTGCAGACGAGGGCAGAACAGTCTTCTTTCTGCGATCGGGGCCGCGCAGCTTTGTTCGCGATCTGTTTGCATTCGACGTTGCCACGGGCCAGGAACATCAGGTTCTGACCGCCGACAAGCTGCTAGATGGCGGGGCCGAACAACTGACGGCGGAAGAGCTGGCTCGCCGCGAGCGGCTTCGGTCGACCGCCCGAGGAATCGTTGCCTACGGACTTTCCCAGGATGGTCAGCAGATACTCATTCCTCTTTCCGGTTCGCTCTATCTGTTCGATCGCGCAAGAGAAGCCGTGCGTAAGCTCGACAGTGAAGGAGACGTTCCGCTCGACCCGCGATTCTCCCCTGATGGAAAGTGCATCGCGGCGGTGCGAAATGGCGATCTGTACGTGCTCGATGTGGCGACATGTGATCAGCGCCGGCTCACGACCGGAGCGAGTCCGACACGTTCGCACGGGCTGGCTGAGTTCGTGGCACAAGAAGAAATGGATCGCATGCACGGCTACTGGTGGTCGCCGGACAGCCGCAAGATTGCCTATCAGGAGACCGACACATCGGAAGTGGAAGAGTGGCACATTGCTGACCCAATGAAGCCAGGCGCACCTGCCCAGGCGTGGCGTTACCCGCGCCCAGGCCGCTTGAACGCGCGCGTCCGGTTGGGAATCATTGAAGCGACCGGAGGTGAAACAACGTGGATCGATTGGGATCGCGACCGCTACCCTTACTTGGCTGCTGTCGCCTGGAAGAAGCATGCTCCACTAACCCTGCTGGTTCAGAATCGCGAGCAAACCGAGGAATTGCTTCTTGCCGTGGATGCCAAGAGCGGCGCGAGTAAGACTCTTCTTTCCGAGTCGGATTCAGCGTGGATCAATATCGATCCGAAAATGCCGCGATGGTTATCGGATGGTCGGCATTTCTTATGGTCGACCGAGCGGGCCGGCGCATGGCAGCTCGAACTACGCAAACGCGACGGAGGCTTGGCGGCTGTGCTGGCGAAACCCGAGGTCGGATACCGTGGGTTCTTGGGCATCGATGAACAGCGCGGGGTTGCTTATATTGCGGGCGGCGATGACCCTACCGAGCAGCAGATCATTGAAGTCGCGTTTCGAGCAGAGGGTCCGCCGCCGCAAACCATTACAACGGGGCGTGCAATCCACGGAGCCAGCTTTTCCCGCCAGGGGGGCACGCGTGTGGTTGCCATCTCTACGTTGGAGGGCAATGTTCAGCACCGAGTTTATCGCGGCGACAGCACGATGGCCGGCGAGATCAAGAGCTTCGCCGAAGCACCCCCCTTTGCTGCTCGCGTGGAATTAACCAAGGTATGCCAAGACCCCGAACTACGAGCCGCGATCGTGCGTCCCCGCGATTTCTTGCCCACGGAACGCTACCCCGTGATCGTGCATGTGTATGGTGGTCCGCATGGGCAAACGGTCACTGCCGCGGGGCGTTCGTACTTACTGAATCAATGGCTTGCCGATCAAGGGTTCCTCGTGGTTTCAGTCGACGGCCGGGGTACACCCGCGCGCGGTCGCAAGTTCGAGCGGGCCGTGCATGGTAATCTCATCGACCTGCCGCTGGCCGACCAAGTGCGAGGCCTGCAAGCTCTCGGTGCCAAGTATCCGGAGATGGACCTGAGCCGAGTGGGCATTTTTGGCTGGTCGTTTGGGGGCTACCTTTCCGCGATGGCCGTAATGCAACGCCCCGACGTATTTCACGCCGCCGTAGCCGGCGCGCCCGTCGCCGATTGGCTCGATTACGATACACACTACACCGAACGGTATCTCGGCCTGCCCGTTCGGAATCCGGCGGGCTACCAGGCCAGTTCGGTGCTTACGCATGCACCGAAGCTCCGCCGACCGCTGTTCATCATTCACGGCACGGCCGACGACAACGTGTACTTCCTCCACAGTCTGAAAATGAGCGATGCCTTGTTCCGAGCGGGCTGCAGTTACCAGTTTCTACCACTCCCGGGTTTCACCCACATGGTGCCCGACCCAGTGATTACCGAAAGCTTGAACGGCCGCATTGTGGACTTCTTTACCACCTCACTTAAACCCGGGCGAGCCGCCCAGGGCCAAGATGACCGATAGCTCGGCAACGGGGTGTTGTCCAACCGCTTAATGACCTGCGTGCATTTTTGGATCGGCGATGCCGATCACGCCGCAGGCAATGCGGTCGCCGGCGTTGCCCGGCGGTTGCTGGGTGGTAAGATCATCGAGCTTGGCATGAACGATGACCGAACGACCGATGATCGAATGGGGGCCGCTGAGGGTGATGAGCTTGTCCACTCGCTTGTAGAGGGCTTTCCCTTCCGCGTCGGCGGTAACGTTGCCGAGGTCGCCGACATGGCGTTGATCGCTATCGGGCCCGGCGTGCGGAGCGCCTGTGGGGTTGAAGTGGCCGCCCGCGCACTTGCCGTCGGCCATGCTGCAATCGCCAAATTCGTGAACGTGAAAGCCATGGTCGCCGGGTGAAAGGCCCGTTAGTTCGGCCACGATTTCAACGCCCCCTTTCACCTGCGTGAATGTGACCTTGCCTTTCACCTTGCTTTCGCCCAGGGGTATGACGACCGCAACGGCGTGCGTGACGGCCGGAACCGCGGCAACCGCCTCGGCCTGTTGTTTCTGGTGGATATGCTCGGAAGCATGAACGCGGGCGCGAACCGTTGGCCGTATCTGAGCTTGGCCGACATTGTGGATGGAGGCAATCAATAAGGCTGTCTGTAAGGCAACCACCGAGTGATGAGTAATGCTAAGCATGGGAGGCTCCTGGGACGAATAAGAACAAGCAATACGGTAGGGGAAAACCACCGGCGGCAGTACGAAGCTTCGCTTCGCACTTCCGGGCCTATCAAGAATAGCTTAGCGTTTGGGCAAGGTGGCGGGTAGAATCAGGTATGGAGTAGTGGGGCCGTTTGATGGCACGCGACTCCCTCTTCGAGATGATTTCTCGCTCGCGGAGAGGTTGTGTTTTTTTGGAAAGTGGGCAACCGATTTTCGGCAAAATTGGCCAAGATATCCAGCTCAAACGGCGGCTTGGAGACCGTCGCCAACTTGAATCAACTTTTTCTTCACAGCCTCGGAGCGAACGAAAGTCGGCAGTTGTGGGGGGCGAAACAGTCGGCTTACGCCGGCGAATGCCAATCATGTTATGCCAAACTACAAGCTCAGCTTGAATCCGATGTCTTCTTGGCGGCAAAGCGTTACGAAAGGTCTGCTTTGCCTGGCGATAGTTTGTTTGTGGCAGCCAGCCGACGCCCAGCAAAGCAAGTGGATCAAGACGGGTGTTACGGGCCGTTTAATTTACGTGCCCGATCCCAAGGGAGACCGGATTCTCGACTTCTCGAACGTGGGATACAAAGGCCGCGGCAGCGAGCTTCTGCCGAATAACGTGCCGACGGTGGTTACCGTTTCGCCAATCGAAGGCGATGACACGGGCAACATCCAAGCGGCGATCAACGCGGTTTCCGCGCTTCCGATGCAGGCCGACGGCTATCGGGGCGCCGTGCTTCTCTCAGCCGGCCACTACGACATCGAGACGCAGCTCAACATCAATGCCAGTGGCGTGGTGCTGCGCGGCGTCGGACGCGAGACCACGGGCACCGTGCTCCATGCACGGGGGACCACGCAGAGAACCCTGGTGCAGGTCACCGGTGCCGGGTCTCAGTCCATGGTGGGGCCTGTCTACAGCATGGCGGATAAAGTGGTGCCCGCCGGGGCGAATAGCTTCCGCCTTAACACGACCGTCGGATTGGCCATCGGCCAAACGGTGCGAGTCGAGCGGCCTGGCACGCAGGCGTGGATCGATGCCATCGGCATGAACGTGGCACTGGGGCCGGAAGACCCGGCTTGGGTGCCCGGCGATTTCAATCTCCGATCCGACCGCGTCATCACGCGGATCGAAGGGAACCGCGTCTTTGTCGATGCCCCGTTGGCCACCTCGTTCGATGTGCAGTTTGGCGGCGGAACCCTGCAGCGTTACACCTGGTCGGGACGAATCGAAAATGTCGGCGTCGAAAACTTCCGCGCGGAATCGGACTTCAACGCGGTCGAGACGAGCGGCTCCGACTTCAGCGATGAAGACCATGCCTGGACGTTTCTCAGCGCCAATAATTCGCAGAATGTGTGGTTCCGCAACAGTTTGACGAAGTACTTTGGTTATGGCTCTGCACAGGCAGGTACAGCAAGCAAGTGGTTCACGGTCGATAACGTGATCAACGAAGAACCTGTAAGCATTGTTACGGGTAGTCGCCGTTATACCTTCGATCTCGATGGGCAGATGGGGTTCGTCACGAATTCCACGGCCAGCAAAGGGCGCCACGATTTCGTCAACAACGGTGCCGCGAAATCGACCGGACCCAACGTGTTTCACAACTCGTCGGCCACAAACGTTCGCAGCGATACGGGCCCTCACCGCCGTTGGTCGACTGGCACACTGTTCGATAACATCTCGGTCTCGGGGCATCAGATGAATGCTCGTTATCGCGGCAGCTACGGCACAACCCACGGCTGGTCAGGCGCGAACATGGTTTTTTGGAATACAACTGCGAACGGTTATTACGTTCAAAATCCCCCGACCTCGCAGAACTGGCTCATTGGGGCTACCGGCACGATCGGCAACGATACCACGTTCGGCCCGCAGCCTGCCGGCTATTACGATTCTCCCGGCACGAAGGTTACTGCGGGCGGCGAGTTGAGCCTGTACGATGCACAGTCGAACGATTCGGCCAACATTCGCGAGTTCCACTGGTCTGCGGCCACCGGTAACTGGAACGATGCACTTGCTTGGCCGCATAAAGTCACTCCTGCCGTGTACAAAGTGCAATTGCGAGATTACCTGCTCGGCGACATCGACAACTTCACGAACGATGGTTCCGCAAGTGTCGATAACGCCTATGTCGATCCTGCCTGGTACGCGGCTATCGACAGTCTTTCCGTCAATCCGCTCACCGGTTTTGATGACGCGAATATCAACCGCAACGTCGTGTTTACGGTCCAACATGCACTCGACTCGGGCGAGCGGGTCGTGCATGGCTTCCTGGCGATAAGCCTGAAGGCGGCATCCGCGAGTGTTGCGACCGACTACATCCGCCTGTTCGATACGGCTGCCACCCATCAGTTGAACTTCAGTAGCCTCGGGTGGGCATCGCAAGTGAACACGAGCACTCCCTTTGTGGGAGTCCTTGATCTGGGCGACTCTCTCGATCTGCTTCAATCGGGTGCGATCAACGTGCAAGTGAACCACAATACGATGGTGGATTGGGCCATCTACACGGCCGCGGTCGCCACCCCGATGGCCGATCCCGTCGGTGCCTCGGTGGTTCTCGACGGCGGAAGCGTACGGGTCGATTCAGCCACGACTCCCATTGCCTCGCTCGTTAACGGCGGGCTGGCCGCGAGTTCGCTCGAGCTGGCTCCCAATGGCATCGTGCAAATGAACGATTCCTACGAGCAGTTCGCAAACGGCACCTTGAAGATCGAAATCGGCGGCACGGCCCCGGGCCAGTTTGGCAAACTGAACATTTCCCACAACGCACTGCTCAATGGATTCGTGGAGTTGCAATTGGTGAACGGCTACAGCCCCTCGCTCGGCGACGAGTTCCAGTTCCTCACCGCGAGCAACTTGATGAACACCGTCTTCAGCGCGACCTCATTTCCCAACCTCGGCCCCACGCTGGGGTGGGACTTGTCTTATGGCCCGGGGAGCGTAACGGCCCGCATCATTTCGATCCTCGAAGGAGACTACAATCGCGACGGCATCGTAGATAGCGCCGACTATACCGTGTGGCGGCACTCGTTCGGCAACGCGGTTGCTACCCCCGGCGATGGCGCAGACGGCAACCGAAACGGTTCGATCGACCTGGGCGACTATCAGTTCTGGCGCGAGCGCTTTGGAAACGTGGCGGGGGCGGGGATGGGCAGCGCGGCAGCCCTTGCTGTGCCCGAGCCGGCTACACATTTCTCCGCCGTGCTCTTGGTCTTGACCAGTTCGCTTGCGTCACGCCGCGGATTCTATTTACCGCCGGAAAGATGAGGCAGTCTTTCATTTCGCAGCCCATGATTCTCGCCGATGCGAACCCATGATCTTGGTTTCCCGCAATTCCAGTTGGCCGCTCGAAGCCGAGCCGGATATGGTGTAGGCTGATAGATAGCCAACCCGTTTCGGGTCGGTGCTTACCCGGAACGATTACTCGCACATCGAGCTCGCAAGGAGGCATCGGAACCCGGCCGAGAGGGCCGGGCCATGTTGGAGTGCCGAGGCGGGCACGGTGAGTTTTGTTTACTTTTTTCATTTGCCGAGAAGTATTTGTTATGAGTGCAGGTTTGGATCGTCCTATGGTGCGCATTGTAACTCCTTCGACTCGGTTCGATCCGCTGGCCCAGCGCGAACGTGTTCCGACGCGAATCTTTCCTCACTCTGCGCAGGCAAACAAGGCCGTGGCGGCGGAAATCGCCGACCTCATCCGCCTGCGCGCTGCCGAGGGTCGCAACTGCGTGTTGGGCTTGGCAACGGGCAGCACGCCGGTTGGCGTTTACAACGAACTGGTCCGACTCCACCGCGAGGAAGGGCTTTCGCTTGCCAACGTCGTCACGTTCAACCTGGATGAGTATTACCCCATGCAACCGAATGAACTGCAGAGTTACGTGCGGTTCATGCGCGAGCATTTGTTCGATCTGGTCGATATCCCCTCCGGCAATTGGCACGTGCCAGATGGTGCCGTGCCCATCGAGCAGGTGGCCGACTATTGTGCCTGGTACGAAGAGCAGATCGCCGCTGCCGGCGGCATCGATATCCAGTTGTTGGGCATTGGCCGCACCGGGCACATCGGCTTCAACGAGCCAGGTTCTGGCAAGGAAAGCCGCACGCGGCTGATTACACTCGATCGCGTTACCCGGATCGATGCGGCGAGCGACTTCTTCGGCCAAGAACACGTGCCGCGCCGGGCGATCACGATGGGGGTCGGCTCGATTTTGGCCGCCCGAAAAATCATCATGCTCGCGTTCGGCGAACACAAGGCACCGATCGTGGCGAAGGCGGTGGAAGGGGAAGTTTGCTCGGCCATTGCGGCCAGCTTCTTGCAAGAGCACCCGAACGCCGAAGTCGTGCTCGACGAAGCCGCGGCCGACGCGCTGACGCGCAACCGCACACCGTGGCTGCTGGGTCCGGTCGAATGGGATGAACAGAAGGAACGCAAAGCCGTAATCTGGCTGGCTCGCAAGTTGGAAAAGGCGATCCTCAAACTAACCGATAACGATTACAACGAGGAAGGATTGCAAGACTTGCTGGCCGATCGCGGTCCAGCGTACGACATCAACATCAAAATCTTCCGCCACCTGCAGAGTACGATTTCTGGCTGGCCGGGCGGAAAGCCGGCGTACGCCAAACTGCCTGGCGACCCATCGCGCTCGAATGACAATATCTTCCCGAAACGGGTGCTCATCTTTTCGCCCCACCCCGATGACGACGTCATTTCGATGGGCGGCACGCTCATACGGCTTGTCGATCAGGGGCACGAGGTGCATGTGGCCTATCAAACTTCCGGCAACATCGCGGTGTTCGATGACGATGCGATTCGTTTCGCCGATTTTATCGCCGAGTTTAATACGCACTTTGATGTCGCCCCGCAGCGGGCCAAGGAACTCGAGGCGCACGTCGAACAGTTCGTACGCAACAAGCAGCCGGGGCAGGTGGATAGCTCCGAGGTGCAGACGATCAAAGCGATGATTCGCCGGGGCGAGGCTCGGGCGGCCGGCCGCAGTTGCGGGCTCTCCGACGATCGCCTTCACTTTATGGATATGCCGTTCTACGAAACGGGCCGCGTGAAGAAGAAACCGCTCGGCGAGGCTGACATCGCGATGGTGGTCGAATGGTTGCGGAAGATTCAGCCACACCAAATCTATGCGGCTGGCGATCTTTCCGATCCGCATGGTACGCATCGGGTGTGCCTGAACGCCGTTCTGACCGCTTGCCAGCGCTGCCAAGGCGACGACTGGTACGCCGACTGCGAAGTGTGGCTCTATCGCGGTGCTTGGCACGAGTGGGGGCCCCATGAAATCGAGATGGCCGTTCCGCTCAGCCCAGATGAGGTCGATCGCAAACGAACGGCGATCTTCAAACACCAATCGCAGAAGGATCGAGCCTTATTCCCTGGTCCCGATATGCGCGAGTTCTGGAAGCGGGCCGAAGACCGAAACCGCGATACGGCCCAACTTTACGACCAGTTGGGCCTCGCGGAATACGAAGCCATTGAAGGATTTGTGCGCTGGCGAGGCGATAATAGCAAAGCGCTGTGGTAGTAGAAGGCGGAAGAGGATGGGGCCTTGCGCCGGCTGCCTATTCCCATCATAAGGAGCGTATAATTGGTCCATTAGCCGCTGGCGGAAGCCGGCCGTTCCACATGGCGAAACCGTCGGCTTCCGCCGACGGCTGGCTATCGTTCCGAAGTAAATTCCCCGGCGACTTCTTGTAATCCTGTCTTGTTCTCTCCGTGTCTCCGTGTGCTCCGTGGTGAAATCCTACCATTCATTTACCACGGAGACACGGAGACACGGAGGAAAAGTCGATTTGTCATGGGTCCTTGGCCATTTGGAATTGGGGCATTTCTGAAATGGTCAATGACAAATAACCTATTTGCAATGACCGATCTGAATTCTCCACGCCTTCGTGCCTTTGTTGTGTTGTCGTAGAATCTTCGTTCGTAGGATGCGCGCATGGTGCGCATCGTGCGTGGTACGGACTTCAGTCCGTACCACGTATTGCGGTTCCGTGGTGAGAGATCATTTGCTACTTTTCGAATTGCGAATTCGTGGCAGCAATCCTGGCTGCCGTTGTCTTTTCTTATTGGTCGAGGTGAAACATGCTTTCCACAGTTTGCAAGCGGTGGTGGGTGCTGATGGTGCGGGGTTTGGCGGCGATTGCCCTGGGGGCGATAACCATCGCAAACCCGGAACCTTCGCTCTTAATCTTGGCGTACCTGTTCGCGGCGTTTACGATCGTCGATGGCATTGGAGCCGTCCTGCTTGGTTTTCGGGGCGAAGCCGATGGTACGGTGTGGTGGACGATGGTTCTGCTGGGGGTGCTAGCCATCGCGGCAGGCATCACGGCCTTTGCTTGGCCCGGGCTTACGCTGCTCGTGCTCGTAACGATCGTTGCCCTCTCCGCGATCATGCGTGGGCTGTTCGAAATCTATGCCGGCATCGCCCTGCGTAACGAGCTGGAGGATGAGTGGATACTGTGGCTATCCGGCGCAATGTCGGTGATCTTCGGGGCACTCATCATGTATCGACCTGATGCCGGGCTATTCGCTATCGCGCTGCTCATCGGGGCGTACATGATCGCGCTGGGCGTTTTCGCCGTGGCGTTGGCGTTGCGGTTGCGGGTCGTCAAACGCAATTGGGCAAATTGAGGCCGGGTCGCTTGGTTCGAGCGAGAGATTCACCACAGAGGACCCAGGGAATAAGAAATGATCATTGCAAATGGCAGTTTGCCAATGACAAGCCGATTTCTGCATTTCTCTGTGCTCTCTGTGGTGAGAACTTCAGGCTAGTCGGCGCTGCTCTTACTGCCGGCGGCGGGGTCGATGCCGTTGATCCAGGGGCCGGCCAGTTTTTGGTAGGGGCGGGGGGTGATCGTGCTGCCGATATCTCCCGCTCGCCAGTTCGGAACGTGCCGGGCCGATGCCCGTTCGTGCGACATCTTTTCCCACTGGCTTGCCCAACTGCTGCTGCCATCTTTCACGGCGAGCGTCTCGGGGTCAAAGTGGAAGACTTTGCCTTGGCGATAGCTCAACGCGCCCAGTTTGACAATCACCATGGCCGCCGCGCCGATCTCGGGCGAGCAGTTTACGTCCCCCGGTTTACCCGCCATGGCCGCCTCAACAAAATTTGTGAAGTGGGTCAATGAGGAATTCTTCAAGCCGGCCTCTTCGTAGTGTTCGTTCTTGATCGAGCTGTTGTGGGTCACCTGCGGGCGTTCGGCTACGAAATCGTAACGGCTGATTTCTTCGCCATCGCCGAGCAAGAAGGAACCGAGATGGCCCCGAATGATTTGCGGCACGGGCGTGCCTTCGCAGCACATGGTGGAGGTGACGAGGCCCTGCACACCCTCCGGAAAATCGGCAACAACCGTTGCCACGTCCGGCACGTCGCGATCGTCGTATTCAAGGTAGATGCCTCCCGCGCCGACCACGCGGCCAGGGAACCGCAACCCCGTCGCCTTGAGCATGACCGAAGTGCGATGGACGAACAAATCGGTGAACATGCCAGCTCCGAAATCCCAATAGCAACGCCACTGGGCGAAACGGGCGCGATCGAACGGCATCTTGGGTGCAAGGCCGAATTCGGTGCCCAGGAACATTTGCCAATCGATGTTGCTCGGCGTCATGTCGGGTGCCAGCTCGTAGTAACGCCACTGGCCCAAATCGGAATTGCGGAAATACGACGTTTGGTACATCAGCACCTTGCCCAACTGGCCATCGCACAAGCGCCGGTTTACGTCGCTCCATACCGGCAGCGATGTCGATTGCACGCCCACCTGCATCACCTTGCCCGATTCCTTCCACGCCCGGTAGACCTGTATCGCTTCCTCGACGCTGTGCGTCATCGGCTTCTCGCAATAAACATGCTTGCCGGCGGCCAACGCATCGAGCGTTTGCTTGGCGTGCCAATGGTCTGGCGTGGCGATGCACACGGCATCGATCGTTGGATCGCTAATAATGCTGCGGTAATCTCCCGTGGACTTGGGCTGTTGCTTGCACCCGCGTTGCACCTTGTTGATGGCCCGATGGATGTAGCGGTTAAAAACATCGCACACGGCGGCGATTTCCACCTTACCTTCGTTGGCAAGGGAGATCGCCGATGCAAGATGAGTATGAGCCCGCCCCCCAACGCCAATAAACCCGATGCGAAGACGGTCGTTCGGTCCTGGCGTTTGGGCCTTCAGGTTACGCGGCAGCGCGGCGCTCGCCCCCGCCACAATCGCAGTGGCCGCCCCCGTGCTCTTGATAAACGATCGCCGCGAAACGCCTGCCGATTCCATGTGTGTTACTCCACGGTTAGGGGGCCAATAGTTCGATTATGCCAGTTAATCGGGTCGTATGCCGATCGTGAGCGACCCTAATTATGCGCGGCACCCAACGAACTTCATAGAGCCCGGTTCGGTAACGCAATTTCCACAGAAGAAGGGGGCGGGTCGGGGAAGTTTCGTAACCGCGATCTTGCCCAAGCGTGCGTCACTCCGCAGTGCCAATAGTGTGTTTGAGGGGCCGTTGTGTGAGCTACGCTTGAACAGTAAACTAGGGGCCTGCCCAGGGCTGCTTGGTCGGCAGTTTCCAATAGGCAGATGTTCGAGGCCGTCCGGCAATTGAGCGTGCTCTTAGCACCGGGTCTGCCGGGGGGTGGCTCAGCCGAATCGGGCTGGCTATCAAATTCCCCCCAGCAGTGTTGCGGACCGGCCGTTCCCTTAGGGAACAAGTATCCGTAGGATCGCTCCCCGCGCGGGCTAGGGTCGTCCGATACTCGGCAGATAATATTGGTAAGAGGGCCGAATGAACTCCAGTGTCTTTGAGAACAAACTGAAATCGATCGGCACCGCGAAGCTCGTGCTCGAAGCCAATACCGTCCAAACCGTCGAACTGCCTTTGGTGGAAGGAACGGAAAACGAGCCGGCGGTCGATGTCTCGAAACTCCGTGGCAAGACAGGCTACATCACCCTGGATGAAGCCTACATGAACACGGGGGCAACCACGAGCGCCATCACCTTTCTCGATGGTGATGCCGGCATTTTGCGGTACCGTGGTTACCCTATCGAACAACTGGCCGCCAATTGCGATTTCATCGAGGTCTCTTACCTCCTGCTGTACGGCGAACTGCCGACAGCCAACCAGTTGGAAGATTTCCGTCATCGCCTTCGCCGCCACACCATGCTGCACGAAGACATGCGGCTATTCTACGATGGCTTTCCGCGGGATGCCCACCCCATGGCGATCTTGAGCTGCGTTTGCGGAGCGCTTTCCACCTTCTACCAAGATTCGCTTAGCGTCACCGATCCCGAGCAGGTCAATCGTTCGGTCCTTCGGCTGTTGGCCAAACTGCCGACGATTGCCGCCTACGCCTTCAAGAAGTCGATCGGCCAGCCGTTTGTCTACCCGCGAAACGATCTCACGTATTGCGAGAATTTTTTGCGGATGATGTTTGGAGTTCCGACCGAGCCGTTTGAGGCCGATCCCGATTTCGTGGACGCACTCAATCTTCTGCTGATTGTGCATGCCGATCATGAGCAGAATTGCAGCACCTCAACTGTGCGGATGGTTGGTTCCTCGAACGCGAACTTGTTTGCCTCGATTTCGGCTGGCATTTCCGCGTTGTGGGGGCCACTGCATGGTGGGGCCAACGAGGCCTGTGTCGCCATGCTCCAACGTATCGCAAACGACGGCAGCAACGTCAAGAAATACGTCGATATGGCCAAGGATAAGAACAACGACTTCCTCCTCATGGGCTTTGGCCATCGGGTCTACAAACACTACGACCCCCGCGCAACGATCATCAAGGCAGCGTGCGATAAACTCCTCGCCAAACGCCATATCAGCGATCCCATCTTTGATATCGCCAAGCAGTTGGAGGAGGTTGCCCTGAACGATGAGTACTTCATCGAACGCAAGCTCTACCCCAACGTCGATTTCTATTCCGGCGTTATCTATCGGGCGATTGGCATTCCAGTCCAGATGTTCACGGTGCTGTTTGCAATGGGCCGGCTTCCCGGTTGGATCGCCCATTGGCTCGAAATGCACCAGAACCCTAACACCCGCATCTGCCGCCCCAGGCAGGTGTACGTGGGGGCCTGCCCCCGCGACTTCGTGCCCATCGAAAATCGCAAGTAACAAGTCCCCCGGAAGATCAGCCGCGACGGGCCTTCTTCGGCCTAACTCAGATCCGTCGGGAACTGGCAAATCCTGTGATCCTGCCCGTTCCTCCTTCGGACCGGCGTGACCGCCGTGACCGTCGTGTCGTGGTGGTGAAAAAGGGAATCGTGCTGCAGCACTACGGGACGTCTCGAATATGCGTTTCGCTGTGGGTGATCCACAGGCCGTCCTCTTCGTACACGATTGCCGTGGTACTCCGGAGCGTTTCGAACACTTCCAGAAGCTGTTCGACCTGCGGCACGATCATGCCCAGCTGCATGGCCATCGCGGATTGCGGGGCTCGCCGGGTTTCGTTGCCGGAACCCTCCTCGGTTTCGTCGCCGGCAGCTTGCATCGATTTAAGCGACCCCATGCTCGCGGATATGCCGTAATCGATCCACGGTCGGGCCGTTTCAAAGAACTTGGAGAACTGAAGATGCACGATCATGCAGGCGGGCCGATCGAGCTTCAACGAGGTATCGATCGATAGCGGGTTCTCCTGAAGCAACCGTTCGGTCGTCAACGGCATACCGCTTAGAACCAGTAAGGAGTCGGTCAGCCCCGCGTTCGGCGCAACTTGCGGATCCAACCCCCATTCCACGGGCAACGCATAACTGTAAAGCTTCCCACCCGCCGACATCTCGGATACCTCGGGAAGCGGTAACTTGAAGTCCGGTGTGTTCGGGTCGATCTCCTTCACCATCGCGTACCCCTCCTCAAAGACATCCAGGTAGGTCTGTACGCCCGCGCGAAACTTCTCCACATCACTTACTGCGGAGACCATCGCCATTTCGATCATCGGCAGCGGCTTATCGGCTTCAGGCATCTCCAGGAACCACTGCGGACTCTCCGCCGCAAAATCGAGAACGAAAGCACTTTGGCCGTCGGTCATCCCCGGAAACAACTGCTCGCGATTCGCACGATCGAGCTTTTCGAGCAGTTCGATCCCCCGGCTGCGATACTGCTCGTACTTGGCCCAGTCTTCGGCACTTGCTTCCTTCTTGGCAATGGCCTCGAGATGCCCGCCAAATCGTTTCAGCCATCCGACCAGTTTGTCGTAATCACCCAGGTCGTTCTTGCTGCGCGATGCCACAAGCAACGCGGGGTTGCCCCCCACGTGATTCAAGATCGTCAACGGCTTGCT
This sequence comes from Pirellulales bacterium, assembly GCA_020849945.1. Taxonomy (GTDB): domain Bacteria; phylum Planctomycetota; class Planctomycetia; order Pirellulales; family Lacipirellulaceae; genus JABDGM01. The sequence goes on along the minus strand of JADZFK010000045.1, from coordinate 29,508 downwards.
GCTATCCATGAGCGGCTGCCCACTCGTGGCATATTTGAAGCCTTCGTAGCCGCGCGATGTCAGGAACACAATTCCCGACTGCTCGCCTGGCTCGGGCATCAGTTTGGAAAAATCGAGAGCCCGAATGTCTTCAACGATCGCTCGGCGGTCCTCCTCGCCGAGCGGACTCGTTGCGAGAGCTTCATCGAGCGTGTTGGCCAGGTCTTCGACCGTCTGTTGCGGCGAACCCAGGCTCGAGGCGAACGCCTTGCTCAGATATGAAACACCAACGATCCGTTCTTCGGCGTGCTTCTGGAGCCGCACCAGGGCAGGGTGCTTTGCGAGCGGCGTCCCCTGGCCCAGCTTTTCGATATGGGCTGTCGAAGAACCCACCGAGAACACCACGTACTCCTCAGTCACTCCGAGCGCCACGACGATGCTCTGTTTCGAGATCGCCTTTCGCAGGGCCTTGAACTCTTCCACAACCCTAGAGATCGATCCCTCCGCCGGTGCATCTTCAGAACCGTCTACTTCAGAGTCTTCACTCGCCGAGCCATCGCCTTCTTCCACAGCCTCGGTTTCGACATTGGCTTCGGTGTCCTCAGCTTCGCCAGACTTGTTAATCTCCTTTTCGAGCAGGTCCCACGGGATCATCGAGCCATCGAGACGGAAGGTGAGGAAGTCGTGGCCACCAACCTGTTCGCGCTGCAGTTGGGCCGCCAGGCCGGGTTGGTTTTCATCGAGCAGGCCGCGCAGCAGCGTGTGGATTTCGTTAAGCTCACGCTTTGCAAGGCTCGTGTCCTTCACCCGGAACCCAGCGACTAAGGTTGGTACCGACAAACCCTCGTCGAAAGCTTGTTCGATCCGTTTCAGGAACTTTACCGCCAACACTTCCTCCTCGTCTTTGCCTTGAGCGAGCGCTTCCAAGCGAGCCGACCGGTTGATCGAATTAAACTCCATGAGCAGCTTGAACAGCTCGGCCACGTCGTTACCGCCGTACACGAAGAACTCTTCAGAAAACATTTCCTTCAGCAAGGCAGCCGCATCTTGGCCCGCGGGGCTTTCGTAGTATTCCCGGAACTGGGCAATCGCTGGGTGGGGCGATTGCTGGAGCTGATACATCAACTGCATCCTCCCCAACTGGAAGACCGGGATTTCCATCAACTTCTGGTAGGCCTTGCTATCGAGAAAGATGTTCCATTGCTCCTCCAGCCGAAGGCTCGCCGAGTAGAAGGCGGCATCCACCGGCACCTTGCCAAGCGAGCGGACCTGATCGGCCAGTTCGGCCGCACGGGCGGTGGGTAGGGCCGCCACCCCAATGGCCCAACACGAAACGGCAACCGCAAGGCAATAACGAGTGAGTGAAATCCGATTTTCGGAAAGGATTCGTAACATGGTTGATCCTTGTTCAACGGTGAATGAAGGCCATGTTGGAGGTTCACATCCCCCCAACGTAGGCTACCTAGCAGTCTGACAAATGCCCCACGGAATGTAAACTAGCTAGCTTGGGAAGATTTCGTCGACATCTTCCCCTGTGCCACGCTGCAGCATCCTCGGGCCGAATAACGCAATACATAGCCAGGCCCTCCGGGCCGGTAATCCCAGCGCGATTTCATGCGTCCCACGTTTGCACGATCATTTCCCGACCCGAAACTGGGCAGCAATACTATTTGCGGTTGGCAGCCAGGGCCGATCGCTTTTTCCAATTTGGGCGAGTGTATTGGAAACCAGCCCGAAACGTCAGCGAGGAAAGAAACACACATTCCCTCGCCGACGCTTCGGGTTCGTGAGTCCTCGCTGTCCTGAACATGAATAACATATCGGCCCTGGATCGGCAGCCAGGACGTTACCACTTCCATGCAACGTCGAGTAGAATCGTTGGTTCAATAGAAGTATTTCAGCAGAGCTCCTGCAAACCGACAGGATAATCGAAATGCCAACGCCCGCCCGGCTTGAAGCGGCGATTGACCGAATGCGGCGATCGCGGATGTACACTCGGCAGTACCTGCCCGACTTGGCCCCTGAGGAATGGTTCTGGACGCCCCCCCAGTACACCACGCATGTGGCCTGGCAGGTTGGCCATCTGGCGGTGGCCCAATACAACCTGTGCTTGCGGCGGCTACGGGGGCGCACTGCGGAGGACGTCTCCCTCATCTCGGATGCCTACATCGAGGCATTCAAGCTCGGCTCACAACCGGTCGTCGGGAAGAATCTGAATCTGCCGCTTGATGAAACTCAGCGAGTGTTCGATGCCGTTCACGATCGGGTGCTCACCGAGCTACCCCTTGTGGATAACGCCGAGCTGGATGCCCCGGTCGAAAAGCCGCACCCACTCTTTAAGACAAAACTCGGCGCGATCGACTGGTGCTCGCAGCACGAACTGATCCACGCGGGCCAAATTGCAATGCTCCGCCGCCTCATGGGCAAGCCCCCACGACGGTAAACAAGCGAGCGGCATCAGGGGTGCAGCAGTTGAACGACGGCCTTCACCATCACGGCAACAGCGGCTGCGGCGGAAAGGGCCAGGATGACCGGCCGCGTATGCTTCGGATCGAGTCGAGCCGCCGTGAAGCGCGAGATTCGGAACCCCAACAAGATCGCCGGCATCAGCAAAACCCCGACAAGAGCCTCGCTGCGGCCGAAGCGACCTGCCCACCATAAACCACTAAGCGAGATGGGGGTGCCAATCGAAAAAATGGCCGAGAGCGTCCCGCGGATCTTGGCCGGTTCTTCGTGTTGATAGGCGAGCGCCATCGGCGGCCCGCCAACGGACGATACCGTGCTCGCAAAGCCCGAGCCGATCGCCGCGAAGAACAAGTTTCGCATCGTCAGCCGAACGTGCCAGCCCGTTAGGCTGATCACCACGCCAGCCAGAACGGCCAGCGAGAACATCATGTCGTAAGCTTGGGCAGACGCAAATTTAATCGCATACGCGGCGGGGATCATTCCTACGACGCGCCCGACCGTGCTCACATTCACTTCCGACCAGGCGATATGCTCCCGTTCTCGGACCGAAATCATGATCGTCAGAAATACGACCGCCAGTAACACCGGCCCCGGCAAGAACACCGGATTGATCAGCAGCAAGAAAGGGGCCACAACCACGGCCAGTCCGAAACCGACCGAACCTTGCACGATCGCCCCCAGCACAATGAGGCCGAGTGCGGTAAACAGTTCGGTAAAGGTAACAGGCAACGAAGGCATGACACGGCAACCAAACTAAGTAAGTTATCGAAACGCAAGGGGGGCCTGCAAGCTACCCGCGAACAACAGGATAATTGAAGCCGACGCAAGTTCCTATCCTAGTTGAAAGTGCTCGGGAATTGCGGGCAAGGTGTTTACTCTAGTCCGCATTTCTCACAATGAAAAAACCACGGTGCCACGGAGCCACGGAGAAAACCGGTTACAAGTATCCCTACCGCAATAAACGGTGGAAACACCCTGTCTCGTAGTTACAGGCGGTTGACCTTCTTCAAACGATCTCTTGGCTTGTTTACCGTGACCTCTGTGTGCTCCGTGGTGAGAAATCCGGGCTAGCCGCCGGCGGCTGCTAGTCGCCTCACGGTGCATTACTCCAGCGCGAAGCCCCCTCAGTCACCGATTCTGCAATCTACACTTGCGAGCGCGAATGGGCCGCTCAGTCGAGGCAAGCCCCACAGTGTCCCTTGAGCAGGACTTCCGTGATCTTGCCCAGTTGCTCGCGGCGGGGGCCGCGACTCGGGGCCAGCGAAAACGTGAACTCTTCCAAACAAGTCACCTTGCCGCAGTCCACGCACATGAAATGAGGATGTTCCAGCGTGTCGTCGCCAGCGGTATTTCGCAATTCGAAGCGGCGAATCTGGTCGCCCAAATCAAGACGACTCACCAATCCCGCGTCGGCCAATTCGTGAAGGGCGCGAAAGATCGTCGATTGATCGAACCCAAAATTCGTCAATAACGCCACGATTTCCGCATGACTCGATGGCACCTCACCAGACGCCAACTGCTGCAGCACCGCCACCCGAGCAGCCGTGCTCCGCAGGCCCGCCTCCTTCAGCAAGCCCTTGGCCCACGCCACATTATGTCCTGTAGCTGGCGTCTTCATGGTCCGGTAATTTCCACCAGGGAACGGCAATATATCAAGTATTGTTCATTTGCATGTGATTTGCAAGTGCAATCCATGTGCCAATCCGCCCGCGCTCGTTGGCGCGATCCACATCGCCAAGGTGCCTTCCTATGCGCGATCGGCAACTGGTGTACTTGAAAGTGGCCATTTCCAAAATGGCCGCCGGTAAGAGGCCCCACCTGGAATAACCGTTCTGTTCCGTGGCCGCAGTGCCGCATCGTGAGATGTCTGGGCTACGCAATGGCCCGCCATACGATCGCCGCGATACTTGAGATCACATACAGGACCAAAGTCACCCACCAGCCCAGTACGACGTATTGGCGAGGCTCCGCGCCAAGGGCATGGGCGGCAAGGCCGCCGAGCGCCACGAGGCCGAGCACACTCGCGCTTGCCTCGGGGCCTCCGAGCAAACGCATCAGGCCAAGAAGCACCGCCGCGAGGGTCATGATCACGAACAGCTCTTTGAGCGAGAATCGAAACCGGAACGATTGTTCCTCAAGAGACTTCTGCCAGATTTCATCCACTTGGTTCGGCAAAGGTGGAGTTTCGGGCAGCAACTCGGTTCCCAGCGGTTGTCCGGCGGAGTTTACACCCGTACTAGCTTCCAATTGGGCTCGCCGCCGGGCGTACATGGCCTCGCGAATCTTGGCCGCCTCGGCCTGATGCTTGTGATCCTGCCATCGCAGATAAACAAACAACCCCGCGACGGAAAGCATGATCGTAACGACGAGCGTTACCCAAAACACTTGAAGGGTGAACAGCGTTAGTACGATCGCCAGAACAGCCGTCAGAATCAGCAGGTGCTTCACCTGGAATCGGAAGCGGAAGTTGCGTACCCATTCTTCCAAGATTTCGGCGCCGCGATCATGGTCGGCCTGCCGATAAATCTCATCGACATCGATCGTTCGAGTGATCGTTTCGAGCGCGTCTTGGCGCCGCCGCTCGTTGATCGTTTCATCGGGCGGTTCAAGTTCGAACTCGTCGTCATCGCCGCCATCCGAAGGCGGTTGGGGTGGCGAGTAAAATTGGTCGCGTTCGGATTCTTTCATGGCTGAGCTTGGGAGCTATGAATCATGTTGAGGCGATTAACGAAACTCCGAAGCCGCACTCGAATTGCTTCTCAAGTCGCTTGATGTCTCGCACGAACATCGTGGAATTCGATCAAGGGAGGGCGACTCGGCAACGATACCACTTTTCTTCCCGATTCAGACTGCTGCCGTTGCCAATAATCGCACATCCGATCCAAATCGCAATCGAATTGGCTTGCAATTTCTTCTCTGATCCTTCGTATTTCCGCGAGAATCGGATCCATCATTGCGGATTCCTCCAGCCGAGCAGTTCTTGTGGGGTGCAAATGATTGGCGGTTCGTAGCCAGCTTCGTGGCAAACCGCTTCAATGGGTCTTCGCAACTTGGCGTTGGCTATATGTGTGCAATTCTATGTCAACAAATAATTCATGCCATGCGATGCGGCGAGACTAATGTGCAGGGCATCCGCGCTGGCCTTGCTCGGCAGTGAAAGTTCCCTAACAAGCTTTTTGCCCAGCATTCGAGCCGCATCATTGATCTCAAGTTGAGGTATATCCGAAATTAATTCAAGGCGATGGCGCGAAGCCTCTGGATCACCTCTGCCCGATTCATCGATCACGATTGCAGAGCCATAAAGGTCAATATCTTCTCGGGTCGCCCACCACTCACGAGTAACGGCTTGATTCGATGCCGAAACGAGATCCCGCGCGATCCAAGCCGTGAGGCAACCCAGGATGCTGGTTTCCAAGTAGACTTTGGGTTTCATGGCGATCAATTGTACCACATTGCATCAGCCATGATTCGCAGCTCAATACCGCACGGCTGGCTGCGAGCCGTTGGCGGTGCGGGTTTCCGCGGGAGCGGTGCTGGGGGCGGGGCCGGCGGTCGCCGGCACACCCGTGGGTGCCGCTACGCCCTGCAACTGTGCCACGCGGGCCGAAACTTCCGGCTGGAACCGATTCTCCGTCAACGAACGTTTGTAATTCGCCAACGCTTGCTGCGGATCGCCCGATTGATCGCGCAGCCGGCCAAGTGCGGTGAGCGCGCGGGCATTGTGCGGGTCGATCGTCAACGCATCGACCAACTGTGCCTTCGCCTGTTCGGCCTGACCCGATTCTTCCAACAACCGCGCGATTTCAATCCGCGGTTCGGCCGACTTCGGGCTGTTGCCAGCCCAATGATTCAGCAGATTAAATGCCTCCTGCTTGCGATTCGTTTCCGTGAGCAACACGGCCAGGCCTCGGTAACACTCGGCATGGTTCGGGTTACGCTCCAGACACTGATTGTACAGAATCTCGGCCTGCTGCAAGTCGTTCGGCCGATTGTACAGCGTGCCCGTCTTGTGCAGCGATGCTGCCAGGTTGTAGTAGCCCTCGGGAGATTGGGGGTTCTGTGCGATTGCTTGGTGGAATAGGTCGGACGCCTGCTGGTAGTTCCCTTGCTGGTAAAGCCGCACCCCTTCCACGTTGGCCGCCTGCGATTGGATATTACTGCACCCGTTGCTCAAGACGCAAACCAACAGCACGCCCCCGATAACCCAGGCAGCCCGGGCCGAGGCGGTTTCTCTCGATCGGCATAGGTCAGTAGTCTCGAAGAGCACGGGAGCGACTCGCAAACAGGAGTACCCAGTGAGAAGTTCGCCGACCACCGGTTCGGAACCGGCGTTACGGGCGGCGGAGGGTATCAACCCCATGCAGGCGAGGCAAGACAGTTTGCGCAAAGTTTGTCCGACCCGAAACGGGTCGGCAACAACACTTGCGTTTGGCTCTTTTTCAACAGATTAGTAGCTCAAGGTACCCGACGCGGCGATTCAGCAATGAACGGCTGGTTCGATAGGCTTGCCGTTACAACCGGACTACCCCGCAAGATTGCGTAAACCAGTTATTTTGCCTAGTTGTTTTTGTTTTCGTAGTCGATTTTTGAGTGCCTGCGCTGCAAGCATGTGGCATGTTTCTACAACGGAAAACTGCGCCCAGCCTACCGAGCCTGCCAAGGCCGGGCGATCGCCGAGTTGGAATTCTTGGTTCATTCTCTGATCGATTTCCCACTCCCTACCTCCCCACTCCCCCATTCTTAAAGAAAATGAGTTCAAAGGGCTGACCGGCTCGAGCCCTTTGCGGAGATCCCCCACCGTGCCCCAGAAGAAGACTGCTCCCAAGTCGAAGAGCAAGACACCCTCGCGATCCACAAAGAAAGCGATCACCAACGCTTCCGCAACGAACGAAGAAATCGTGACCATCGACCGCCGACGTGCGAAAGAACGTCGGCAGGGCGACGAGGCAACCGAGCGCAAATCGCCCCCGGCGGGGCCGCAGGTGGAACGCCGCCAGAAGGTTAACCGCCGACGCCAAATCGACCCGACCACGTGCGAACGCGACTACACCGAGCAAGAAGTTGAGTTCATGAACGCTCTCGACGATTACAAACGCAAGAGCGGCCGCATGTTTCCCACCTGCAGCGAAGTGCTCGAAGTCATTCGTTCTCTGGGCTACGTGAAGGCAACCACCAATGGCACCTGCCAAGCTGCCGAGGAACCAATCACTTCCGAAAAGCCAATGTCCAGCTTCCTACCCACTTGGGTCGGCTACGAATCGGTTGCGGAAACCGGTTGGGGATCGGTTTGAACGGCCAAGGTGCCAACGAGGAAACCGTTTTTCTCGGGCAGCCGCGATGCGAAGGCACCGCGTAGCAAAGCGCGGTGCAATACAATCTCACCGATACGATTGGTCATTGCCAAATGGGTCACGGGGCCGAGCTGTTCTTCCCGTTGGGCCGAGAAGTAGGTGCCGCGAGCCGAGCGGCACGATTCGTGAACTTGGATACGGAGTTGGCAATCCCGTGCCCCGCTCGGCTCGCGGGACCTACCATGCAACGATCGATCGGCTTCTCCGTGCTTCCGTGTGTGCCCCGGCTTTGTTCCGTGGCGTTGCTTCGAAGAGGTGCGGGTTAGCCACGGATATCCTGAAGCAGCTCAAAGAGCTGTTCGGGCGAGATATCGGTAAGTACCAGGCCGCGAGAATCCAAACGGTCGTTGACACGAATGATGGTCTCTTGCATCAGCCCGTGCGTTTCCTCGGAGCCCCCGGCCAGCAAGAAATGCTTGCCTCGTGTAATTCGTTTGAGTCCATCGTCGGCATCGAATGCGAAACCCAGCAGGCCGGCGATGCGACGGTCGGAGAGATCACGGGAATTGTTCATAGGTGCCGGAGCGAGGTTGTTGGGCGAGAGGAATTCCAGTTAGCGGCGGCCGCAAGGCCGCTGTTTGAACGAAAGATATTTGACGCTCATTCCATACATTCTTGCATATTGGGTCGAGTATGGAAAGCGAACCATGACTCCGCGCTCCGTGATACAGAGCCATCGCATCGGGGCAAAACGCATCGCGGCAAAAGGAGTGTAGAAACGAGGCAGCCTATCGGCGGCGCTGCATTTCGCGCAGAATATCGGCCGCCGCTTCGCGGCTATCCTTCATGGGCTGCTGATCCGCGCGAGGCGGCAACTTGCCCGGTGCTTTTTTGGCGGGGCTGCCCTTGCCTCGCTTGAACCAACCCCAGCGTCCCGACCCTTCCTCTTGCGAGTCTGGTGCATTGGTTTCCGATTCCGCCGCTTGTTCAGCCTCGGTCTCCGAGCTTTCCGCTAACTGCGAAATATCCTCGACCGTGGCCGACTCATTGGCGAACACCGGCCGCGGAATCTTCGTGTGCGTTTCCTCGGCACGGAGCGATTGTGTCTCCTTGAGCGATTCCGCACTATTCGCATCCTCGACCCCGAGAAGCCAGCGCGAAACATCATCCTCCGTCATGCTTCCCGACTTGCTCAGCGTCCGCTGAACGACCTCGGCCACATCCTTCACGGGGGGCTGCTTCCGCCCTTTTTCGCTCATCGCGGGAGATGGCAACGGAGTGGTTGCCCCAACAGCTTCTGAAGTAGAAGTACCTGAAGCAGGGGCGGTGGTAGGGGCGGTTAGGGCGGCTGCCTCTTCGATCTTATCGACTCGAAACCGCAGCGGACCCACGCGCAACTCGCACCCTGCCTCCAGCGGCACTTCCTGTGTGATGAGGTGGTCGTTGACAAACGTGCCATTGCGGCTGCCTAAATCGCGCACCGTGTAACGATCCGCATGGCGCGTAATGGCACAATGTTGGCGACTAATCGCTTCGCTCCCAGCGCGCAGCGCGCACTCCTTGGCCCGCCCGATGAGGAACTCGCTTTTCTTCAACGGGATCTCGAGGCCTTCCTTTGCACCAGCCAGTACGACTAACTTGAGCTTCATCGATTCTTTGCCCTAATCCGCTGACAATAGAATTCTATACAACGAGACCTTAGGGGGGCGGAGGCAAGCGACTGCGGCCGTGCGATGAATCTGGCGACGATCGTCGCCGGAATATAATATGCGATGGATCTGGCCACCTCTTGCGATGAGCTGCCCAACTTAAATCATAATCAGTGCGGGAAGTCCTTTCTGCTGTATTTGGCAAGTATTCTAATGATTAACGGCTCTCAGCATACTGCCCCGTTTGGGTGGAAACAACCGAAATTACGGGAAATTGTTTACTTGCCCAGGGGGTCTCGAACTTGGCCAGCTTCGGGTCCTTGGCGCACCAAACAGTCTTCGTTTCGCGCACCGCTCTATCTCGGCTCGTCGTCTGAAATGAGCTTCCCGATGCCCAGCGAGTATTTCGTTGCGAATCGAGTGGCAGCCGCCGGCGGAAACCGACGGTTCAACTCTCAGCCAGTCGCTCATTCCCGGCCTATTCCTCTACTCGGCCAAACACGGGCGGCCGCTTAACGCCGTTTTGTCCAGGCCTCTGTCCCATACTTATTCTTCGCAATGCGGCGGGCCAAGGATTGCACTTGGGCGCTCATTTTTTCGGCAGCCAATGCCATTTCCAGCCTGGTAGCCAGCTGCTCAACAACGAGTTCCGTTACCCTGCCAACGACGGGTACCCATCCGCTCAGTTCCTTCAGCCCGGGCAGTTCGGGGGTGGCGGGGCTTTGGGAAAGCAGCAAACTTCCGTGCTGCAATATCGCACTGTGGTACCGCCGTTGGGCGCTTCCCATAATCTTCACAATTCTCTCGCGGCCAGCGCCGGCAGTGCCTGGTTGTGCGAAAACAATATCTCCCGCGGCCGCCCGCTGAAAGCACAGGAAGGGTTCTTCAGAAGGGGGAACTCGTGCCGATCCGCCGCGAATCTTTACGGTATGGGTGAGCGGTTTCCCTTGGAGCAAATTTGGGTAGCAGGCCGCAATCGCGGCGATGAAAGCCAAGTGAACCTCTTCATAAAGCCGTGGGGCATGGCCTCCCAGGGGATGACCCGGTGGGAGCGAAAGGCTGTACGTTAGCTCCCGGTCGTGCAAGATCGCCCCGCCGCCCGATTGGCGGCGGACGGCCACACACTGTCGGCTCGCGGCGTGCTGTTCGCGGTCGGCATAGCACTGAAAGTATCCCAACGAAAGCGTCGGTTCATTCCACTGGTAGAACCGCAGTGTGGCAATGCCGTTCGCTACGGCGTCTTCCAGCAGAGCTTCATCGACCGACATATTCCACACGCCGGGCTGCGGCGGATCGATAATGAGACGTGTTGCTGTGGTCAAAGCAAGAAGTTTCACCACAGAGAGTACAGAGGACACGGAGAAGTGAGGAAGAGATTGCAAAATGCAAAATGCAAATTGAATAATGCAAATTGAAGTTCCCGACTTCGGCAGTTTTCAATGTGCAACTTCTCTTGGAATTTCTCCGTGTTCTCTGTGCCCTCTGTGGTGAATCAATCCGAGTTTTGGAGAGACGATGACAGTTATTCTTTCGACGAGTAAGTAAGCATCGGTTGCCGGGCGGCGCGGACGTCGTCCGGTCGGCTGATGGCCGTGCTGTGAGGGGCTTCGTGGAGCAATTCGGCATCCTCGCCGATCACGCGGAAGAGCGTCTCCGCAAATGCATCGAGCATTTCCTTGCTCTCGGTTTCCGTCGGTTCGATCATGATCGATTCCTTCACCGAGAGCGGGAAGTACACTGTCGGGGCATGAAAGCCGTAGTCCAACAAGCGTTTGGCGATGTCCATTGCGGAGACGCCTTTTTCGCTCTTGAGTTTGCCCGCCGTGGCGACGAACTCGTGCATGCAGCGGTCGCCTTGCGGCACGGGCAGAAAGTGCTTCACCTTGCTGAGCAAATAATTGGCGTTGAGCACCGCATTCTCGCTGACTCGCTTCAGCCCATCAGGCCCATGTGTGCGGATGTAACAGTAAGCCCGCACAAGCACGCCCACGTTGCCGAAGAACGCGCGGACACGGCCGATGGATTTGGGGCGATCATAGTCAAGAGTCAAGAGCGGAGAGTCAAGAGCCGGAGAGGCGGTGGAGCCATCCTTCTGGCTCTTGACTCTTGGCTCAAGACTCTTGACTTTCACTACCACCGGCGTGGGCAAGTACGGCGCGAGCTTCTCCGCCACACAAATCGGGCCGGCTCCGGGGCCGCCGCCGCCGTGCGGGCCGCTAAAAGTCTTGTGGGGGTTGTAGTGCTGCATATCGGCGCCGAAATCGCCCGGCCGGGCGATGCCAAGAATCGCGTTCATGTTCGCGCCATCCAAATACACCAGCCCGCCGCGAGCATGAACGGCGTCGGCAATGGCTTTCATGTTCGGCTCGAACACGCCCACCGTGTTTGGGTTGGTGATCATGAACACGGCTATTTCATCGTCCAGTAACCGGCGGAAGTCGTCCATGTCGACCGCGCCGGAGGCGAGCGTCTTCACCGTGACCGTTTGGAAACCGGCCATCGAAGCGCTGGCCGGGTTCGTGCCGTGGGCACTATCGGGAACAAGCACCTTGGTGCGCTTTTCGCTACGATCGCGGAAGTAGGCCGCCGCGACCCACAGGGCCGTAAGCTCGCCGTGGGCCCCCGCAGCCGGTTGCAGTGAGCAGGCCGGTAGCCCCGAAATCTCCTGCAGGTACTCCTGCATCTCGTAAAGAAGTTGCAACATGCCTTGCAACGTGCTTTCCGGCTGGTACGGGTGTACGTCGGCGATGCCGGGCATCCGGGCCGCGCGCTCGTTCCGCTTCGGGTTGTACTTCATCGTACACGAGCCGAGCGGGTAGAAGTGCGTGTCGACGCTCATGTTGAGCTGCGAAAGATTCGCAAAATGCCGCACAACCTGCGGCTCGCTCAATTCGGGCAACGCTGGCGGAGCGGCGGCCAGCGAGCTGGCCGGCAACAATTCCTTGGCCGTACGCTCAGGCACATCGCAAGCCGGCAGCCGGTGCGCGCGGCGACCGGCTTCGGAAAGTTCAAACAGCAGTTTGGTATCGCGGGTGTTACGCATGGAGTAATTGGGATGTTAATAGTCGAACCACAAAGAACACAAAGACGATCCTTCGAAATCATCTTCGTGATCTTGGTGTTCTTTGTGGTAGAAAGTCGCTAGCTATTTTTAGAGCGCAGTTGCAAGGCGATCGATTTCTGTCTTGGTCCGCTTCTCCGTCACTGCCACCAGGAAGCAATCCTTAAGTTCCGGGTACCACTTTCCCAGCGGCACGCCGGCGAGGAAGCCGGCTTCGAGGGCCTTCTCAATCACTTCCTCGACGTGGTTTTGTTTGTCGCGGATGACGAACTCTTTGAACGTGGGGCCAGTGAATGCCAGTTCAAATCGATCGCTTTTGCAAAGTTGCTCGGCCGCGTAGCGTGACTTTTGCAGGCACAGATTGGCCGTTTCTTTCAGGCCTTGCGGGCCGAGCAGGGCGAGGTAGATCGTGGCTCGCAGGGCGAACAGGCCTTGGTTCGTGCAGACGTTGCTCGTGGCCTTCTCGCGGCGGATGTGCTGCTCGCGGGTTTGCAGCGTGAGGGCGAAGCAACGGTTGCCACGACGGTCGACCGTTTCGCCCGCGATGCGGCCCGGCATACGGCGAATGAGCTTCTCGCGGCAGGCCAAGATGCCCAGGTAAGGGCCGCCGTATTGCATCGGCGTGCCAAGCGACTGGCCTTCGGCCACCGCGATATCGGCACCCCAATCGCCGGGTCGCTTTAAGAGGCCCAGGCTGATCGGATCGAACGCGGCCACAACGAGTGCGCCCGCATCATGGGCGATCGAAGCGAGCGAAGCGGCATCTTCAATGCAGCCAAAAAAGTTCGGCTGCTGCACGACAACGCAGGCCGTCTTGTCGTCAACGACGGCCGCAAGGTCTTGCGGCTTCACCACGCCCGTGGGTGTGCCGACGGTCGCTACCTCGACGCCGATATCCTTCAGGTACGTGGCAATCGTTTGGCGATATTCGGGGTGCAAACTCGTCGGCAGCACTACCTTGCCTAACCGGTTCGTGCTGCTGACGGCCATGAGCACGGCCTCGGCCGTGGCGCTGCCGCCGTCGTACAGGCTGGCGTTGGAAACATCCATGCCCGTTAGGCGTGCGATGAGCGATTGGTACTCGAACACAACCTGCAAATTGCCCTGGCTCACCTCGGCCTGGTAGGGCGTGTACGAGGTATAGAATTCACCGCGGCCGGCGAGTTCATCTACCGCCGACGGCACGAAGTGGTCATAGCTGCCGCCGCCAAGGAAGCAGATCTTCGAGCCCGCGTGCTCGTTCCGGATGGCCAAGCCATCCATGTGCTGCGCAAGCTCAAGCTCGCTCATCGCGGGCGGCAAGTTGAGCGCGCGGCCCAACCGCAATTCGGCAGGAACCATCGCGAACAGTTCGTCGATTGACTTAGCGCCGATGGCGGATAGCATCGCGGATTGATCTTCGGGCGTGTTGTAGAGATACGGCATCGTGGTGCGATTCGGAGTGCTTAGCGCCGACCGCAAGGTCGGATTTAGTTGGATAGAGGTGGGGATTGAAGTGGAGGCGTGGTTGGTTGAGATGTCGGTCTGGCGACCGACGCTAACTTTCGCCATCGTTCTCCGTATTCGTCATTCATCATTCGTCATTCATCATTTCGCTAGTGCGATTCTTCCGCGCACTGCTTCTGATACGCGGCGTGATCCATCAGGCTCTTCAGGCCGGTTTCGTCGGTGATTTTGATGCGGGCGACCCAGCCTTCGCCGTAGGGGTCGTTGCTCAATAATTCCAGTTTGTCGGCCAGCTTATCGTTGGCGGCGATGACTTCGCCGGCCACGGGGGCGTACACGTCACTCACCGCCTTCACCGATTCGACTTCGCAGAACGATTCGCCGACCGCCACCTGCCGGCCGACCTTCGGTAGCTCGATGAACACGAGGTCGGTCAGGGCCTCGACGGCGAATTTCGACAGGCCGACCGTGGCGATCTTCTGGCCACCCTCTTCAGCAACGGCAACCCATTCGTGTGTCTTGGCAAACAATAAACTCTCAGGCTTCACAGTGATTCCTCCGCTGAATTCGATTGATTCACCACAGAGAGCACAGAGAACACGGAGGAAAAAGAAGCAGGAGAGAACTAGGAACACTAATCGACACTCATTATCACTGATAAAAAATACTCAAATTCTTGAACCACTCCTCATTAGTGGCAATTAGCGACGATTAGTGTTCTTTATCTCTTATTCTCCTCTATGTTCTCTGTGTTCTCTGTGGTGAGAACAAATAGTTAATTCTTCTTGGTTCGTTGATAAAACGGCAAGGGCACGATCGTGGCTGGGTACATTGTTCCGCGGATATCGACTTCCACGGTCGAACCTTCCACCGCTTGTTGGGGTTGGATGTAGGCCATCGCGATTGGTTGTTGCAACGTGGGCGAAAACGTGCCGCTGGTGACTTCGCCCACCTGGTTGCCGGCGGCAAACACGGCACTGTGTTCGCGCGGCACCCGTTTCGTTTCAAGCATCAGGCCGATGCGGACCGGCTGCGCCTTGTCGTCGACAACCTTCTCCAGTGCCTTGCTGCCGAGGAACTCGCGGCCGCCCAGGTTCACGGCAAAGTTGAGGCCCGCCGCAAGCGGGTTGATCGTTTCTAACAACTCGTGACCGTAGAGCGGCATGGCCGCTTCGAGCCGCAATGTGTCGCGCGCGCCGAGGCCGACCGCCATGCCGCCGACCGGCATGGCCGCCGCGAGGCACTTTTCCCAAATCATGGTGGCTTGCGCCGCCGGACAAATGATTTCGATGCCATCCTCGCCCGTGTAGCCGGTGCGGCTCACCAGTGCCGCCGTCCCCGCGACCGTGCCATTCGAGCAGGTGTAGTACCGCATCTCGAGCAGCGGTTTCTCGGCGGTGATAAACGGTTGCACCACCTCGATCGCCTTAGGCCCTTGCACGGCGATCATCGCCGTCGATCGCGTATCATCCCGAAAAGTCACTTCAGCAGCCGGTGCCAATTTGGTAAGCCAAGCCACGATCTTCTCGCGGTTACCGGCGTTGACGACCATCGAGTACGGCCGCGAGCCATCTGCCGAGGGGCCGTAGACGAGCACATCGTCGAGAATCCCGCCCGCTTCGTTGCAGGCCAAGGCGTACCGAACCTGGTTCGGTTTGAGATCGGCCACCCGGCGAGTGACGAGTGAATCCAGAAACTTCGCCGTGTTGGGGCCGAAGAATTGCAGCCGACCCATGTGGCTGATATCGAACACGCCCACCGCATTGCGCGTGGCGTTGTGTTCGTCGGCAATCGACGAATACTGAACCGGCATGCTCCAGCCGGCAAAATCGACCATGCGGCCACCGTGTGCGGCATGCCAAGCGTGGAGCGGGGTGCAAAGTAATTCGGTCGTCATCGGCGGTCGCTCGACGTCGGCAGGCGTGAAGCCGTGGCCGCGAGGCGGCTGCATGGGGGCACGGCATGGGTAAGTTGTCAAAGGGTATGTGCATTCTAGTGAAACTCAGCCACGTTGTGCAGGGGGGGCGATGCCTGCAGAGCGAACCAAAGTTTGTCAATGAAACTGGCATTTTTCCTGCTCAAGTGAGATACTAGGACGGAGTCGGAAACTGTGTGCGTAAGTCCATTTTCCACGAGACGGGGATTCGAATGGCTCTCCTTAATCGTCAGATCGCGTTATCCGTTCTCGCCATTTCCGTCGCATGCGTTCCATGCACTTCCCCTGCCGGCGAGAACTGGCCACAGTGGCGCGGCCCGCTGGGTACGGGCGTGGGGGCCGCGGGCCAGTACCCGGTCGAGTTTTCTAAAACCGAAGGGGTCGCCTGGCGCGTGGCGTTGCCCGGCAAAGGCTCCTCGACGCCGGCCGTGTGGGGCGAACTCATCTTCGTCACTTGCGCGATCGGCGATTCTCCCGAGCCGCAAGACTTCGGCCCCCCGAAGCCGAACAATGTTTCCACCGCACAAGATGGATTACTTTGCTACGACCTGCAGGGGAACGAATTGTGGCGACGAGAACTCGGTCCCGAACGCGGCGGCAAGCACCGCAACGGGAGCGGTTGCAATCCTTCGCCGGCCACCGACGGCAAACACGTCGTCGTCTATTACAAATCGGGCACGCTGGCCTGCTTCGATTTCCACGGTAAGGAATTGTGGAAAACTAACCTCCCCAAACGCTTCGGCAAGGATACGCTCTGGTGGGACCTCGGCACCTCGCCCCTCATTGCGGGCGGTTGTGCGATCGTGGCTGTGCAGCAAAGCCCCTACGGCCAAGGCGAGCACGTCGACCAAGCCGCCGCCAATGGCAACGAAACCACAGGCAGCTCTTCCTACCTCGTCGCCTTCGACCTCGATACCGGCAAGCTCCGCTGGAGACAGCTCCGCGAATACACTTGCACCGAGGAAACCGATCAAAGTTACTCCACTCCGCAAGTCGTCCGCTCAGGCGGAAAGGACGTGATCGTCACCTGGGGCGCCGATCATCTTACCGGCCACGATCTCGACACCGGAAAACCGCTGTGGGAATGCGGCGGCTTCAACCCGCGAAACGATCGCAACTGGCGAACGATCGCTTCGGCAACCGTGGCCGATGGCATCGCCGTTGTGCCCTATGGTCGAGGTAAGTTTTGTGCGGGTATCAAGATCGGCGGCGCCGGAGACATTACCAAGAACGCGGTATCGTGGGAGAAGGAATTTGGCACCGATGTCCCCACCGCAATCATTCACGGCGGCAAAGTGTATCTGCTCGAAGACACGGGCAAAATTCATTGCTTGGATCTGCAATCGGGCAACGAACTGTGGTCGGCCAACTTGCCCCGCAACCGCAACAAGTACTACTCATCTCCCTCGCTGGCAGAGAACCAACTGTATTGCGCGCGTGAAGATGGAATGGTCTTCGTCGGTCAGGTAAGCGACTCCGGTTACAAGGAACTAGCCGCGAATGACATGGGCGAACGCATCATTGCGATCCCCGTGCCAATTCGCGGCAAGCTGCTACTGCGCGGCGACGAACACTTGTTTTGCATCGCCGATCCCTAATTGGTCCTAGCTGGACAGCCCCAGGTTTATGGCACCTAGCGTTCTTAACTCGGTACGATGTCGAGTTTTATGGACTTGACGTACTGACCAAAAAGAAACGACCCTCCGCGTGTTGAAAGCTTCACGCGGAAACCACGGAGGGTCGTTCCATGTCGGTTCAGGATATCGCAAAGCTGGGCAAAATGCTCGCCCAGTTTTTGGCAAATTTTGCTTGCTGTTTCGCTCGGCCTGGCGGGCGAACACTCTTGGCTGTTTATGTTCGGGGTCTGCTCTCGGGCGTGCAGCGCAAGAACGCCGAGGCGATCGCGCTGGATCAGAATGTCGCCCCCCGAACCTTGCAGCGATTTCTCGAATCCATCGTTTGGGACGAACACAAGTTACGACACCGTTGCCAGCAGCTTGTCGCCACCGAACACGCCCGTCCGGAAGCGATTGGTTGCATCGACGAGACCGGAACGGCCAAAAGTGGTCGGCAAACGGCCGGAGTCCAACGACAGTACAACGGCAATCGGGGAAAGATCGAGAATTGCGTCAACAGCGTGACCTTGGCCTATTCCGTGCCTGGATTCGATTGTTTACTGGACGCCCAGTTGTACCTTCCCCAAGAATGGGCCTCCGATCCGGAGCGCCGAAAAAAAACTACATCCCCGACGACGTCACCTTCAAAACGAAGCCCCAAATCGCGTTGGATCTGATCGACCGGGCCAGAGACAACGGCATCCAGGTGCTGGCCTGGACGGCGGACGAACTGTACGGTCGCGACGGTGCGTTTCTGGATGGCCTGGACGAGCGTTCGGAGGCCTTCGTCGTGGAGATTCCGCCGAACGCCCATGTTTGGCTTACAAAGCCGAAAGTACTGAAAACGCCGCCCCTCCACAGCGGCGGTCGCCCCAAGAAATACCCTCGGTTACGACAGCGTGAAAGGAATCCGAGCGAAGTTCAAAACCTGGCGAAACACTCCCCGGCATTTCGCGAGCAGACACCGCAGCCCTATCGCATCAAGCAGACTCATCGTGGCAGCGAGGTCTGGGAAATCCGTTGGCACACTTGTTGGCGAAAGACCCATACCAATACGCTGGTCAGCAACCAAGGCACTCTCCTCGTCGCTCGCAACGTGCTGGCAGGGGAAACCAAGTACTTCTTGTCCAACCGCGTGCCTGGTCGCGAAGGTTGGCCGCTGCGAAAGCTCCTGCGGGTCGCCTTTGGACGTTGGCCCATCGAAGATTGCTTTCGCGAAGCCAAGGAGGAACTGGGCCTGGATCACTTCGAATGTCGCGGTTGGCGATGCATCCATCGGCATCTCTACGTGACGATTCTGAGCCAATTGTTCTGTGCCCGTGTTCGGCAGCAACTCTCGCCCAGCGAGAATGTTCTCAGCGGCGAGTTGTTAACGATGGAACAAGTCCGGCGAGCCGCTAACGTCTTCGTGGAATCGATCGGTTTACCGCCTCGCTGTCGCGAACAACTCTACCAGGCGGAAGCCGACCGCCAGACCTACCATGCCCGCCGAAACGCGCAGGCTTCCAACTCCCATCGCAAAACACGCAACAAACAACTCGCCGAACTAGGAATCGATACCGAACAAAGAATCGATACCGAACAAAGAATCGATACCGAACAAATCAAATCGGTACCGCCGAAAACGCCGCCATGCTAAGATCAATCCATCGAACCTGGCGCTGTCCAGCTAGGTGGTGGGTGAGTACGAAACAAGGGCTTTCATGTAATTCGCGCGTTCGAGGTTGCTGGCATCGGGCGCGTTGCTGTGGCTCATGCTGCCTTTGAGTTGTTCCACGGATTCGTACTGATGCTCATCCAGCCATTGTTGGATGCCGCGCCGCAGTTCATCAACATACTCGATGCCGTGTCGCAACAGGGTGGAGGTAACGAGGCAGGCATCGGCGCCGACGAGGAGCAACTTGATGGCGTCCTCGGCGTAGTGGATACCGCTGGTGGCGGCGAGCGACATGGAAACGTGATCGCGCAAGATGGCGATCCAACGGAGCGGCGCGCGCAGTTCGTGGCGATGACTCAACACCAGTTGTGGCATCAGTTGGAGCGAATCCAGATCGATATCGGGTTCCAGGTACCGATTGAAAAGCACGATGCCATCGGCACCCGCCTTGGCAAGCTTCGGAACGAAATTGGTAAGGTTCGTGAACTGCGCCCCGATCTTCACAGCAATAGGAATTTGGATCGCATTGCGAACACGAGCCACGAAATCGAGATAGCGTTGCTCGACGTCGGCAGCCGATTGGTTGGGATCGGTCGGTACGAAGTAGATGTTAAGTTCGAGCGCATGGGCCCCGGCCTCTTCGATGAGCTTGGCGTAGCGTACCCATCCGCCCGGCGAGGAACCGTTGAGGCTACCGATGATGGGGATCGAAAGTTCCTCGGCCGCCCGTGCGATGAGGCCAAGATACTCTTGCGGGCCAACGCTAAACTCCTTCACCTGGGGAAAGAAGGTGAGCGATTCGGCGGAAGAAAAAGTTTGATATTCCTCGAAGGCATTGATCCGTTGTTCGTCCAGCGCAATTTGCTCCTCGAACAACGAGGGCAACACGGCGGCGGCCACGCCATGATCCTCTAAGCGGCGAAGCGAGTCGAAGTCGCCCGTCAGCGGCCCCGCCGAGGCGATGACCGGGTTCTTCAGTTTCAACCCAAGATACGTAGTCGACAAATCCGCGTGCATTCTAATTGGCTCCCTCATGGGGCAAGAGTTCTAGAGCCACACAGCCCTTCCGAACTCCGCCTTCACCTACTCACTTGCTTATCTGGATACCGATATGGCCATTTTGCCGATTAACTTCGTTGCTTCCTTGCGAAAAGCGCACGAGCTATTCGACTACTCGTCTTTCGCGCCGCTCCACTCGATCTCGCGTTCGACGCCCGCCATTTGCTCGTAGTAATGCCACTGGTCGTCGATGTCCTTCTGGGCCATTGCGAATAATCGCTCGGCGTTCTTCGGATCGCTTCGAGCAATCATGGCAAAACGCCCTTCCTGCTCGGCCAGTTCCTTGAAGCGAAGGGTTGGCTTGCGGCTATCGAGGCGGAATGGCCGCTCGCCGGCAACAGCAAGCCGCGGATCGTACCGGAACAAAGGCCAAAGGCCTGTTTGCACGATCGTTTTTTGGTGCGTCATGCCGCGGGTCATGTTGATGCCGTGCGCGATGCACTGGCTGTAGGCCAGCACGAGCGAGGGGCCACGGTACGATTCGGCATCGAGCATGGCCTGCAAGGTTTGGTTGGGATTCGCGCCCACGGCAATTTGAGCAACGTAAACATTTCCGTAGGCGACCGCAAGCATGCCGAGGTCCTTCTTGCGAATGGCCTTGCCGTTGGCGGCGAACTTGGCGACGGCGGCGCGGGGAGTCGCTTTCGAGGCCTGGCCGCCCGTGTTCGAGTACACGCCCGTATCCAGAACGAGGATGTTCACGTCGCGGTTCGTGGTGAGCACGTGGTCAAGGCCGCCGAAACCGATGTCATACGCCCAACCATCACCACCAACAATCCAAACACTCCGTCGAACCAGCGCATCGGCCACGCTGGCCAGTTCGCGGGCCTTCGGCTCGTTGAACTCGGCAAGCTTTCGCTTCAGCCGGGCTACCCGATCACGCTGCGCGGCGATCGAAACCTCGTCTGTTTCGTTCGACTCGATCAGTTCGCTAACGAAGATTTCACCCAATCGATCGGCGAATTGCTTTAGCAGCACGGTGGCGTAATCGCGCTGTTGATCGGCCGCAAGGCGAATGCCAAGGCCGAACTCCGCATTATCCTCGAAAAGCGAATTGCACCAGGCGGGGCCGCGGCCGTTCTTGTCTTTCGTCCAAGGAGTCGTGGGCAGGTTGCCGCCATAAATGGAGGAGCAGCCGGTGGCGTTCGCCACGATCGCGCGGTCGCCGAACAACTGGCTCATGAGTTTGAGATAGGGCGTTTCGCCGCAGCCCAAGCAGGCGCCACTGAACTCGAACAGGGGTTCGAGCAATTGGCAACCCTTCACAACATCGACCTTGGCCCGCGTGCGATCGAACTCGGGAATCTTGAGGAAGAAGTCGAAGTTTTCGCGCTCGCGGTTCAAATGGTCGAGCTTCGGCTCCATGTTGATCGCCTTATGCTTGACCGCTTCCTTGCTCTTGGCGGGGCACACGTCCACGCACACGCCGCAACCCGTGCAGTCGTCGGGGGCAACCTGGATCGTCAGCAGGTAATCGGCGTGATCCTTATCCTTCCACGTCTTCGATTGATATCCGCCCGGCTTGCCCGCCAACGCCGAGTCGGGGAAGGCCTTCATGCGGATGGCCGAGTGCGGACACACGAGCGCGCACAAACCGCAATCGATGCAGATGGACGGGTCCCAGATCGGAATCTCGTTCGCAATACTTCGCTTTTCGTACTTGGCGGTACCCGTGGGGAACGTGCCATCGACATTCATGGCACTAACGGGAAGGAGATCGCCGCGGCCAGCAAAAATGGCGGCCGTGACACGCTGGACGAAGTCGTCGTTCGTTTGGAACGAAACAAAACCGTTCGTGCCTCCCTCCTCCATCGCATGGGCACCGGCCGGTACGTTCACTTCCTGAAGCCGTTCGAGCGCGAGATCGATGGCGGAAAAGTTCTGATCGAGGATGGATTGGCCTCGTTTGCCGTAGGTTTTCCGGATCGCATTCTTGATCTCTTCGATGGCCGCATCGCGCGGAAGCATGCCCGCCAGGGCAAAGAAACAGGCTTGCATGGCGGTGTTGATGCGTCCGCCCATGCCCGTTTCGCGGGCCACGCCGTGGCCATCGACAACATAGAACTTCAACTGCTTCTCAACGATCTGCCGCTTCACCTGGCTCGGCAGATGTTGCCACACCTGGTCGGCCGCGTACGGACTGTTGAGCAGGAACGTGCCGCCGCGGGCCGCCACCTTCAGTACGTCGAGCGTTTCAATCAAGTGGAATTGATGACAAGCGACGAAATTGGCCTCCTCGATAAGGTATGTCGAACGAATCGGCCGCGGGCTAAATCGCAAGTGCGAAACGGTAACGGCCCCGCTCTTCTTCGAGTCGTACACGAAGTAGCCCTGGGCAAACAACGGCGTGTTCTCGCCGATGATCTTGACCGAGTTCTTGTTCGCGCCAACCGTGCCGTCGCTGCCGAGTCCGAAGAAGATGGCCCGGGTAACATCGCCGCGCTCGGTGGTGAAGGAGGGATCCCACTTCAGGCTGAGGTTGGTGACATCGTCGTAAATGCCAACTGTAAAATGGCGCTTGGGTTGCGGTTCTTTGAGATGATCGAAAACGGCCGCCACCATGGCCGGCGTAAACTCCTTGGAGGCCAACCCGTAGCGGCCACCGTAAACCTCGGGCCTGCAAGCGGGACGCGATTCCGCGGAAACCGATCCCCCGAAGTCCCCTTCGGCCAGGGCCGTTACCACATCCAGGTAAAGCGGCTCGCCAATGGCGCCGGGTTCCTTCGTGCGGTCCAGCACGGCCATGCGCTCGACCGTGGCGGGCAACGCCGCCAAAAACGCCTCGGTAGCGAAGGGGCGATAAAGCCTCACCTTCAAAAGGCCAACTTCCTCGCCTTCGGCCATGAGCCGTTCGATCGCCTCTTCCGCCGCACCGATGCCCGAACCCATCATCACCAATACACGCCGCGCGCTGGGCGAGCCGAAATACTCGAACAAGCGATACTGTCGCCCAATGCGTTCGGCAAAGCGGTCCATCGTTTCTTGGACGATGCCAGGCACGGCAAGATAGAAGGGGTTCGATGCCTCGCGAGCCTGGAAGAAAACGTCGGGGTTTTGCGCCGAGCCTCGCAGCACGGGGTTATCGGGCGAAAGGGCCCGTTCGCGATGCTCCTGCACAAGCGATTCGTCGATCATCCAGCGGATGTCGTCGTGCGTGAGCTGCTCGATCTTGTTAACTTCGTGCGACGTGCGGAAGCCATCGAAGAAATGCAGGAACGGAACCCGGGCACGCAGCGTTGCGGCCTGCGCAATCAGGGCAATATCTTGGGCTTCTTCCACACTATTCGCCGCCAGCATGGCCCAACCCGTGCTGCGGCAAGCCATCACGTCGCTGTGATCGCCAAAAATCGAAAGCGCGTGCGTGGCAACCGCGCGGGCCGCTATGTGAAAGACCGTCGGCGTCAGTTCGCCAGCAATCTTGAACATCTCGGGGATCATCAACAACAAACCCTGAGAAGCCGTGAAGGTCGTCGTCAACGAACCGGCTTGCAGGGCGCCGTGTGCGCTGGCCGCCGCGCCGGCTTCGCTCTGCATTTCGATCACTTCCGGCACGCTGCCGAAGATGTTCGTTTGACCGCGACTCGTCCAATAGTCGGCGAGTTCGCCCATGTTCGAGGCCGGCGTGATCGGATAAATCGCGATCACTTCATTGGTGAGATGGGCCACCGAGGCCGCCGCTTCATTACCGTCTACTGTGATAAACGCCCGATTCGCCACGCGTCTTGCTCCCTAATTCTTCAGTTCTTGAAACCTTGCCAACGAAAAGTACTTTCCGCCTCGAATGCTGCAATAAAACCAACTGCCTACAAAGCTACCCACATCCATCTGGAAAATTACGAAGAATACGCAAAGCCTGCAAGCCGAACGTAGGATCGCCTAAGCCTTGCCGCTCAGACGGCAATTGCCCACTTCTTGCTAGCACGAGTGCGATCCAGATTCCACATATGTGTTCTCAGGATATTCGTGCTGTGCCTTTAGATACAAGGCTATCAACGGGGGGGCCAAGCCAGAGCGAAGCACCGCCCAAGCTTCTCGCGGTCAACTGGGCGGTGCCTCAGATTGCCTCGATGGCGTCTTGAAACGGAGCGATATGCGGTTGGTATTGTAGGTAGTTGGAAGGATTCGTTACTCACTGCGCCGAGCCATATTGTGCCCTTGTCACGGTGCCGAACGCTCGAGGATGGTACCATCGCCGCGCCATTGTCCATGATCGGGCAAATCGAGACACCATTGTGACGCGATGCCTCTAGCAGTTCGAGGCCTAAATGGGCACACGAGTGCTTTGTCCACACTCATTGCTTGGGTTCAATTCGACACAAACCCTTTGCAGCAATTGAGTTGCGTCGAGCTGAACCCAAGCCATAAAAGTTGTCAAACCACTTGGCCCGCCGGAGCGAGTTCTACCCACTGCCCCACTGCCCCCCTTCACCCCTTCACCCCTCGCAACTCACAACTCCAAGTGGCCAATAATTCTAGTGGAATCTTGTTCCGTATCCTGCTAAGATGCCCCCCACGTCTCACCAGCGACCCTCCGCTCTTTGACAATTCGATCATTTCGCACGGCAACCCCACGCCTGATTCCTCGCGTTGGCCCCGCCACCGCTCCGCGCCATGCCGCCGCCGATTCTTGCTTTCCCCACCCCTCGCACAATAATCGCGCGAACAAGAGCAAAATCGACGATTATTGCAACACCCCCTCCCCGGGAAACGCTTCGTTTTCCGGCGGAAACGCCGGCACCCGTCGCAAATAGCGCCGATTATTGCATCCAAAAACACGTTTCCGCACCCGTTGCAATACGCGCAAAAACCCGTTTAGCCGCAACGCGAAGCGGAACACGGCCCCCCAGCGAAGGCACGAAAGGGATTAATCCCCAATTCTCACAATCAAAACCACGGAGGCACGGAGCCACGGAGAAAACCAGTAGCAAGTACCCCTACCCCAATGAACGGCGGAAACACCCTGTCTCGTAGGTACGGGCGCTTGACCTTGCTTCAAACGATCTCTTGGCTTGTCCTCCGTGACCTCTGTGTGCTCCGTGGTGAGAAATCCGGATTAAATCCACCCTCTCCCCGTGAGAGAGGGTCGAAGGCAGTTTCCAAACGCGTTCTTACAGCACCTTGCAGACCAGATGGTCTTGCGTCGTTTGTTCGAGGGTGGCCAAGTTGATGCTCACGCCCAACCCGGGTTGGTGGAGGCTCGGGGCGCGGCCGCCGAAGCCGAAGGTCGCGTCTTCGTTCGTAAGTAACTTGCGGAACAAGTGCCGGTCGTAGGAACCTTCGAGGTAGCGAATGTTGGCCACGGAACAGGCCCAGTGTCTGCCGGCGGCGGAGAGGATTCCGCTTTCACCAGGATGGCACCCAAGTTGATAGCCCAGTTTGGCATGGTTGGCCAGGGCGGCAAGTCGCAGGCAGCGTAGAAAACCGCCGCACTTGGAAAGCCGAAGGTTGAACAGGTCACACGTGCGGTGGGCGATGGCCTCGCGGGCATCGGTCTCGCTTGTGAGCGATTCGTCGAGCATGATGGGTACGCCCAGCTTCGGGCGTAACTCGGCAAGGCAAGCGACTTCGGCATGGGGAACCGGTTGCTCCACGCAACTGATTCGCTGCGCGAGCAGCGGATTCAGATGTTGCTGCAACCGATCGGCCCGCCAGGCTTCGTTCGCGTCGATCCGCAGATCGACGGCGGGGCCGAACCATCGGCGGATCGTGCGAAGGCGAGCCCGATCATCGTCTTCAGCAGCGCCGACTTTCACTTTGCAATCGCGAAAGCCGTAAAGCCTGCGCGTGAGGGCCTTGAGCCTTAGCCGCCTGTTGCCCGAGTCGATCACGACTCCGTAACGCACGAAGGTAGGTTGCGGGTGAGCGAGAATCGGCTGGGCTTCGGGTACATGAGACGACACGGCGGAAACGGGTTCGCCAAAGAGTCTTCCGAAGGCATCCAACACGCTAAGTTCGACGGCGCAGCGCAGGGCGTTGCCGTAGCAGCCGCGGGGGTCGTCGCGGTCTTGCATGGGCTGAAACCGTTCGCACAATGCGATGACCTCGGGCCAGGAAGAGCAATCGGCCGTAAGTTGCTCGGCGACGGGGGTGGCGGCCAACTGGGCGAGGCATCCGGCAGGTGTTTCGCCGGTCACGTAGCTGCGAGGCACGCCTTCTCCCCACCCGATGATGCCACTGGCCAGCTCGCACTTGATAAGGATGTTTTCGCTTTCGAGGCGAGTGGCCGAGGCGTGGCGAAAGGGCCGCTTCAACGGGAGCCGAGCCACGAAAGCCGAGAGTCGGCGGATACGCATGGCGATTCCTCGTTACGAGGCCGCCGGGGCCGGTGTACGCGGGGCGACGTTCTTGCCGGTGAGAGAATCGAGTGCCTCGATAATGCCTTGCTGGAAATCGACACGGGGCCGATATCCCAGCACACGTTTCGCCTTTTCGATGGAATAGTCGAGGTTCTGGGTAAGGAACTTGATTTGTCCGCGGGTGATGATGGGGGCCGATTCGCGACCGAGGAATCGCGCAAGCGCTTCGACCGGCCCAACAACCGCTTTGACGAGCCGCTCGGGCACGTGGCGAGGGTGGGGCACACCCAAATAATCGGCGATCGTGTGGACAAATTCTTCGCGGGTCACCAATCGCTCATCTCGGATGTTGAACACTTCGCCGTCGATGCCTGGCTTTTCGAGTGCGAGCAGGATGGCGTCGCACAAGTTGTGAACCGAGGTGTTGTTAAGGAGCCGATCGCCACGGCCGATGATTTTCATTTCACCGGCCTGAAGTTTTTCGACAACCCGCTTGAGAGCGTTTCGTTCGCCAGGCCCATAGGTGAAGCCGGGGCGAAGAATGACGGCGGAAAGGCCGTGCTCGCGCACAAACCGCTCGACGACGAGTTCCGACTCGGCTTTGGTTTGGGTGTAGCCGTCGATATTGTTGGTTTCTGGGGGAGTGGTTTCGTCGGTGCCGAAATGGTGACGGGCCGGGTAAACGCCTTGCGAGCTGAGGTGAATCCAGCGTTTGAGGCGGCCCGCGCGCACCGCGGCGTTGAGCAGGTGTTCGAGCGCGACAACATTGATGGCGCGGTACTTTTCCGGAGGGCCCCAATCACCCAGGTGGGCCGCGGCGTGGACAACGTAATCGGCCTCGGCCACCGCGTGCGGCAGTGTTTCCGGGGCCGAAAGGTCCGCCTCGACGTAACTCACCGCGGCATCCGCCAAGGCCGAGCGATCGGAGCCTTTTCGCACCATTGCCAGAACGTGGTAACCCGCATCGGCCGCGCGGCGCGCCAAATTGCGGCCGACGAGGCCCGTAGCTCCGGTGATGAGAAGGTTGGGAGCCGACATGGGTGGATAGCGATGCGAGCTGTGTGCGAGGTCACCGCAGCGAGAAAATCAATGGGCTTGAAAATTCTGACCGGGAAAGAAAGCGTGGTTACTGAGCGGGGGGGCGAGGCAAGGACGATCTGGTTCGGCGGTCGGCTGGGTAGCGTGCAATTGGGCGGCAAAGGTCAAATCTTGCACGAGGCAGATGTGCTTGTATTCTTCGAAGTTGCCGCGTTGATCTGTCTTTTCCGCCCGCATTCGCGCCCAGGTGCCTGGCGACACTTCGCGAACTTGCACGGGAAGCAAACGCCCACTCGCACACTTCTCCTGGTACTCTTCGTTCAGTTGTACCAGATTTTTTTGAACGGAGGCCGCCAGTTCAGCAGCACGGCCACGGTGCAGGCTGCGCTCCACAAGGAGCACGTACCGTGGCCGATCCTCCATCACAGGTGCAAGGGTGAAGAAGTCGACCGTCAGGCCGAGTTCGGCAATGCTTCGTTCGACCGCTCGGATGACCTGGTTCTCGCTCAGTTTCTCACCTGTAAGGTTCGAGAAGTTCTTGCCTTTGTTGAGGAACTCGAGGACGGGTGCTTGCCCCTGGAATCCGACGCAGCGGACGGCATCGTGGATATCGTATCGATAGAGGCCGCCCGACGTTGTGAGGAGGATGAAGTAATCGCGGCCCAATTCGAGTTCGTGCCCTTCCAGCACGGTCGGCGAGTGGCTGCCGTACTCTTCAACCGGGATGAACTCGAAATAGTGATGGCAATAATCGAGCATGCCGGCGGGGGTGCCATCGGCCAGCGGGATGGTCATGCGTCCTTCGCTGGCGGAGAGGCCATGATCGCGAACAGCCGTTTGGCCATAGAGTTCGGCGAGCCGGGGCAGGAAAATGCCGATGGAGCCGCCAGTCCAGGTGGCCAGCATCGAGAGTTTTGGCCAAACGTGCCTCGGCAGCAAGGTGCCATGTGTTTCGACGAGCCGTTCCAACTGGCGAGCACGGCGGGGCGAACGCTTGGCGATCCGCCGCGCGAGCGTAGCGCGTACGTCGACCGGGATTTCGCAGCTCAGTGTGCCATCGAAAATATCGCGGATGAGTGCTTCCCGCTGGGAATCGGCCCGTCGTGCGAATTCGACCAGCGAACTGGGGTTGGCCGTTACGATCATGCCGATGTTACGCGAGGCGAGCGAGAACCTCAGCGCGGCGTAGTGTTTGGCGGCCGAGTCGTGAATGCGGATGGTGGCCGATGGCGGAAGGAACATGATGTCGGCGATGGCGGGCCGGGTGGTCGCCGCCAGACCGCTGATTTGGCCGCACGGGATGCCGCAGGGCGCCTTGAGTTGTTGCCAATCGCTGGTGAGCTGCAGGGTTTTTTTGTAGAGCAGCCTTGGGTAATCGCCATACACGCCGCCTCCCCACAGTTGCCACCCGCGGCGGTATTCGCGGAACAGTTCCTCGGTCATCGGTAACCGCTTGGGGTCGCCCGTCGTGCCCGAGGTCATGGCGAACATCAGCACTTTGGTGCCAGGGGCGAAGAGGGCGGTTACGTCGCCATGCAAGACCCGGTTGATGTAGGGTCGATGGTCCTCGTACGACATGATGGGGACGCGGGCTCGAAACTCTGCCGCCGAGCGAATGCTAGCGAAGCCGAAATCGCGCCCCAGTTGGCTGTCGGCGTTCCGCCGTATCTTCTGCAGCAAGGCCTCGTGTTGGATCTTGCGTGCCCGCGACGCATTGCGCACGAACCGCCGCACATTAGCTCGTAGCCACGCCAGGTACGCTAATCGAACAATCACGGAACGACCTAACCGCAAAGAGGAAAATGTATGCACGGCAAAAAAACAGGTATACCAACCCAGGAAAAGGGGGCGCCGCCGGTAGGACCGGGACATCTACCAGATTTTTTTGGACGCCAACCCGCTGCCAGCGTCGCCGCGTATCTTACCCTCAATACTCGCGTTCAACAGAGATCGGAAAACCGCCCTGCATAAGGTGAGAATTGTTCTTATAAACAATGATAGCACAAGTAATCTG
>JADZFK010000044.1 GCA_020849945.1 Pirellulales bacterium | reverse complement strand
CTAACAGCTAACAGCTAACAGCTAACCAATCATCATGCCCACCGTGTTGCTTGCCTATTATTGTGCGCTCATTCTTGTCGCGTCGATCGCGGGGGGGATGATCCCGGTGTGGTTTCAGTTAACGCATCGGTGGATGCAGATTGCGGTGAGCTTTGTTGCGGGGGTGATGCTCGGGATCGGCGTGCTGCATATGCTGCCCCATGCGTTCACAGAAGCCGCCGCTGCCGCAAATGCCTTGGCTTCCAACAGCGGGGCGATCGGCAGTTCGCCGCCTTCGGTGCTGCAAGTGACGGCCGAGACGGCTCGTTGGATCTCGCTTTCACTCGTCGCCGGCATGTTGGCGATGTTCTTCATCGAGCGGTTCTTCAGTTATCATCATCACGACGTTCCTGAGGGTATGACGGACGAAGAGTCGCTTGGCGATCACCAGCACGATTGCAATCGCCCTCACCAAGAACATCATGGCCACCAGCATCACGCGTGCGACCGTCACCACTCGCTCGGCGATAGTCGTGGAAATCAGACGGTCGAGATCCAGACGCCGCACAACCTCTCGTGGAGTGGGGCCGCGGCCGGCTTGGCCCTTCATAGTGTTCTCAATGGCGTGGCGCTGGCGGCGGCCGTTCAGCATGGCAGCCACGGTTCCTGGCTGGCCGGCTTCGGCACGTTTCTGGTTATCTTCCTTCACAAACCGTTCGATGCGATGACGATCAGCATGTTGATGGGCCGTGGCGGCTGGAGTTTTGCCTGGCGGCACACGATCAACGGTTTGTTTGCCTGTGCGATCCCGCTTGGCGTCGTGGTATTCTACCTGGGACTTTCCACGGAATTGAACGCCCCCGCAAGTGCCGCCCGGCAGTGGTACATCGCCTGCGCGCTGGCCTTCTCTGCCGGGACGTTCTTGTGCATCTCGCTGAGCGATTTGCTGCCGGAACTTCAGTTTCACAGGCACGACCGGCTCAAACTCTCGGCCGCCTTGCTGTTGGGCATGGGCGTGGCCCACGTGGCGGCTCAATTGGAACAGCTTGCCCACGCGCCTCACCCGCCGGCAACGGCACTGCCGCGAATGGCCGA
Organism: Pirellulales bacterium; assembly: GCA_020849945.1. Classification (GTDB taxonomy): domain Bacteria; phylum Planctomycetota; class Planctomycetia; order Pirellulales; family Lacipirellulaceae; genus JABDGM01. The sequence continues at coordinate 10,315 of JADZFK010000044.1, read as the reverse complement.
ACATCTTGCCGCGCCTGCCCAACCGTTGCGTTAGGTGTTTCCATCGAGTTCCCTACGCTCGGAAACCGAAACGAGGGAAGGAATAGCGACCCAAGTCGGCAGCCGCAAGTTGGCGGGTGTGGGGCGTAGGGTATCCTGCGTTGGTGTTTGGCTTTGCCTTCCGCCTTCTCCCCCCTGCCCTCGCATATGTCCCTGCAATTGGAAGATTTATGTCGAGCGCACATCATCGCACTTGGCAGCAGTACCACGTTGGGCACGTCAATATCACGGTCCAGCTCGATACCGCGGCCGAGGGACGCAGCATCGAGCGTCATCAAGAGCTGGCGACTATTTCGCGGCAACTCATCGCAACGATGAATGCCGAGCGGGTGTGCGTCACGTGGGTGGTCAACGACCCGGCCCATTCCGCGGCGACACCGCTCATCCTCAAGTCGTCGCTCGAACACGAACTGGCGATCTTGGGCGATGAAAACTGGGTAGGCCCCACGGCAGGCCGGACACGATTCGCCCGCGAACTCATTCGCCGTGTTGCACAAGCCCGAGCGGCTGGGCTGCACGTCACCTCGTTTGCGCCGCTCGTTGCTTCGATTGAAGAACATTGCGACCTGATTGTTAAGCAACACCTCACCGCTTTGGTGGGCGCACTTAACAACGCCGAGACGAGCCGCGAACCGCGAGCCTTGCATTACGGCGTGTGGGAGATTCCCGTTTCTGCCCGGCTTCCGCTCGCCCCCTCGTGGTTCGGCAGCGGCAAGCGTTCGATTTGGCGACGCATGACCCAAACCCAACGAGAAGCCGGCAGCTTCCACCTGCTCGTAGATGCGGCTGCCCTTGCGGCCATGCCCCGACATGACCTCTCGGACCTGCGTTGGCTCCTGCGTCGGCTGACCGCACTGCGCGATCGAGGGCTGATCCGCGTCGAAACTCTCCGCACCACAGCGGAACGACTCTCCAAAGTGCCCGCCCTCTCGCCCCAGCAATCCATTCTCCGCCGGGCAGGTTAACGCACGCAATAGGCATTGCTCGGCCATATCGTGCCGCGGCACGATGTTCCGTTTCACCACGACGACCCGACGGGCACGACGAGAACGATTGACAGGATAACAGGATTGGCCGGATCTACAGGATGCAACGGAATACGCAATACGATGCAGGACCGATGAATTGCTAATGCATCAAAGAGATTCTCTTGTTCGTCGCTAAACGCCTTGATCCGGTTCATCCTGCCGATCCTGTTATTCTGCCCATTTTTCTTCCGTCCGTCGTGCCCGTCGTGTCGTCGTGGTGAAGAATAACTAGCACTGTAGTGCGAAAGCACTGGTTATTCTCAACCGTGCGAACAACCTGGCTTGGCGAGAATCCGATTTACGGCGCGGGTTTTCGTGCCTATCGCGGATTTCGTGGCTCTGAAATATGCAACAGCCGAGCTAAGAATTCTGTGGAAGTAGATTCTGGCTATCAGCCTTTCAATTCTCGAAAGGCGTTCCACCCCAGGTAGGCAACAATTCCGCCGCAAAGTGCCAGGCCCAAATTAGGCACAAGGCCTGCCTGGCCGCCAAACGGAACCCCCAGCGCAAGGTCGAAGACGAACAACAGCGCTACGAAACCGCCGATTACCATACCGGCGATAGACATCGCTTTTGCCATCGTTCCCGATCCCTTTGTTCCGACAATTGCGGGCTGGTCTGCCACTTTCTAACTCTGAACCCGTGAAACCCATGAAGAAGCAGAGCGGTTTCGCGTTCCAAAGAAAGTGAGAGAGTTTTCGCTGGTGAAAAATCCTAGTATCTCAAAAACAGCACGAAATTGGTCAAACGGTCGAACTAGCCGAAATCGACCAGTGTAAGCCTAGTATAGTTACCGGCCCTACCTTGTCACGGTGTAGCCCCCATTGCCCACAAGGCACGCAGCCACCCCAACCGCGCAAGGTTCCGGTTGTAACGAATCAACCCCTTATACGGCAAGTGGGTGGGAGTTAGGAGGTTGGCTTCCGGCCGGCGGAGGGGGTTCGGAATCGAGGCCCTTTTCCCTGCGAATTGCCTTTACCAGCTCAGTCATCTTCTCGGTAATGGTGTTGTTCGCAAGAATGGTTTTCCATGCCACGAAATACGTCCAGGCGACAAAAATTATTCCCACGATTGCACCGAGTAGATGCCAATCGGCCCAAGCTTGGGTGTTGGGGCGTAGCGTTGCGGGGTCGGCCGCGCCGCCCAGGGCAATGATGACCACCACCGTCAACATCCCGCAAACAGCCCAAAAGAAAAGTCTTCGCTTGAGGCGATTGCAGGCGGCCACCAGTTGCATGTCGAAGTGATAGGTCTCGGCTACTTCCTTGCACCACCGGCTAGTGCCCACGAAGTAGGTGATTGCGACACTCTCCACAAAAACAACCATCAAGCCCGCCGCGATGCCGGTCAAGCGGTGGAACATGGCCCATTGCATCGTTTCGTTGGTAGGCATCGGTCGCACGTACAAATCGCCCATCGTCAGCCCCATCCAAAGGGCGGCAAACAACAGAACGATCGATACCGACGAAAGCGAGAGAATAATTCGGGCCATGAAACCAGGGGGGTAGAAACTTATATTGGCCTGATTACGAGGAAGTTCACATCCAGGAAACGGTGCCGGTGCTCGGAATCGCCTGGGTTCGCTCGGGCGAACGCTCGTCTGCGACCACAATACGTGGCACGGACCTTAGTCCGTACCGACCACATACTAAAGTCCGTGCCACGATCCGCGCAACCCACGAAAAAAGACTTTACAATGAGTGAATCATGTCGGCCAAGCTCCCTGCCTCGCGCACCATGCTTCTTGCGGTGCGAGAACAAGAGGCCGGGGGCAACGAACAAGTCGCCTCCTTGCCCCCCAAAGGGTAGCAACGAACGCAATAACAGCCTACCGTTTAGTGACCCCGAGTGCATCCCCTGCCACGTGGGTTGCCCATTACGAGTACGATAATAAGGCGGTTGATCACGAAATCGTATGCCTAGAACTCGCAAGCCTTTGATTGCACTCACCATGGGCGACCCTGCCGGGATCGGCCCGGAAGTGATAATGCGGGCGTGGGCCAGCCCGGCCGTCCACGCAACCGTTCAACCGATAGTTGTGGGGAGCGCGGCCGTTCTGGGTCGCGCGGCCAGGCTCGTCGGCGACGACCTCAACTTGGTTTCCATCCACGCTCCGGAAGAAGTCGAGCAGGCGGGCCCCGACTGCAAGACGGTCCCGATCCTCGATGTTTGCGCCGATGACGCGGCCCAAGTGCCGCCGGGCGTTATCGATGCTCGGGCAGGCGAAGCCGCCTACCGGTGCATTACCGCCGCCGCTCGCTGGGCACTGGAGGGTCGCATCGACGCGATAGTCACGGCCCCGCTGAGTAAGGCGGCACTGCACGCGGCTGGTCGCAACTACCCAGGCCACACCGAACTCCTTGCCGAACTGTGCGGCGCGAGCGAGTTCGCCATGATGCTCTATTTGTCGCCTGGCGATCTCATGGCTTCGCCGGCAGGTTTGGGCGTGGCCCACGTAACGCTCCATCAATCGATGCGAAGTGTTTTCACCAGCCTCACCCCCGCGGCCATTGAAAGCAAATGCCACCTGGCAAACAACGTCATGCGTCGCCTGGGTATTCCACGGCCGCGTATTGCCGTGTGCGCGCTCAACCCCCATGCCGGCGAAGGCGGCCTGTTCGGCGACGAGGAGCGAACGACGATCGCGCCGGCCGTGGCCGCCGCTGTTCGAGCCGGTCTGGATGTCGCAGGCCCCTTCCCGGCCGATACCCTCTTGCTGCGCGCACGCAATGGCGAGTTCGATGCCGTCGTGGCGATGTACCACGACCAAGGGCACATCGCCCTCAAGCTGCTCGGCATGCACGCGGCCGTCAACATCACGCTGGGCCTGCCGATCGTTCGCACCAGCGTGGCCCACGGCACCGCGTTCGATCTCGCCTGGCAAGGCACGGCCCGCCCTGAAGGCATGATCGCCGCCATTCAAGTCGCGGCCAAGCTCGCTTCCGCAGGCTAGAACTCAATTCACGCGAGCGTTCACCACGCGAGCGTTCGCCACGGAATGTTCGCCACGGAATGTTCGCCACGGAATGTTCGCCACGGAATGTTCGCCACGGAATGTTCGCCACGGAGCCACAGAGACACGGATAAGGTTTGCGGTGTTAAACGCCGATTCGTTCTCCTTGAAGGCTCGGACAACTGAGACAGTCCACGACGGTACGGCAACAGGTTCTAGGCGAGAAAACCGTCGTTACGCCTTCTTACTCGCCTCATCATCGCTGCGAAGTAGAACACGAAGATGGCCCCGACTGCCGGCTCGGGGACGCTCTCACCTCCAAGAAGCGCCCCGCTGCCTGAAGTCGGAGCGGTGGTGGCGCCGAAACGCGAACGCCAATAGTTGTAGTCGGCCAAGTCGATCGTGCCAGGGCTTACGCCCGCTTCGTTGGGCATTGATCCGGCACCGACCTTCTTGCGCCACAGGATGTAATCGGCGACATCCACCTGCCCGCTGTTGTTGTAATCGCCAGGCACAACCTTCGCGATCGGCAACTCCTCCAGTAACTCGCCGATGTAGCGTAAGTGTTCAAGGTGCGAATCGCCATCGGTGCCCAGCGCCCCCCACAGTCGAAAGTTGCCCGATTGTGCCGAACGGTAGAAATTCAGCGTTCCCAACCCATTTACGTTGTAAGCGGAAGCCGAAATCCCCAAGTGCTGCATCAACTCATCGCCACACTCTTGCGTGGTCTCGTAACTGTAAGTAGGCACTTGCGAATGGCTGAACAGGAACGTCTTCGAGCCATTTTTCGCAAGCGTGGCGAATGTCTTGTAGTCGGCCATCTGCGCATCGAGTGGTGTGCCGTCGCCGGCCGTGGTGGCGTACAGCGAATCGGCTGCCAACAGCGCATCGATATCACTACGGTAAGTCGCGCTCTTGAGAATCTCGCGGACCGCGCCGTAACCGGCGCTGAACGACGAAACCTCAAGGCGATCCCACTGCAAGTTGTCCGGGATATCGGCCTCTAGCCGAACCTTCGCCAGCGCTTCGTTCACCACCTGCTGGAAGAGCGCCGAGTTCGAAAACGGCGTCGAATACGCGCTGGAAAGCCCACTGTAGTTCACGGTCACCAGGATCGCATTCAGGTTCGCGTATTGGGCGTTATTCCAAAACGTCTGCGGGTCGCCGTGAAAATGCACAAGCACATCGGCCACGCTGCCAGGCCGTTGGTAATACGTGCTGGGGATGAACGCCTTCCAGGCCGCGTTGCTAAGCGTGAAGCTCCGCCCGGTCGCCGTCGGTAATTGGGCCTCAACCGGCCGCCCCCCAATCGCCAGCACGGCCCAAGCAAGGCTCCAACCAACTCGACTTCGAGAAATGTTCAACATCAATTTCACAACTCGTGGGGCAAAGCATGGAACCACACTGCCGAATCTACCATAACCTCAAACTCCAACTCCACAATACTGCGTTCCATCGTAGACATCCCACTCGGCAGGATGAAGCTCGGAAAAACAAGCATAGAGAACGGATCGCCCCCCCGGCACACCCCGCCCCCCCCGCCCCAAGCCGACGGCTTGCCGTCGGCTTGGATAAACGCGCGTGATGCGTTTCCCCAATTCTTCCGACCCAGGGATTCAACGCCCGCCAACTACCCAATATAATCGGAATCTCGACAAACCTATCCGGGGGGGCCAATGTCTGAAGGTGTGCCTCTACTGCCGCAACGCAAGAAACCCAGCGCCTACTGGTGGCTCGGCGCGGCCACGCTACTGCTCGGCGGCCTGTTCCTCTACCTGCTCTTCGGGCCAAATCCGCCGATCATCGTCTCGCCGAAAACAACCTACGTTACCGCCCCCCTCGGCCCCAACGGCCTGCCCAATTTCGCACGGTACTACCACGAAAAGCATAGCCAAGGCGTCACGAGCGAAAACAACGCCGCCATGTTGCTGTTCGAAGTGTTCGGCCTTCGCGATTCGACCGCCGAGGAAACCGCCGCCGTGGCCGACACTCTCGGCGTAATCGAGATTCCCACGCAGGAAAGCATCCTGCCGCCGATCTACTCGCCGGAAATGCGCAGGCGTGTCGCGGCAATGATGAATCAGCGAGGATTGTTGAAGCTCGAAGGCAAACCGGCCAGCGAAGCGGTCATCCTGCAACTTCTTAACGAACCTTCACTTCCCGAAGGAAGTGAAGCCGAGCTGCTTTCGTACGAAGCAGAAGAATACATGGACAACGTCATGTATCGCCCCTGGAAAGAAAGCGACCTGCCACCCCTTGCGGATTGGCTGCACGAGCACCAGGCCAAAATCGACAAGCTCGTGGAAGCATCTAAGCGGCCAAAGTTCTACTGGCCGCCTGCAAGCACGGATGATGATGAAACACTATTCGCAGTCGTTTCGTTACTTCCTCCAACGCAAAACTTGCGCAATGCGGCACGCATTCTGGGCCCACGGGCTATGTTGCACCTGGGCGAAGGGCGGGTGGACGAGGCCTGGCAACACATTCTTGCAATTCACCGGTTCGGCATTTTAAGCTCGGCAATTAGGAATCTTGTTAGCGAACTCACGGGCATTGCCATCCGAGGTATCGCCCATGATCTTACGATTACACTTCTCGGCTCCGAGAAACTCACCGCTCAGCAAGCTCGGCAAATCGAACGCGACCTTGCCGCACTGCCTTCGTTCTCCGCGGCAGATGCCTATGACGTGGGAGAGCGTCTGTTCGCCTTAGATACCGTTATGAGCCTCGCAAAGAGTTCCGACTTCACTGCACTTGAGAACGATTACTCGAAGACTCCAGTCACCGCGCGTTTGATTGCCTCAACCTCCGTCGATTGGAACATCGTGCTGCGGGATACGAACTTACTTCACGATCGATTAACCGCTGTTTTTTCCCTACCGACACGTCAGCAACGCATGGCCGCGATTAACCTGATTGACCAGCGTCTCCAACAAGGCCAGGCAGACCTCGAATCGCCCACGGCGTTGTTCTTGAGTGCATTCAGCCGCCAACGCCGAAGTACCGCACTCGGAGGAGTTGTCCTGGGGTATACGACAGGCATGACCCAAGCGATGGCCGATGCCCAAGACCGCGCGAACGCTTACATAGCGATGTCGCGCGTGGCGGCCGCGTTGGCCGTTTATCGCGCCGAGCAAGGCAAATACCCGGCCACACTGGCCGAGCTGCCCCCCGGCATTCTGCCCAAACTGCCGCCGGATGAATTCTCGGGCAAGAGCTTCCTGTACCGCCGCACGAACGACGGATACCTCCTCACCAGCGTCGGCCCGAACGGCAAAGACGACGGCGGGAGCAGTTATATCCCGAGCGTGTTCGAAGGCTACGAACTCGACCCGATCTACGAAAACGCCTCCCCCAGCAACACCCCGCCCCCGCCCGAGATCCCCCAACAAGCCGACGACTACTCCATCCGCCTGCCACGCCAACCCCGCCGCACGCAGTAACGGAAAACAAGGAACCGCCGTCGCGAGCGATTCACCACAGAACGCATAGAGCACACCGAGGCACGGAGAAGAATTGGTCATTGCAGATTTGTCATTTGAGGTTTGGTCATCTCTGAAATGGTCCATGACAAGTGACCAATTAGCAATGACACCTCTGCTTCTCTGCTTTTTCCATGCCTCCGTGCGTCCGTGGTTAATTTCTACCATTTATTCACGCCGGAGCGTGCAAGAAACACGGTGCAGACAGCTCGCAGGCATAACACTTTGAAAGAGGTGCAACACGTTGGTCGCTTGATTTCGCCGATGTAAAGTGTTCCAGAAGATTCAGGATTTGCATTGATTCTGCCGCACAAGAATGAGCACCCCTGGGGGAATTACTTATCAAACCGATACGGCTAATTTCTTTGATTGGCCCTGTTGAAACTATTGTTTATCATAGTTTGGGAACGTCACATCGGACGACGGATCCCCGTCGGGGCGTCGTTTGTGAGAAGAATGTTTGTTTTCTCTTAACTCGATAGGAATGTTTGTCACGTGGAACGTGATGACCTCACCAAGTTCCGCTCACCAATGGATGGCGGAGCCAGGATATTTCGGCACACACTGCAATGCCTCCGATCATCGGAATCGATCTAGGAACGACGAACTCGCTGTGTGCCCACTTGGTAGAAGGGGTGCCACGGCTCATTCCCAATGCGGTGGGAGAGGTTCTTACGCCGTCGGTTGTGGGCGTTACGGAATCCGGCCAAGTGCTGGTGGGGGCAGCAGCCAAGGAACTTCGCGTCACGCAACCCGACCGATGCGCATCGTGCTTCAAGCGATTCATGGGTTCGAACGAAACGCTTGCGATCGGCGGACAATCGTTCACACCGATCGAACTATCCAGCCTCGTCCTGCAATCACTGCGCGACGATGCCCGCCATCACCTACGCGAAATGGTGACCGAAGCCGTCATCACCGTGCCGGCCTACTTCAACGACAACCAACGCCAAGCCACGAAGCTAGCGGGCGAGATGGCGGGGTTGCTCGTTCGCCGCATCGTCAATGAGCCCACCGCCGCCGCACTAACTTATGGCTTCCACGATCGCAACTCGGAAAAGCGGCTGCTCGTCATCGACCTGGGGGGCGGCACCTTCGATGTGACCCTGATGGACGTGTTCGAGGGTACGCTCGAAATTGTTTCGACCGCCGGCGAAAGTTTCTTAGGTGGCGAAGATTTCACCGATCGCCTCGTGGCCACCCTGCTGCAAAAGCAAGGCCTTCAGCTCGAATCGGCCGAGCTACGCGAGCCGCTGCGAGTGGCCCGCTTGCGTCAACAGTGCGAAACGGCCAAGCGGCAACTCACCACGAAGGAATCGGTCGTGATCACGCTGCCCGATGACGTCGGTCATTTATTGCCCGATGCCCCCACGGTTCGGATCGATCGCACGTCGTATGCGAAACTTGTAAGCCCGCTCGTCGAACGACTCTCACAACCCGTTGCCAAGGCATTGCGAGATGGGCAGTGTAATCCTGCTGACATCGCCGATGTGATCCTCGTGGGCGGTGCCACGCGGATGCCGGTCGTTGCCGATTTCGTGCGCGAGTTCCTCGACAAGGAACCGCTGTGCAAGTTCAATCCCGATGAGGTTGTGGGTCTGGGGGCCGCGGTTCAGGCGGCGCTGATCGCCGATGATCAAGCGGTCGAAGACCTCGTGATGACCGATGTCTGCCCGTTCACACTGGGCATTGAAGTGGTCAAAGAGTTCTTGGGCGAGATCAAGCCAGGCTATTTTGTTCCTATCATCCATCGCAACACGACGATCCCGGTTTCCAAGGAAGAACCGTTTCAGACGGTTGCCCCGAACCAGCGCGAGGTGAATGTCGTCGTGTACCAAGGCGAGCACCGCCGCGTGGAGAAGAACTTCAAGATAGGTGAGCTTAAAGTCACGGGCATCCCGCCCGGGCCCGCCGGCAAGCAGTTTTTCGTTCGGTTTACTTACGACATCAACGGCATCCTCGAAGTCGAAGCGTACCTGCCGGAATCGCCGAAGAAGTTTCGTACCGTACTCACCCAACATGCGAAGAGTTTCGACAAACAGGAGTTGGAAGACGCGGTTCGCAAATTACAATCGTTGAAGTATTACCCGCGCGAAGACCTGGTGAATCAGCGCTTGCTGCGGTATTGCGAGCGGCTAGTCGGCGAGGTGAGCCCGTTCCACCGTTCCGAACTGGAAGCCGCTATCGATACCTTTGAAGCGGCCATGAGTTCGGGCGAACGCGAGGCGGTTGAGTTTGCCCACAACGGGCTGCTGCAAATCCTTTCCACCTTAGGATACGAATTCCGAGGCGATCGTGAGTGACACTCAGGCCAATTCGCGCCAGCGGGCAATCGACTACATGGTGCGATTGCTCGAAATGAACCCGGTACACCAATGCGAGGAGATCATCCAAGCTCGCAACGAAGTGCTGGGGAAGGTGAGAGAAACTCAGCTCAGCGCATCCGCCGCGTCGACCAAGTCGCCGGAGGAACTTCAGACAGACCGTCGGCACTTGTTGCAGGAACTGGAAGGACTTCGAGCCGAGTTTTGGACGCTGCCCCTTGAGGAATTGCATCGCCGCCTCGGTAAGCTCGATGGCCAAGGCTTTGCCGACATCGAGTCGGCCGTGGCACGGCTACAAGCCGTGGCCGAACACCGGCCTTCCTTTCCGGCATTATCGAACGAGGAAGGGTTCGACGGCGAATTCTTCTCGACCCTTAAGGAAATCCTCATCCGCTCCTCACGCGAGACGGCCGTGCTCCGCGAACGAGTGTTGAGCATGTTGCAGAACCGCAAGAAGCGAAAGAGCACCAAGAGGATGTTGCAACTCAT
>JADZFK010000043.1 GCA_020849945.1 Pirellulales bacterium | reverse complement strand
TGCTTCGCCATGCGGGAAACGAGGAGTGATGAATCACGAACGAAGTCGTGCGATCTTTTCGGAGGCCCAGCGACTGATGCCAGGCGGCGTGAATAGCCCTGCCCGCGCGTTTGGCGGTGTTGGCGGCGAGCCGATTGTGATCGAGCGGGGCGCGGGGGCGCGCCTGTGGGATGTGGACGGGAATCGTTACATCGACTACGTGGGGTCTTGGGGGCCCCTGATTTTTGGCCATGCCCACCCGCGCGTGGTAGAGGCGGTGGTGGCAGCCGCCCGGCGCGGCACCAGTTTCGGCGCGCCGACGCCCGGCGAGAACGAGTTGGCACGGCTGATTATCGAGGCCGTCCCGAGCATCGAGAAGGTGCGCCTCGTTAGCTCGGGGACCGAGGCCACGATGAGCGCGATCCGCCTGGCCCGCGGCTACACGGGCCGCGAGGCCATCGTGAAGTTCGCCGGCAATTATCACGGTCATGTCGATAGCTTGCTCGTGGCGGCGGGCAGCTCGGCGGCCACGCTCGGCACGCCCGATTCGCCCGGCGTCACCACCGGTGCCAGCCGCGATACGCTCGTTCTTCAATACAACGACGTATCCGGCTTGCAAGAAGCTTTTCAGGCCCACGGCCAACGAATTGCCGGCGTGATCTTCGAGCCGATCGTCGGCAACATGGGCGTCGTCATTCCCACGCCCGAGTTCCTCACAGCCCTGCGACATCTTACGCAACAGCACGGCGCGCTCTTGATTTGCGATGAAGTCATGACCGGATTCCGCGTGACATACGGCGGTGCTCAGCAGCGGCTCGGTATCCAGCCCGATCTCACCACACTCGGCAAGATCGTCGGCGGTGGGTTGCCCGTCGGTGCTTATGGCGGCCGGGCCGATATCATGGACCGCATTCTGCCCGCCGGCAAGGTGTTTCAGGCCGGCACGCTTAGCGGGAACCCCTTGGCCACAGCCGCTGGCTGCGCCATGCTCACGCTGCTTCGCGATGAACCGCCTTACGAACGATTGGAGCAACTCAGCGCCAGGCTCGAACGCGGTTTGAAGGAGGCGGCCACCGCGGCCGGCGTGGCTCACCAAGTGGCACGCGCCGGAAGCATGGTGACGCTGTTCTTCAGCACCGAGCCTGTGCATGATTGGCCCTCGGCCAGCCGATGCGATACGCAACGCTTCGGCCGCTGGTTTTGGCAAATGCTCGAACGCGGCAACTACTTGCCGTGCAGCCAATTCGAAGCGATGTTCGTTTCGGCAGCCCACACCGAAACCGACATCGACGACACCGTGGCCACCGCGCGCGAGGCATTTGCGTCGCTGTGAGCTGAGAATGAATAGCCGCGGTTCCTTCCCGGCCAAAGCACGGCGAGGTGGCTTCAACCACGCCGTTCGAGCTTCTCTTCGGCAGCGCTCGAACGATAGTACTGCGGCACGAGTTGCCAAGGGGAGTCGCGGTGGCCTGCCTCGTGCATATGCCAGGCCACTTGGCCGACGGCGGCCGCCATCGGTTGCCAGTGCTCGCAGGGCACGATGCAAACGCCGGTGGGAACACGCGGAGCAAGCCGATGGAGCGCCGGGCCGGTGCCCCAATCACCTGCTTGCAATTCGGCCAGCCAGCGATCTTGCGCCAGGATGCGTGTTTCGACCGCGAAGCGAGGCAAGCTAGGAACACACGACGTGCAGTCTGCGATCGTCGACTCGAACTTGGCTGCAAACAGTTCTTGCCGCTGCGCGTCCATCACGGTCCACAACGGCCCCTCGGCACGCGGCGTTTGCAAGGCCAGTGCGACGAGCGTATTTACGCCCACGAGGTCGGCACCCACGGCATACGCAAACGTTTTCGCGGCCGTTACGCCAATGCGTAGCCCCGTGAACGATCCCGGCCCCACCGCCACCGCCACAATGTCGATCGTACCGGCAGGCCACGCCGACTGGTCGAGCAACTTCCGCACAGCCGGCAACAAAGCCTGGGCCGAGCGCTCATCGCCCACCAACGCAAGCTCGGCGACCAGCCGCGCCGGCCCCGCTTCGCCATGCAGCAGGGCAACCGATCCGTGGCGGGCAGATGTTTCGAGGGCCAGTATTCGCCGTAGGGTTCCCATCTCACTAGCGTCAGCAAACCGAAACGCTTCCGCAAGGGGGCGCGGCGAAAGAGCGAGGTCGATTCATTGTAGATATCTCTCCGCAAGATGAATTTCCTCTCGCCAAGCGAGAAGATTACAAATACAAACGGCACGAACAATTCTTTGCAAGAGAGGTACCCTGGAAGCCAGTTTTCGGTACAATGAGAGGCTCGATTCGTGAGCCGAGCTCGTAGCTCAGTTGGTAGAGCAGCGGACTTTTAAAGCAGACTAGCCATTTTAAGGGATGCCACGAAAAGCCGGGAAATACCTTGTTTTATAGGCTAAAACGCAATTTCCGCCACCTCTCAAAATAGGTGTACAAAGGGCTAGGAAACGCCAGGATCGGGTGTCAATGACACCCGCTAACGCCAAGGTCGGACAAACCGGTAACTTCGTGTAACCGGTTTTCACTAGGTCCAGCAGTAGCTTGCCGTTTCTTCGCCTCATCCCACGGCCTTGGCCCGCTGAAAGCTAGGCCCGCTCATACCCACCGCCTTGCCGATCTTGTCTCGGGTGTCGCCCTTCTCTGACAACTCCGTAAATTTTCCGGAAGAGACTTTCTCCCCTTGTTTCCCGCCCGGCTTTTGCGATTGCCGTTTCTTTGCCGCTTCGCGCTCGAACTTTTCGAGCCAACCCCCGGAATCGACCTCCCAGGATGCCCCCAGAATCGTTCCCGTGGGTTGGGTCGATACTTGATACCTTTCGCCGTGGCGTTCGCCAGAAACGATTCTGTACTTTCGGTCTCTAGCTTGGCTTTCGCAGGTATTTCCCAACCAGTGTGTCGAGGTCTGCAAATATCGCAATGGTGCGAGTCTCCAACCTCTTTTCGTCATCCGATGGATAGATTGAAAGCTGGGCGACAGCCTCAGCCACTAGCCTTGTCAAAGACTGTAAGCAAGCAAGCCTACATTCGCTCTTGGTGGCGTTGAACCGCAATTGCAATCCAGACTCGGACCGTATGGCACAATCAATCGCCTTCGTAATGTGCTCGGCTATGGCAACCATCCGGTCCATACTTTCGTTCCGCTCTCGTTCGCTTAATTCCTTCACAATCGCACCTCCAAACCCCGCCCCCGCAGTCCTAAGCGGGATAGCATCGCTACGAGGGCGGGTATGGTAATGGCTTCCTACAAACCTGAACGCTTTCGTTTCGGTCCAGCCTTTCTTGTCGGAATCACCGGGTCCATCCCCTTGCCTGCCGATACCGAACGAAACGCTAATGCCGCTCTCTCACTCAACTGCTTGCCTTTGGAGATTGTCGCGTTGGCAACTCGACGCGACGGGTACTCTCTAATCGAATCGCAGAAACTCGCCCAAGCACTATGTTCGGACTGGGCTATAACCTTGATAGGACCAGCTTCAACAAAACTAATGCCACCATCCCCCGCCCCCATCCAACGAGCGGACACCGAAAATTCATAAAGCGGTTTCTCCATCTCTCGACTTGCCGCATAGGTGGCGTTGCAACACTTCAACAACTCCTCGCGTTTTGCATCCCGCTCCTTGCGCCGTCGCTCCAGGTCGGCTTGATGCTCCTCCCACGCGACAGGCACGGGACGGGATTCACTTGATCTCGTATCAATTGCCGTTGTCATAACCAATTCCTCCTCAACAAAAAGGGTTAACGTAAACTCTGTGCAAAACGTTCCGACTCCTCACGGGATATGGGCTTCGGCCAGAACGCGGCAAACGATTCGGCCGACGGTGGCAAATGCGCAGTGCCAGCCTTCCCGTCCGCGATCTGGTCCGCCTTCTCGACCATCGTTTCGAGAATGTCTTTCAGGAATGCGACAAGCGTTTCCCGGTCCCCATCAGCCCCAAGATAATGGTCGATGGCTTGCAGAATCGGGTCGGTGGATATCGCGGCCCCATTGGTCGATTCAGCCAGCCCCTTCGTAGTCGCCGGTTCGCAAACCAGGTCCACCGAAAAAACATGGGTGATACTTTCAATAACCTCCTCGCCGTTATCAAGGCGAGACTTGCCATCGGCAACATGACTACACCCGAAGTGATCCGCGAACCGCTCGGCCGCCTCGATAATCTGGTTGTAGTGCGGTCCTTTTGTTCGCAATTCGATGTCACCGAAAATCCCCCCAGCATCCACCCGGGGATTGCGGACAACACCCACCCACGATTCAAATGGGCGGTCCTCTTCCAACTCATTCCGCTTGGGATGGTTAAGGAAACATTTCGTGCCGTCGTATAACCCCACGGCATTTCGCATGGCTTCCGCCGTGTAACGCCGCCCATTCTTCGAGACAGGCCCCAGCAGCTTGACCCCGCGGAGCCACCCGCCTACCGAATCAACCGAGATTCGACTCGTTGTCCGTTCAATCCATTTTGTTCGCGTACCAATCATTTCGTTTTTCTCCGTTCTTGTTGTTGACGCCGGCGGTCAATCGCCGCTTGCGTTTGGTGAGTCGGTTTGAAACTGCGACACTTATGTTGCCTCTGACTCCGCCGCCCCTTGTAAAACGCCGAAGTCGGCACGTCGCCCCAAAACATCTGGTCTTCTCGATTCATGCCAACAAACACTCCTCTCTGGGTCCGTCGATGCTGCCGTAGTGGAGCACGTTGAACCGCTGCGCTCTTTGCTCATTCCAAGCAAGCAATAACGCCGTGGCGAAACTGTCCGCCAAGTCGCCATGCCCCCCCTCACTGTCACCCGCAAATTCCAACTTGCTACCACCTGCCTTCGTCACAATCGAAGTAGCCTTCAGGTCAAGTAGCAACTGCTCTTGCCGATAGAGACGAACCCAGCCCTCCGAAAACGAACGAAACAATACTTCCGCCCGCATCGTGGCATTGTTCTTCACCTCGTCAAAATCCTTCGCCCCCGCGTAGTACGGAAACGTCGGTATCCCCAACGCCGCGCATACGTCCACAAGCAACGCGCTTTGATGCTGGTCGAACGCCAGAATTCGCACCCCATGCTGCCGACACAACTCGCCAATTTCTTCCCGAAGTGTTTTCACGAACTCCCGATGATCGATGTACTCTTTCGGCTTCCACGATCTCGCCTCCACCAACGCAATCGGATGGTCAGGGGCAACCCCCAGAATCACAAACCCGCTGCGGTTCACCGTCGTTGATAGGTCCGCCGCTGCAACGCAAATGTACGGATGGCGCGGCACTACGTCCGCATGGCCCCACGCTACCGCGTCCTCAATCTGCTGACGCGGCAAACAATCCCCCAAGGGCGAAACCCACTCGCCGTAGTAATACATGCGATGCCGCGCCGGAATGTCCGTCTTCGCCTTGCTGGCCAGCACCTTTGGGTCAATCCACGGCGCGGGATGCTTGATGATGGTACAATCAAACAACGGATCGGCTAACACGCGCTCATGCCAACCGTGCTGCCAAGTGCCGATGTAACCGGCATTGCTCAGATACAACCCAAGGCCGTGAGGACACTTCGCCAAATTGTCATCCGCTGTGCGAAAATGGAACTCATCCTCGATATGCGAAACCTCGTTGCAAACCAGAATGTCCGGGCGGCTCCCATGCGCTTGGCGGTCGCTCGCAAGCACCTCAATAACACTCTCCGGCCGCGTTGTTCCGCGATGGCTCACCACTCTATAAGATTGCAGCTCCACCACTTGCGCAGCCAAACGGTTAATCGGACCATCCGCCCAAAGAATGCCCCGGAGAATATCCAGGGGCTCGTTGGCTTGCGATAGCTTGTTGGCAATCAGTTGGGCACGGGTTGGACGTCGGGCAAACAGCAGCACGAATAGCAGCAGCAACGTGGCAATCTGATCTTTGCCGTAGCCCTTCGTGGCGGAAACGTAGAATCGGCTCGTTGGCGGAATATCGCCGCGTAGAACCGCGTGAACCGATGGAGCCAACTTACCGACCAACGTTTGCTGTTCCGCGTCCCAATGATCGGCGAACCGCCCGAACCGGCCGCCAAGCTGAACGACCATATCGCCCGCAAAGGCTACAAAGTCGTTAGCGTACCGATGTAGGGGATTCTCAGCCATGTGTCACCTCGTCGCCTACGGCTTCGATTGATACATCATCTAAACCAATGACCATTTGGGCACCTGAACACTTACCATTGCTGGTGCGGGGCTGGGGGGCAGCCTCGGGGGCTGTCAGGCTTTGCCATACGTCCCGCTTTTCCGGTCGGCGGTCGATATCGAGTTGCTTCAATAGCTTGGCGGCTTCGGCAAGCCCCCTCATCTCTTCGCGGCTAAAATTCAATCGCTGTTCGGGGTCCAGCTCATCGTGGTGATTGGCGAGCCAGATTCCCGCTTTCAAAGCGTGCTCATACGCCGTGGTTGCCGCCGCAACAATCGTGGCCTCTACCGCCCCAATCTCCCGCCCTTGTTCGATCAACTCGTTTTCAATGGCACGGCGGTAAACGTTGCGGTACAGCTCGATCGACTTGCCCCCTTTGAATGGTAGGTGGCGAGTTTTGAGCCCATGCCGCAACCCACATCGCCAACGACTGTTTTCGGGTTTCTTATCGGGGGCAGCAGGTACGTGGTTGCTATTCATGGGTTTGTGCTGCCTAGGAACTAGGCAATTGGGTGTCAACGGGTGTCAGGCCTTGCGGGGCTCAGTCTCTAAGTCGTTGATATATAAAGCTTTGCAACTTCAAGGGCATCGCACCCTTAATCCAATCCACTTTGTCACCCCCAGGCTCTTTCCGGAGACTCATGGGGCATTTCTCGGGAACTTCGGCGAAGCGGGGTTGTTCGCGTTTTGCCCGATTCTCTCCACGACAACCCGCACCCCGCCAAATCGCACAGCATCGCTCGTGCCGCGTTCCGGCGTTGGGTGGCTCTCTTCTATCCTTTTGCGTGTGCGGTGCATTCTGCGGGCCTCTCCGGGGCTTACGCGGGCATTCACGCTTGGCGTGTGGTTGGGGACAAACGTTCATATGGAATGTTCTTGGTTAAGGGGACGTGTGTTCATAAATTTGCGTCAAACTTCGTTAAATTGCCTAGCTTTACATTGCCACCATTGGTTCTTAGTCGGGTCCGGGTGTTCACTCAGAGTGT
>JADZFK010000042.1 GCA_020849945.1 Pirellulales bacterium | reverse complement strand
CGCCGGGTGCTACTCGCCAAGACACTGAGAATTCAGATTGGTCATTGCAAATCGGCCATTTGTCATGGTCCATTTCAGCCGCTCGCCCCGCGCTCCGCTCCGCGTCGCGGCTAAACACGCCCCCCTCGTACCCACCATCCCTTCTGGCCCTCGTCCCTCGTCCCTAGACCCACCAAGTGGCCAAAAATTTTAGTGGAATCGTGTACCGTAACCTGCTAAGATGCCCCCACGCCGAGCCAGCGGCCAACGGCTCTTTGACAATTTACCCGACCCCCACGCCCCCACATCGGGTACGCGCTCCGTGGCGCATCGTGTGCAATCGTCCCATTTAGCCCCCGGTCAACGACCGGGGGCTTGGCGAAGCACCCACCCAACGACGATCACCCACCCTCGCGGTTAAATGTTCGCAACCATGAGCAAAATCATCGATTATTGCAACAACCTCACCCCGGAAAACGCTTCATTTCCCGGTAGAGGCGCGCAACACCCGGCGCAAATAACGCCGATTATTGCATCCAAAAACACGGTTCCGCCCCCGTTGCAATACGCGCAATATCCCTTACCATGAAGAAGAAAAAGAAGAAGAAAGAAGAAGAGGGCGCCGAGGGCGCTGCGGCTGCTCCTGCCGCCGCGAAAGGGCCGGCTGCCAAGGGTGGCAAGAAGTAGTCGGTTTCGCCAGTGCGCTTACGAGCCTGTCGATAATCGCCGCGATGGTACCTTTCAACAGGTTGCTAGCCCGGATTTCTCACCACGGAACACACCGAGGTCGCGGAGAACAAGCCAAGAGATCGTTTGAAGCAAGGTCAACCGCCCGCAGCTACAAGATAGGGTGTTTCCGCCGTTCATGGTGGAAGGGGTACTTGCTACTGGTTTTCTCCGTGGTTTTGTGCCTTGTATGTATATAGCCGAGCCGTCTCGGATCGGCGAACTGGCATGGGTTCCTACACCCGGTCGTCCGGCCCAGAGCGCCGGGCTATTCAGAATCGACACTGTCGCTCCGTGGTTTTGATTGTGAGAAATGCGGACTGAACCCCCGGATAATCCGGGGGCCGTGACTGCGGTATCCGGACGGGCTGAGTTAGGTCCGGAGTTGTTCGAGTCGTTGTCGTCGATCGGCCATCATTTCGAGGTTAGGTAGTTCGCCAGTTTCGAGTTTGCTTTGAAAGGCGAGTTCAAACTCTTCGAGTTCCGCGCGGATTTCGGCGGCTTGGGCGGGGCCGAGGCGGTCGATGAACAGTTTGCCATCGAGGTGATCGGTTTCGTGTTGGATGACACGGGCCAGGAAGCCATTGACTTCGCCAGTGATTTCGTTGCCGTTCAAGTCGTAGCCTTGGATGTTGATGGTTGCATTGCGAGTGACCGGCGCTCGGATGCCTGGGATGCTGAGGCATCCTTCTTCGTCCTCCTCCAGGCCGCGTCCTTTGCTGATCACGGGATTGATGAACACAGCCTCGGCATCTTTGATGGCGGGATCACCCTCGGGGTTGGCAACGAACAGGCGGTAGGGCAGATCGACTTGATTGGCGGCCAGGCCGACGCCTTCGTGCTCGTACATTAAGTCGAGCATCTCGGCAACGTAGCTGCGTAGTTCGGCGTCGACACGGCGCAAGGGTTTCGAGCAGTATCGCAGGGTGGGATGTGGATAGTGGATAATTTGGAGAGGCACGGGAGTGTCCGCGGGAGATGTGGCGATGCTGGCAGTGCTACAAGTGACCGGTTGAGCCGCTGGGGGGCAGTTGCCGAGAAAAGGTGGTGAAACGGATGAATTAGAAGAATTATAGGGCAAGATTCCGCTGTGGCGAAAGGTTGCGGGTGGCATGTTTCGCGTTGACCTATTATTGGGGCCGCGCTAGAATCGCGCGGCGAGTTTGACCATGCCAGCACCCGAGGCCAGACAACCTGCCGAACGTCCTGCGTGGGGCGTTTCGATATTCTTTCACGCGGCGGCCATCGCGCTGCTGGCGTTGGCGTTGCGTCCGTGGCCGCGAGGCGGGGTGGCAGGGGCTGGCGAGTCGTTGACAATAGTGCTCGATGCGGCGAGTGCCTCGATTGGAGAAAGTGGAACGGGCGACACGCCTGCACGTTTGGGAAGTTCCGCAGACAGTGCTGACGCCGCCGCTGGGCAGCCGCCGAGCTTGTTAACCCCACCGGCGCACGAATCGAAAACCGCCGAGCGAGCGGCGAATGTTGTGTCGCCCCCGGCGTACCCCACGGCACCCGCGGAAGTGCCCGCGGAAGTGCCTGCGGTAGCGCAAGCGCCACCGAAGCCCAATGCGCCCGCGATGCCGCGTGACGCGGCAGCCGCGAACATGCCAGCCAAGGGGACTGGCGATGAAGGAACGGCTGTCGGCCGGGGCAGCGGTGCGGGGAGTGGCCAAGGAGGCGGGCCGGGGGGCGAAGCGTCGGTGAGCGTCTTCGGCGTGGAGGGTCGAGGTCGGCGGTTTGTTTATCTCTTCGATCGTTCGGCGAGCATGGAAGGAGCGCCGCTGCTGGCGGCGAAGCGGCAACTTCTGCAGAGCTTGCAAAGTCTTGGGACGTCGCATCAGTTTCATATCGTGTTCTTCAACACGAAAACGCATTCGTTCGATGCGGTGACGGGCGGAGGCCGCAACAATTACGCCAGCGAGCGGAACAAACAGTTGGCGGCGAACTTTGTGGGGGGCATCACGGCCGACGGCGGGACCGACCGCATGGCGGCCCTACGGGCAGCTCTTTCGTTTTCGCCCGATGTCGTTTTCTTTCTTTCCGATGCCGACGACCCGATGCCGGAAAGCGAATTGGCCGAGGTCGCGCGCTTGAACCCGCGAGCGCAAACGGCGATTTGCGTGATCGAGTTCGGTACGGCGCGCTCGCCGAGGGCCGACAATTTTCTGATGCGAGTGGCCCGGCAGAGCGGTGGGCGCTACGGTTATATCAACACGACCCAACTTCGATAGATGGCCGACCTGTTTTGGGTCGAGTGCGGATGGCGGGAAGATTGGCTTGGCAGGGTGTGGCATTCCCGGCCAAGATGGCCGGGCTATATGGTTTGGTGAATGGGAATATCAATTGGAACGAACCCGTTTAGGGTGTCCGGGCTTTCAGCCCCCGGCTTTGCCGGGGGGTTAGTCCGCATTTCTCACAATCAAAACCACGGAGGCACGGAGCCGCGGAGAAAACCAGTAGCAAGTACCCCTACCACAAGGAACGG
>JADZFK010000041.1 GCA_020849945.1 Pirellulales bacterium | reverse complement strand
TTTCGCACGCTTGCAATGGAAGTTTGACACCCACCCCAACACCATGTCCTGCAAAATCGGGAACCTCTTTAACCACGGACACGCACACTAAGAACTTACGATCGGCAGTACATCCCTTTTCGATGTTGCGGAGAACCATGCCATGAAACGTTACTTTTGCCAGCGGCCTGAACTGCGTCGTGGAACCATTTCGGTGTTGGCTGCGATCATGTCGATCGTGCTAGTCGGCATGGTGGCTTTTTCGGTTGACTTGGGCTATGTGCTTTCGGCCAAAGAGGAGATGCAGCGTTCGGCCGACTCCTCCGCCCTGGCGGCTTGCTGGGAATACGGACGCCAACTAGGCAATGGAGCCTCGGCGTCCACGGCCGCCCAGCAGGCGCGATCGACGGCCGCCCAGTACGCCACGTTGAACCGCGTGACGGGCTCTGCCATGTCGCTCGATTCCAACTCCAGCAACAGCGCAACGGGCGATGTCGTGCTGGGTTACATCAGCGACTTTACCAACTCGCAGAGTGCATTCGAAACAAACAGCCCAAATGGTTACAACGCTATCAAAGTAAGGTTGCGCAAGAACGCCGAGATCAACGGCAAAGTGCCCTACTTTTTCGCTCGCATTTTCGGCCAAACGGGGCAAGACCTCGAATCGGAGGCGATCGCCGGCTTGGTCGTCGGGGTGAATGGCTTTCAAACGCCGAGCGATGGCAGCAATATCGACATCTTGCCCTACGCGCTCGACTTGCAGACTTGGAATAGCCTCATCGCCAACAGCGGCAGCGACAGCTACAGTTGGAACGCAACCACCAAACAGGTTCAATCGGGTTCCGATGGCTTGGTGGAAGTCAACTTATACCCTCAGGGCACGGGTTCGCCAGGAAATCGTGGCACCGTGGACATCGGAAGCTGCAATAACAGCACGGCAGACATCGCCCGGCAGATTCTCTACGGAATTTCGTCGGCCGACCTGGCTTATCACGGTGGTTCGCTCAAGTTCAATTCGTGCGGAAAGCTGTATCTCAACGGCGATACGGGCATCAGCGCCGGCGTCAAGGATGAACTCGAATCCATCAAGGGGCAACCGCGTATCATTCCGATCTTCTCGGCCGTCAGCGGCAATGGCAATAACGCCACCTATACGATCGTTAAGTGGCAGGGAATTCGCATCGTCAACGTGAAGTTGACCGGTTCGATGTCGCAGAAGAACGTCATGATCCAGGTAGCGCCGGCCATTGCCCGGGGAGTCATTCCAGCCACCGTGACCGGTACGAGCAGCCAGGTGTATTCACCGGTTGTGTTGGTTAGGTGATTTCTTCCGGCGCGATGGAATCCCATCTTTCGCGGCGAAAGCTCTCCTTCCGTTCTTCATCGAGTAAAACAATCATGTCCGAAACATCTCACCTATCGACGATCCCGCGAGGACGGCATCGCCTTGCGCGGCGTGGCGTGGCTGCAACCGAGTTTGCGATTGTCGCCCCGGTGTTCTTCTTGATGGTGATTGGCTTCATCGAGTTCGGACGCGCACTCATGGTGCAACAGGTGCTCATCAATGCATCGCGGGTAGGGGCACGTATTGCCAGTACCACCGGCTCCACAACCGCGTCGGTGCAAACGGCCGTCGAAGAATACGCCAACGGCGTGGCCGTGCCAGGTGTTGCCGTCGCGGTTTCGCCCGATCCGGCAACCGCCACAGCCGGTACGACGATTACCGTAACCAGTACCGTGCCGTTTGGTAATGTCAGTTGGTTGACCTCTCCCTGGTTCTTGGGTGGCAAGACTTTGACCGCAAATTCGCAAATGCGAAAAGAGGGGTTCGAGTAGTCGGTGGCGGGGCGGTAGGTAGCGGGTTAGTTCGGTTGAGGTTGGCGGGCCTCTGTCGTGGAATACCACGGTGGCCAAAAAGGGTGGGGTCCTAGCGATCATGCCGCTCAAGAGGCGCGGTGGCTGCGGTTCCGCTAGGAATTTCATGAATTTCTGGGCGTCGGGCCGTCAAACGTGGGGGATGCGACCTACGTTTTAGATGGCGAAGTTGCGATGCGCACGACTTGATTCGGACGACACGCAACACGCTTCGCCCGTTCGATCTCTTCCGCCCGCCTTGTCTAGAAACGTGCCGCGAGCCCGCATCACCCTGGGCCTCACGACACTCCGCTTTTCTCCTACTCATCGCAAAGTGCTTGCCGCTATGTTGCGCGCACCGAACCAACGCCGACGCCGTGCCACGCGAGGGACCACGGTCGTTGAAACGGCCCTGGTGCTGCCGGTGTTCCTGCTTTTTGTCCTGGGGCTGGTCGAGCTGGGGCACGCATTGATGGTGTCGCACGTGCTGAACAGTGCGTGCCGTCAGGCCGCTCGCATCGGTTCGACCGAGGGGCACTCGACGAGCGACGTCAACACGAAAGTATTGGAAGTGCTCGATTCCGCGATCAATAGCGGCGCGGTCGAGGTGTTCGTCAAGAATGCCAGTTCGTTTGATGGCGGCAGCCCAAGCACCGAAGGGAGTGCCTTGGAGGCCATGCCCGATATCGAGCTGAGCGACGCCGAACCACGGCAACTATTCATGGTGCGAGCCAAAGTGCCGTACCAAAGCATAGCCATTGTGCCCCACATCCCTATTCTCGGTTCGTTCCTAGACAGCGTGATGATCGAAGGCCAAGCGTTCATGCGGCACGAGTAAAGCCCGTCGTGCTGCCGTCGGAGATTGCAAGATGCCCACGAAACAAACCAAACGATTGCAGACTGTGAATTGCGGATCTCGAACAGACGACCGTCGTTGCGTGGTTCGCGCGAAAGTGTGCCGGCGACGCCTGGCAAAGGCTTGCCGCCGGGGCGTCGTGGCGGTTGAGTTTGCGATCGTGGCACCCGTGTTACTCGTCATCGTGTTCGGCATGATTCAGATGGGCCGCGCGTTCGAGATGCAGAACTTGATCGATGTTGCGGCCCGCGAGGGGGCCCGGTTTGCCTCGATCGATCGAACCGGCATGCTGGCCCCGGGGCAAACCTCCAACCAAAAGCTTAGTGAGGATGTGAAAAACTTCCTCGCCACGAATGGCATCGACCCCGGGGACATTACGGTCGAGATCAAAGACCACGAGGACCCGGAAACCGATTTCGACCTGGACGACCCGGCCAATGACTTGCGGTTGTTCGAGGTCCGCGTCTCCGTCAATTTTTCGGAAGTGAGTTTGCAACCCGTCGCCACGAGCGATGACTACGCGTTAACCGCCACAGTCGTGTTTCGTAACGGTCGGGCAACCATTTCACAATAAGTGACCCACCCGGGAGACGACCCACAACACACCCACAACCCACGGCAGGTTTTATGCCGCTTGATGCTTAACACCCGCGATCCGCAGAGGAGACCGCACCATGAGATGCCACCCCAATCGAACGAAGTTCCGACGCCCCAACGAGCAGCCCGCCCGGCGTGGCGTGGTGATCGTATTGACGAGTGTACTGCTGACGGCGCTGTTTGCGTTTCTGGCGTTGTCGGTGGATACGGGCCGCGTGGTGCTTACGGAAACGCGGATGCAGAACGCGGCCGACGCGGCGGCATTGGCGGCTTCGCAAGAAATTACGGCCGCCGTTTACGCGGCAGGCCAAGGCCAAGGCTCGGCAAGTATCGACGCGAATTCAATCGCGGTCGCCCAAGCCCGGGTCATGGCCGCCGAAGTAGCCCAAGCCAACGGCGTGTACATCGACCCCGACCAAGACGTGCTATTCGGCAAGCGTGTGTACAACCCTTCGACGGGCGAGTGGCCCGTGCAGTGGGGCGAGGCACCTTTCAACGTCGTGAAAGTAACGGCCCGCCGCAATGGCAGCGACCCCTCGGCCCCCGATGGCGAGTTCCCACTCGCCTTCGGTTGGTCGATCGGCAAGGATAGCGTACCGCTCGAGACGTCGGCCACGGCTTTCACCGAAGCCCGCGACCTCGTGCTTGTGCTCGACGTATCGGCTTCCATGAACGACGACAGCTCGTTCAACTCGACGCTTTCGAGCGGCGAGGTCGTCGAACTGCTCGACGGCATGTGGGATTCGCTGGTGGCCGCCGATCCGAAATGGCCCGGCACCTCCACCTCGAAGTTCCCCAGCACGGGCTTCGGGAGCATCAATTCGTACTACGGCACCTATCTCTCGAGCACCGATACGACCACGATCCGCAATTCGCTCGGGTTGAGCACCGACGAAGGCGGGTATCGCAAGTATCCTTTCCCGCAAGCGGGCCGATACTCCGACGGCACCCCCAAGAGCAAACCCAGCAACTCCACTAGCGACACGCTGTGGAACGGCTACATCAGCTGGGTGAAGAACCATAGCAACACGACTTACCGCAAACGATATGGGTATCGCACGTTGATGGACTACCTGCAGCAGAACCGCGAGGATCCGACGGAATCGGAAGATTTGTGGCGGACCCCCCACTACCCGTTCCAAGCGGTGAAGAATGGCGCTACCCTGTTCCTTTCCTTCCTCGAAGAACTCGACTTCGGCGATGAGGTGGGGTACGTGGCGTACGGTCAATGGGCCGTCAAACAACTAACCCATAACGACGGCGAAGTGAATATCGACATTTCGTCGAATCCCATTACGTCCGACTACACGACCATCAATGAGATGCAACGTCGACACCAAGCGGGCGAGTACAACGGCTGGACCGCGATGGGCGACGGCATCCTGAAAGCCCGCGAGCTGCTGGTCGGTGTGGCCAGCAATCCCGAAGACCACGGTTACGCCCGCTACGGCTCGCGTCCTACGATGATCGTGATGACCGACGGCCAAACAAATCAGAAGCCAAGTGGCTGGACCATGCCCGCCGACTTCAACTGGGCCAACTGGACCGATTTCGATGGCGACGGCGTGGCCAACTACACGACCTCGGATAACAACAAAAAATACGCCTTCTACGAGGCGACGGAAGCTATCAAGCGGGGCATCACGATCCACACACTGGCCGTCGGCAACTCGGCCGACACGGCCCTCATGGAAGCGATTGCCTTCGCCGGAGGCGGCGTGTTCATGAATGTTCCGGGCGGCTCGAGCGTCGAAGAGATGGAGGAACAGCTCCTCAGCGCATTCAGCCAAATTGGCGCAAAAGTGCCTCCCGCAAAACTTGTGTACGAGGAGTAACCACCCCCAGCGTGGCGAACTACGGATAGTCGCCACGCTTGTGATAAGCCACCGCATGTGCTCGTGTCTGATCAACGAGCATATCAGAGGCCGCCGGCCTGACCCCCCGGCGGCCTCGCTTTTTTGTTGTTGGGGCTGCCACAGATATTCAAGTCGCCAGCGCTATCCAACGAAACGCACCCGCCATCGTTCGAACCGCGGCCCACACGCCCGAATCAATCTACACACAATAGCCGAGGTCTGCCACTCTGCTTCGAGCCAGCTAGATCCCCCCAATTGCGTTCACTTACCGCCGTTCATGGCGCCGCCGAAAAACCGTGAAACTGGGCGATAATGTCCCAGGCTTGCCGCGGGGTTTCCGCGTAGCTGATAAGTTGCAAGTCGTCGTCATCGATCACCCCTTCGTCGGTGAGAAACTTAAAGTTGATCACGCCATCCCAATAGCTGCGACCGTAAAGGATGATCGGAATCTGCTGCATGCGGCGGGTCTGGCGCAGGCAAAGGCAGTCGAACAGCTCATCCAGCGTGCCAAATCCGCCAGGAAATACAACCAACGCGGCGGCTCTCAGCACGAAATGAAACTTCCGCATCGCGAAGTAATGGAACTGAAAACATAGGTCCGGCGTGATGTACGGATTCGGCTCCTGTTCGTGCGGAAGATCGATATTCAGCCCCACGCTCTTGGCACCCACCTCGAACGCGCCGCGATTGGCGGCCTCCATCACGCCCGGGCCCCCACCGGTCATGACGACCAGCTTGGGCCGACCGTCCATCGGCTCGGCGCTCGAAACCAATCGACTGAACTCCCGGGCCTCTTCGTAGAAATGGCTCTTCGCCACAATCTGTTCGGCCCGCCGCAACGCCCGTCGCACCCGCGCATCGTGCGGCGATCGCTCGGCGTTGAGCTTCGCCTCGTTCAGAACGGCTTCGGCCTGCTCGCACGGCATGATTTGCGTCCCGCCAAAAACTACCACAGTCGATTCGATCTTGTGTTCGCGCAACAACGTCTCGGTCTTCAGTAGTTCCAGTTGCATCCGCAGCGGGCGATTCTCCTTGCGGCTCAAAAAGTCAATGTCCACTTCCGCTAGCCGGTAACTGGGCGACTGCAAGATCGCCTGACGGTTAGCGGCCACATCCACGTCTTTCGCGGGTAACGGGGTGTTGGCCGTCCGACGGGTCACGTCGTGGTGTGCCGGCAACGCCTCGCCAGCCCACGACACTTGGTTCGGCGACGTGGTTTTCGAATCGGTCTTTCTTGCCATTCTCTGTTGGCTCCCAAAGATTCTTGTAATCCGGTAAGCCGCCACCGTTGCGAACTTCTCGCTACAGCCACGGCGTCATCAATCCGATCAGGATGAAAATTAAGCCCACCAGGGCTTCAGTCAAAGGATGCTTCACGGGGATGCGGCCCCCGCAATCGTAACAGCGGCCCCCGAGCAAAAGCCACCCCAGCACGGGCACATTGTGGTACCAGCGAATGGGCCGATCGCATTCCGGGCACCGCGACCGGGGTAGAACGAAGCCTTCGCCCGTGCCAAGCCGATCCCACACAACGGTAAGAAAACTGCCAACCGCCCCGCCTACAAGGCCGAGCCAAATGACCACACACCACCAAATCACGCTTGTCAGCACGCGATCGGTTGTGCGGAAGGAAACTGCCAGCATCAGGAACCAAGTCGTCATCACGCGAGTGTACGCGATCGGTGCGAATCATGGTACAGGCATCTGCCCACCAGCGGATCAGAACAAACCATGAAGCGGGCCTCCCCGGGCGGCCAGGGCCTCGACCCGCCGCGTTATCTCAGCGTCCTCGACCAACGGCGACGCATGATGCGGCTTCAGGCGGGCATCCAGCACGAGCGGTCCGTGGCATCCCCAATGCTTTTCGTAACTGAACGAAGCGATGCCATGCACATCGGCCGCCGGGTTCGTGCGCGTAAACGTCACCCATAGGAAATTGTTCAGCGATGCCGCCGCAAAGGCGCTATCGTCCACCACCACAATCCAACGAAAACCCACAACCGGGTTCTCCAGGCAAGTCGTGCCGCAGAAGCGTTCGATCTCGGCATGGTACGGCTTCGGTTGCGGTTGCGGGGGGAGGGTCTGCAACGCCGTGGGCCAATGTTGACGCCCCCCCGGCTCGCTCCGCAATTCGCACGGCGGGCCTTGTACAACCAGAATCCCCGGAAGTGCCACTCGCGGGCTGCCGAACCCCGAGGGAAGTTGCAGCCCGGCCGGTACTTCGCCCAGTAACTCAAACCGCGGCGGCCCTACCGCCGCAATCACCACTTTCGAACCCGCGTTGATTCCATCGCCCGAGTAGTCGAGCGTATCCATCGTGGTTTGCGTGTGGAAGTGCAGATCGCGCGACCAATCTCCGCGGCGAAGCATGTGCCGCATGAACGCCGCCACGTCGTGGATATCTAGCGCCGAGTCGTCGGCCTCGTTGGCAATAAGCAAAAACTTCGCAAGCGATAACTGCCCTTGCCCCAAAATCGCGTTCGCCTGCGTCAGCAACTCCTGCGGCCTTTCGATGGCCGCGAACGGCTGATATCGCTCGCTGCCTATCGCCAGCAACAACGGGTGAACGCCCGCCGCGTCCACCGCGTGTACGCTCTTCACGCCCGGCAGAACGGTTGGAATGACGGGCCCGGTCAACTCGTGGATGAGCTGGCCAAAAATCGTGTCCTCCTGCGGCGGACGACCAACCACCGTGAGCGGCCAAATCGCCCCAGGCCGATGAAGCACCCGCTCCACCCGCAACACCGGATACTCATGCTCCAGGCTGTAGTACCCCAAGTGATCGCCAAACGGCCCTTCCGGAAGCAGCTTGTTGGGAACCACGGTGCCGCAAATGGCGAAATCCGTGTCGGCATGAATCGGCAAGCCGCCCCCCTCCGCCCGAACCATCCGAATACGATGGCCGCCAAGCGCCCCGGCAAACGTAAGCTCGCTCATGCCTTCCGGCAACGGCATCACGGCGGCCAACATCATGGCAGGTGGGCCACCCACAAATACATTCACTCGAAACGGCTGCCCCGCTCGCACGGCTGCCGCATGATGTACGCCTATCGAACGATGCAGTTGGTAGTGCAGGCCGATCTCGCGATCGGCTTCGTAGCGCCCGCCCGATATCTGAATTCGGTACATCCCCAGATTCGAATGCCGCCAGCCAGGTCGACTCACATCTTCCGTGTAGACCTGCGGAAGCGTAATGAACGCCCCACCATCGCCAGGCCAGCTAATTTGCCGCGGCAACCGCGATACCGCCGTCTCGTGAGCCAATATCTCGCCCCGCGCAACGTACTTCGGAATCGTCGCCACGGCCGTCAGCGGTGAACTCGCATAACGAAGCGGTTGCCGTAATGCAGCCAGCGGGTCGATCTTCAACTCGATCATCCGCCGCACGCGTTCGAGCGTATCCCGGAACATGAATTGGGCCCGCTCGATCGTGCCAAACAAGTTGCACGCAACCGGAAAACCGCAGTGCTTTACCCGCGAAAAAAGCAAGGCTGGCCCCCCGGCCGCGAACACCCGCCGCTGAATCTCCGCAATCTCCAGCCCAGCATCCACCTCGGCATCGATCCGCGCCAGATGCCCGTGACGCTCCAAGTCGTTGATACACTCGCGTAATGTTCGGTAACCCATGAGGGAAGGATACAGGATACCGGACGCAGAGGGGAGTGTGCGAGGTGCCCAGCAGAGTTGAATGACTTGATAAATCTGCGATTGGAGGGCAGCGGGCCCGTTCGATTGTACTTATCTCGCTCCGCGAGATGAATTTCCGCTCGCCGTGCGTGCGGAGTGCTATCATCAGTTCAACTCGGCTAGATCCCAATGCCCAAGGGGAGAGGGTTCCAAACCAATTTTGAAACACGTTCTTAACCGCGATCCAGCGGTTCGGCTCTGCCGGCCGTACCGAAAAACGTTCGCTGTGCCCGACAAGGCTTCGCCGATGACCTATCGGCGGCCACGCATTTTGCGGTGGAGTTTCACGCCTTCCAGCCCATGATACGTCAGCAGCAAAGCCCCCGTCGCGGCCACTTCTTTGAACACGTCGAACAGCACCTGTTCCTCGCCGGGCCAAGGGTAGGCAAACACCAGGTCGAAATCATCGGGGTCAAGCCCAAGCTCATCGTAACCCGACACGCCATCCGTACTGAGCCAAGCAACCCCGTCCGCCCAATCGACGCGAGGCACCACACCTTCTGGCAAGAAACTGCCGCAAGAAAACTCGACATCGATGTGGTGCTCGCGCGCCAACTCGTTGGCAATGCCCACGAGCCGGGGTTCGATCTCGATCCCCACGGCATCAAAGCCAAGGAGCGATGCCAGACAAGTGACAACCCCCATGCCACTGCCCCACTCAATGAATCGATGCCCTGGCGCCATTTGTTGCGCCGCAATCTGTGCCAATGCCAGGTACACCATCTCAAAATTGCAGGGTACGAACGCGGGAATTTCGACTCGTGTCCGATCGTCCAACGCGTCCAGCCGCTGCTGGGCGTCGGCCAACAATCCGCCAACGCGCGGCGGGATCGGTTCAAGAAGCGGTTCAAACTCGACTTCGATTAGCCGCATCGATCTAACTCAGTGAAAATGTGTGGGAGGCGTGTCCGACGCCGATTCCACCCGAACTTCAAACATGGTTCGATGTGCGACCGTTCGTCGGGGTCGGCGCCTCCTCCCACAAATACTCCCACAAATTCTCCCAGTTTCAAGAGGTAAACTCAAACTTCAATTGCGACAGACAACACCGGATTGGAGTTACGATAAAGAGTGAAAGGATTATGGCTCCGAAGGGGAAAGTCCTCGCTTTCTCTGCTTGTCGAACAAATTGAAAGTGACCCGGCATTGGATAGACAGCCCCCGGCTTCGCCGGGGGTTCGCCGCAGTGTTTACGATGCGTGGATGGCTAACCCGGATTTCTCACCACGGAGCACACCGAGGTCACGGAGAACAAGCCAAGAGATCGTTTGAAGCAAGGTCAACCGCCCGCAGCTACGAGACAGGGTGTTTCCGCCGTTCCTTGTGGTAGGGGTACTTGCTACTGGTTTTCTCCGCGGCTCCGTGCCTCCGTGGTTTTGATTGTGAGAAATGCGGACTAACCCCCCGGCAAAGCCGGGGGCTGAAAGCCCGGACACCCTAA
>JADZFK010000040.1 GCA_020849945.1 Pirellulales bacterium | reverse complement strand
GTGCCGCCAGCTTGGGATTCGCCCAAGAATACCTTGAACTGCCGATCGACGAACAGGCTCGAGCCCATCGGGCGATTGCGCAGCAATGCGTGCGCGATGCCGCCACCTACGCCGCTAACAAAGAGAAGTTTAACGACTATTTCACGAAGTACCACTTCCCGGCCATGACGCAAACGGCCCCGAACAAACTGGGTGAAATTGGGAAGCTGCGCGAGGAGTTGTTCAAGGTCTATCTGTTGAAGACTTCGAACGCCGAGCTTCAACGAGAGCTTACCGACCTGACGTTCACCCAGGTGGGCAAGATCGTTACGGCCCAGAATCCGCCGTGTCATCCGACCGCGCGCTACAACGCGATCCTGATCGTTGGGCAGTTGGATGAAAAGTATTCGCCCGATGGTCGGACGCCGCCGAAGCCTTATGCCAAGGCGACGAATGCGCTCGTCAAAGTGGTTAGTACGGCGACGACGGGGAACCAATTCCCGCCTTCGGTGATATTGGGCGCACTGGTTGGCCTGGAGCGCCATGCCCAGTTGAATAACTCGCTTACGAAGGAGTCGATCGAGGCGATGCAGGGTTCGCTGCTGAAGCTTGTGACGCACGACAAGCCGATCCAGGAAATGGACCGCGGATCCTACGCATGGCTACGGTATCGGGCGGCGAGCGCGCTTGCGCGTCTTGGCACGGTGGGCGATCGGAAGGCCATCCACGACGCCCTTGTGAAACTGTCGGTTACGAACAAGTCCATCGACGACCGTTGCGCGGCCGTCGCATTGCTCGATAAGCTCGATTACAAGGACATCAAGCTCGAAGGCTCCGACTCGGTGGAACCGTTGTTCGCATTGGCGCGCGACGTAGCGGCCGCGGAAGACAAGCGGGCCGACGATTTCCAGAAAAAGATTCTCGGCGGCGGCATCAGCACATTTCCGGCAGCCAGCTTTCCTGGCGGAATGGGTCCGGGCTCGGGCAGCGAGAGCACTTTCGACCCCAATGCCTTCCAGCGGCGGATCACGCTCTCTCGGCTAACCGACCTGCGTACCGCGCTGAGCAAAGTCAAACCCGCGCTCGCAGCCGATCCGCAAGCCAAGGTGGATGCCTTGCTGGCGGCCATCAATCCGGTCATTACGATTACGGCCGACAAGAAAGGTTCCGTCGATCCCAACATAGCGGAATCGATACGCACGATGGCCCTGGCGATCAACAAAGCCGTGCCCAGCGCGACGCCCGGCGATGCGGCCAAAGAAGCCGAAGCGGCCCCGTTCTAGTGCAACCGCGTTAGGCTGAAGAACCACAAAGAACACAGCGCGGGCTGTGCCCGCAACCCAATTGATTGAACAGGAGGAAACAGAAAGAACGGAGCAGAGGGCACAATCGGGGCTGCATCGCAACTCGTTACGGGTCAAGAATTCTCTGTGAACTCTGTTTTCTCCTGTTCAGGATATTGCATGCGAAGGCCGTATTGGCGTGGTGTACAGACAACTGAACAAGCTCTTCGCAACGTGCGAAGATACGGACGGCTAACCCGGATTTCTCACCACGGAGCACACCGAGGTCACGGAGAACAAGCCAAGAGATCGTTTGAAGCAAGGCCAACCGCCCGTAGCTACGAGACAGGGTGTTTTCCGCCTTTCATGGTGGTAGGGGTACTAGCTACTGGTTTTCTCCGAGGCTCTGTGCCTCGTATATATATATAGCCGAGCCGTCTCGGCTCGGCGAACTGGCATGGGTTCCTATACCCGGTCGTCCGGCCCAGAGGGCCGGGCTATAAAGAATCAACACAGCCGCTTGATGGTTTGATTTGGCACTGTTGTACTAGCTTCGCATGCACCTTCATCTCATGACCGAAAACATGGTCCCGACCCCTTCGCTGCAGACCGCTTGCCTGGCGGTTAACGTTTGCGCATCGCGCGATCGATTTCACGTTTCGTATCGCGCTGCTTGATGGATTCGCGTTTGTCGTGAGTCTGTTTTCCCTTGCACACGCCAAGCAGGACCTTAGCACGACCGGCTTTGAAATACATTTTGAGCGGCACGAGCGTAAACCCCTTCTCCGAGGCTTTGCCGGCAAACTTGTTCATTTCGCGGCGATGGAGCAGCAACTTGCGAGGCCGCTTCGGCTCATGATTCAGGCCGTGCGAATACGCATACTCGGCGATGTTCGCGCCAAAGAGCCAAACCTCGTCGTGTTCGACGCGAGCGTATGCCTCATCGAGTGAAAGGCCGCCCGCACGGAGGCTCTTCACTTCGCTGCCGACCAGCACAATGCCGCACTCGAGCGTATCGAGGACATGGTAGTTGTGCCGGGCTTTGCGGTTCTCGGAAATAACGCGTTCGTTCTTATCCTCGCCGTCCTTAGCGTTTTTCGCACCCTTGGCATGCTTGGCGGGCTTCGCTTGGGAACTCGTGTTGTGGGGGGGCTTGGCCATCATAGGTATCCTCCAGCATATCGCGCGGAGCAGCAACCTTCGAGCCGGATGACAGCGCCAAGACCGGAATACCGCAAAGCGGGCATCCCCAAATACAAGTGCGATGCTTCCCTTGGCCGACGGCCGGAGTCGGCGGTTCGGCCGCCAAAACGCCACGGGCTTCGGCCGGATGCTGGCTTCACGAAATCGGCCCGGTCACCTGAATTGCCTTCCGGCCTTTGAATACGCCCGGCCGGGCATGAAACTTTGGGCTGCCTTCCACCGACACCACGAGCGGAAGGGCCACGTCCTTTTCCGTGGCGATGATATCACCCACGCGGAGGCTGATCAGGTCGGCTGTGGAAATGTTGGTATCGGCCAGGTCGACGACCACTTCCACCAGGGCCTCGCCCAACTGATTGCTGATCTGCTGGGCCGTTTCCTTCGAAGCCAACCGTTTGCCATAGCTGATCCAACTATTCGCGGAAAGCCGTGTGCTGATCCGTTCGATCGAATTGAACGGTATGCACAAGTTCATCATCCCGCGGGCATCGCCGAGCAGAATCTCGAAACTCACCAGCACCACGACTTCGTTCGGCGGCACAATCTGCACCAATTGCGGATTGCTTTCCACCCGGTCGATCGAAAGGGTGAGTTCAAGCACATTCTCCCAGGCCGCTTTGAGTTCATGGCAGAACAGATCGGTGATCCGCGAGACGAGCCGCAACTCGATTTCGGTGAGCGGCCGACGAACGACGGAAGCCGGGTCGCTGGTGCCGCCGAGCAGGCGGTCGATAACCGGAAAGAGCAGCGAAAGGTTGATATCCAGAATGAGCTGCCCTTCGAGCGGGGCCGCGTTGATCAGGTTGAAGCAGGTGGGGTTTTCGAGACTGAAGACGAACTCGCTGTACGTTAGCTGATCGACGCTGGTGAGCTTGACCTCGACGATCGTACGCAACAGGGCCGAAAGCGAGGCGCCAAAATTGCGGCCCAACGCCTCGTGCATTGTTTGCAGCGACCGCATCTGCTCTTTGCCGACGCGCTCCGGTCGCTTGAAATCGTAGGGCGAAATCTTCTCCCGGCTGCGCCCACGCCCCGGCGGCGGCGAACTCGCGGGTTTTATCTCACGCTTGTCTAGCGAGCCGAGTAGGCTTTCCACTTCGGCCTGGCTCAGTACGTCTTCAGCCATCATGCACTCCGTTGCTGACGAGTCACACCATTCCCTCTCCCGATCAGGGCATGGGGATCAACACAAATTGAACTGATTACCGTACTCCGCTCGCTCCGAGCTTGTGATGAAATGTCAATTCAAGTTAGCGGCGGCCGCCAGGCCGCTGTTTTCACCGATCATCTCTACCACTTGTACTGAAACCAGTTGCCCACTTTCCAAAACATCACAACCTCTCCGCGAGCGGAAAGTCATCTCGCGGAGCGAGATGAGTACACTCGAATGGAACTGTTACGCTCCCATCGCAAATTCATCAAGTCATTCAACTTATGTGGATATCAATGCCCCCGAGGGAGATAGTTCCAAGGCTATTTCCAAACACACTCCTAGTACTACAGCGCTAAGTTAAGCCACAAGAACACGAAGGTAATGGAGCATGAATCGTGGCATCCATGCTGGGGTGCCCATGCGCGTTGCAACGAATAAGTTGGTTCCTTGAAGATGCGAAATAACTGCTCCGGCCAGTTGAAGACTGAATACCCAATTTCCTGTCTTGCTTGGTGCTCTTCGTGCTCTTTGTGGTTCATCAATCTAGCGATATCGTACTCGCATCCTCCTACATTCGCCGGTTGCCTTGGGTAGTTACTCACGTACCTGGCCCGTTCCGTAAACCAAATACTTGTAACTGGTAAGTTCTTCCAAACCACACGGTCCGCGGGCGTGAAACTTGTCGGTACTGATGCCGATCTCGGCCCCTAGGCCGAACTGGCCGCCATCGTTAAACCGGGTGCTGGCGTTGATCATTACCGCCGAGCTATCGACCCGGGCCGCAAAGATGCCGGCCGAAGCCTCGTTGTTGGTCACGATGGCATCGGTGTGTTGGGAACCGTATCGGTTAATGTGCTCGATCGCTTCCTCCAACGAGGCGACCACGCGCGACGAAATGATCGGCCCAAGAAACTCGGCGGCGTAATCGGCTTCCGTGGCGGGCTTGGCCGAAGGGATCAGCTCGCACGTCCGCTCGTCGCCGCGAATTTCAACGCCTCGTTCGCAAAGCTCCTGCCCAATCCTCGGCAGAAATTCGGCAGCGACGTCGGCATGTACCAGCAACGACTCGGCCGCATTGCATACCCCCATCCGCTGGCACTTGCTGTTGAGCAAAATGTTCGTCGCCATGGCGAGGTCGGCTTCGGAATCGACGTACACATGGCAATTGCCCGTGAAATGCTTGATCACAGGCATCTGAGCTTCGGCTGCTACGCGGCGGATCAGCCCTTCCCCGCCACGTGGGATCGCCAAGTCGATAAACTGCGGTAACGCCAGAAACTTGCCGACGGCCTCCCGATCGGTGGTCGCAACCAGTTGCACCGCGTCGGCGGGAAGCCCCGCCTCGCGCCCCGCTTCCGCCAACTGCTCGACGATCGCCTGGCTCGAATGCAAGGCCTCCTTGCCTCCACGCAGGATCACCGCATTTCCACTCTTCACGCAAATGCCTGCCGCATCGGCCGTTACGTTCGGCCGCGATTCGTATATGAAAAAAACCACGCCCAGCGGTACCCGCACCTTATCGATTTGCAAGCCGTTCGGCCGATGGGTCGTGCGAATCACTTCCCCGATCGGGTCAGGCAGGGCCGCGATATGCTCGAGCCCCGCCGCAATTTCCTCTATCCGCGCCCGCCCCAGCCGCAAGCGATCGATCGCCGCGTCGCTAAGCCCATAGCCCGGCGCGGCCGCCAGGTCGCGGGCATTCGCTTCCACGATCTGCAACTCTTGCTCGCGCAGCCGCTCTGCGCTAAGACGCAGCCATTCGTTCTTCACCGCCGTGGACGTGTTACTCAACCGCGCAGCCGCTCGCTTGGCACGCAACGCCACGTCGGTGCAGTAACGATCCAAGTTGGGTTCGGCAGCCACGGCCATAAACGACGTCACAAGACCCCAGAGAATCCGCAACAAACCCCATGCACGACACGCAATACCCGCACAGGGGAGAACCCCTCAAGTATCGAGACTTTCAGAAGCCGGGTCAACGTTGGCTTGAAAAACAGCCGCAAAGCCGCAAAGCCCAACGGACAAACAAAACCAGCGGCCCCTCACGCGGGAGACGCCCCCGAGCTTTAAGATTGACAACGATTTCAGTTTCGAATCGGCCTCATAGAGGCTGTCTGAAAACTTAACTTCGAGAATTGCAGGGTTAAGTGGTGCTAGCTTGCAAGCTTGGGTTCTTGATTCATGGGTCTCACGAACTTGGGCGATACGAATTTTCATAAGGGCCTGAAAGCTAGATGCAAGTATTCGCATAGACTCACATTGCTGCATCCCAGAAAGGTACTCCGTACGGGACCAGCTAGTTCTCTTGTCAAACAGAAAAGCTTATTGGCCATCAAAAAACAACTCTTTGACGATTGACAAGGGTGGGGGGGTGGGGGTATAATACCCCTCGGCTCCGCAGATTCTGGAGGGCTATGACTTGGGGTTAATCACTGCAGGGGCAGCAACAATGGGTTCATGGAATAAGACGACAGGAACTTTAACTGCTGCTGCATATTCATTTTTGATACTGGCTTTTCTCGGTATTATCGTACCATGGAATTCTGAAGTTGCAGTCCAATCACCAATCCGATTGACTCCATCCGAGGTGTTTTTTGGGGAAGTTAGGGCTGGTACAAGGTTGATGGAGACCATAACAGTCGAGAATACGAGCCAATACAGCGTTGAGCTGATCGCCGCATCAACGTCGTGTGACTGCGCTTCAACAGACTTCGCGCCAGGCAAGTTGCCTGCTTTTAACAAGAAATCAATTCATGTATCGTGGACGCCTGGCAGAGGGGATGGCCCCAGTACCCGACAAATACGAATTGCCTACAAGACTGATAGGGGCCCGGGAATAATAGATACCGTTCTCCATGCGACGATCATCCCAGATTACCGTGTGAGCCCCCAATATCTCTTGATCGACCCCGAAAGAATGAAGCCCATAACATGGGAGGTTTTTATCAGGCCTGTGGGCAATCCAGAATTACAAGTCCTCAACGCAACATCCTCTGATCCTAGCTTGAAAGTGGCAACGCCAATGATCAAAGATAAAACCTGGATCATTAAAGTCAGTTTTTTCCCTGGGGGGCAGCATAACCGAGTACTTGCAAGATGGGATAGCCTTATGATGCCGGCAGTCATTATAGCCACCAACAGTCCCCAATTACCGACATATCAAGTTCCACTCCTGATACAATCGGTTAAGGAGGCGAAGAAGGAAAGCTCGACGTACATGCAAGGCACTACGAACTGCTTGGCAGATTACCGGTCAACTTGTGCAGACGGCAAATTAGAATCAAAGATGTCAAAAGACATTGTTCCAAAGAACTTGAATTCTACAGTTCCAATTTTTTTGAGGTGACGTAATGAGAACTTGGCTATTTCCACTTTCATTGTTTGTGCTTGTGTGTGTTTCGGCGCTGGCTGAGGAATTGCCACTTTGCAACAACACTTACCCAGCCGACGTATGGTGCAAAGACCCGTTCACGCCTTGTGGCGCAATCACGCTGGAAGGGGGTTGTCCGTTACTGCCTAGCTGCAGTGGCAAGACGGGAGATCAACCTCATCTGGGGCCGTTTAAGTGCAAAGATTACGATCCGCCTATGAGTCCTCCCCAAGGTTATTGCGTAGAGAACGATAACCCATATGACCTAAAAGATTGTGTTACAACGCAGTCTTGTAAATGGGTAAATGGCAAGTGCATTAAGGCCGCAGATTGTTCGACAAGCTACACGATGCATTTTATGATGAACCGCGAATGTGACTCTGGAACGACGGGAGGCTGACCAAAGAAGCTCTCCGGATAGTAATCATCGAGAATCTCTACTACTTGGATGTCAGATGGCGATTTGCATGTTCCAGTTCAAAGCAACATTTGCTTCCCGCACAGTTTTTCTGGTGCTCTTGGAGATCATTCTGATTGCTCCGCTCGAAGGGAGGTGCGAAGAGATTGCTTCCATATCGGAAATTGAAAAGCAGTGCCTCGATTACCGCAGATCAATCAGAAGCGGGCAACTCAGGATTGAGGCCAGTATGGCACTCTTTGATGGACCGAACGGGCGTCAGCCACCTACGCATAGCGAGATTGATGCTACGTTTGATGCGGATCGAATGAGATTTGATGTACTTCAATCTCCGTCGAGCGCAGCCCAGAAGGAGTCCCTGAGGCAACGAGCAATCATATTGCCCGATACTGCCATCGTTCAGAATTCGAATGCCCCTGCCAACGGACTACGGTACGGTGTAGGTCTCTATAAAACAAGAATGGATAAGCAGAAGAAGATTGAAACGTTTACACGAGCTTTCGATCCGCGTGGTTTGGGGCTTTTTCCCGGAACCCTGAGAGATATCAACGCGTTTGACTTTGCGTCGCTAGTAGGCAACGCGAGGCGCCAACGCACGACTGAGAGAAACTCTGAAATCGATGGGAAACCAGCAAGAATAGTGGAATATATTCGAGACGACGGATTTACGGTGTCCATGTGGTTTACTAACAGTAATCCGCGTATGCTGGCGCGTACTCAGTTATCGGGAGTCGTTGATGGTAAGTTGCTAGTTGATCGAATTGACAGCACGTTCACTGAAGGCAATGATGTCTCTTCGGTAGTTTTTCCTCGACAGTTGCTTTACCAGAGACTGGTTGATGGTGACGTGGTCCAGCGGGAAGAGATTAACATAGTTAAGTCAAGTTTTAACGAAGCGATTCCACCTGAAGTTTTCACAATTGCCACCATGCATCTTGAACCTGGAACTTACGTGCACACAATCCCGTCCTCTCAAGGCGTTACGCAAACCTGGGATGGGAAGAGGCTCTTGCCGCTTGCTTCCGTGTGTCCCGCCGACATCAAAGAAAAAAGTGGCGGTGGATTGCGGTTGTACTTCATTGTTGCCAACCTAGTCATGTGCTTAATGCTGTTTATTATCGTTTATGTCCGCCGATTCAAGAAGGCTGAACGAGCAGAACCCCTTGCCTAGCGGGGGAATCCGTGGGTGGTACGATATGCCGTCAACTTCTTACAACACTATTTACGCTTTGAGCACTTGCGGCACGTGAGCTTTTCTCGATAACTATAATTGGTTATTCCGCGCGGATGGCTCGCGATTCTTGCCGCCGCTCTTGGAACTCGGCGTTTCAAGAGGCGGGGTTCGACGTGGCCTGGGCGAATGATGAACTGCCCGGCGGAACGTGTCGGGTGACCAGGGCCCGCACCGCTTCGATGAGCATCAGGGCGGCCAGCACAACGAGCACAACGCCGGCCCAAGGCACCGGGTCGCGCGGGGCAACCAGTTGCCCCGCCGTGTTGATGAACTTGGGCCACGTCATCTTCACAAGTGCCCACGTGCTCATGGCGTACATGAACGCGGTGGGAAGCCCGGTCACGACCCAAACGAGCGGGTTGCGATACGTGCGCCACAGCCACACCGTTACCCCCAGCAGCGTAAGGGCGGCCAACAATTGGTTGCTCGCGCCAAAGAGCGGCCAAAACGCTTTCCACACGGCGATCGGCTGCCCACTTGCGTTGACGGTCGAACGCATTACGAAAAACAGCGGCACGCCGGCGGTCAGCGACGAACCGAGCAGCCGACCAAACCAGTTGCGCTGGCCGGTAAGCTCCTGAATAATGTATCGCCCAAGCCGCGTGCAAACGTCGAGCGTATCGTACACGAACGTGGTGAAGGCCATCAGGCCGAAGGCCATTGAAAACGCCACCGGCACGTGCAACACGGTCAGGAATTGGCTCAGGCCATTCGCGTAGACGGTGTTCGGATCGCGTTCCAACAGCTTCGACCCGGCGGGCAGAATCATCACGCACCCCAAGGCGAGCGTGGCCACCATCGCTTCCAGCAGCATTGCGCCGTAGGCGATCGGCTTGGCGTCGGTTTCTCGCTTCAGTTGTTTCGACGTGGTACCCGAGGCGATGAGCGAGTGGAATCCGGAGCAAGCACCACAAGCAATCACCACGAACAGAAAGGGGAAAAAGGTCTCGCCGGTCTTGCTGGAGGCCGCCCAACCTTTGAACGCTTCACCTTGCACGACAAACTTGCCCGAACACACACCGATGCAGCCGGCCAGCAGCGCCGCGTACAAAAAATAGCCACCCAAGTGCCCCCGTGGTTGCAGCAGCAACCACACCGGCACGACCCCCGCCACAAGGCAATAGACCAAGAGGAGCACGCCCCAAATTTTTCGGGCGACAAGGTCGGCCTCGCCCAGCGAAAGTTCTGGCCGAAAATGTTGCACCATGAGCCCCAGATCGAGCGGCGCGTACTGCCCGA
This sequence comes from Pirellulales bacterium, assembly GCA_020849945.1. Taxonomy (GTDB): domain Bacteria; phylum Planctomycetota; class Planctomycetia; order Pirellulales; family Lacipirellulaceae; genus JABDGM01. The sequence continues at coordinate 37,080 of JADZFK010000040.1, read as the reverse complement.
GCCAAATCACAAGCCCCACGAGCGGCACGAAAAGGATCGTTGCCCAACCCAGCGAAAGCCGCGTGTAGCGAAGCAGCAAGCCCATCGCGATCGGCAGCACCAGGTACATCAGCGACGACGTGGCGATAGCGCCACCCGTAACATTGCCGCTATCACTGATCGTTTCCGCCGTCACGGCCGACGGGCCGGCTGACGCATCGCCAACCGCGCCGGCCGCCGCCGCGGGCTCACCTCGCCGCAGGTTCTCCGGCCCGCCGATGAACGCTCCGGCCGTGATATCGGTAAACGCCACGATAATGTACACCAGCGCAATCCAAATGAACGCCAGGAACAAGAGGTAAGACAGCGGGCTCATGTGGTCGCGCACCACTTCGGCAATCGATCGCGCCTTATGGCGGATCGAAGCCGTGAGCGCCGCGATATCATGTACGCCGCCGATGAAGATCGAGCCGACGAGAATCCACACGAGCGCGGGCACCCAACCAAAGTAAATACCGGCCAAGATCGGCCCCACGATCGGCCCCGCCGCCGCGATCGCCGAAAAATGTTGCCCCAGCAAAAACTTCGGCTCGATCGGGTCGAAATCCACTCCGTCTCGAAACTCGACCGCCGGCGTCGTCCGGCTTGGGTCGAGCTTCAGAAAGCGGCTCAAGAACCGCCCATACGCCAAGTAGGCACTCCCCAACACCACCCCCGCCGCCAGGACTACAGTTAGCAAGTTCATGCGTTATCTCTCCCGAGTAAGTGCGGCCTCCTAGCTCTTTAACTCTACCCTATCCGCTCCGCGCGTTATGCGGCAAGCACGATTCCAATACGGGCACACAAGCGGTGGGCGATCCGCTACCCAGCGGGTATATTGATCCATGCGCAGCGAAAGACCCATTGTTCGTTAAACCCCGAGCCAGCGGCGAGGGAGAACCTCGAATCCCATCGCCGTTGGCTCCGGGTTAAACTACCCGTAAGGGTTCATTGGTAGCGCAGTCATCAATAATTCGGGCCACCTCTACCACCGCGCGAAGAAAGGATCAATCGTGGCTGAAAACGTGATCATTATTGGCAGCGGGCCGGCCGGTTGGTCGGCCGCCATTTATGCCGCTCGGGCCGAACTGCGGCCCCTGCTCTTCGAGGGCGCTATCACCGAGCAGAATCGGCTGCAAGGCACACTGCCGCTCGGGCAGCTCGCCCTGACGACCGAGGTTGAAAACTATGCCGGCTTCCCGGCCGGCGACCTGGCACCGTTCCTGCAATCGGCCATCGAGGCCGAGCGGCTCGCCTACATGAATGTTCACGAGGGCAAGCATGCCGTCACCGGGCCCGAACTGATGGAACTCATGCGCCAACAGGCCGCCAACTTCGGCACTCGCATCGTTACCGATGACGTGGTGGAGGTTGACCTGGGTCGGCGGCCCTTCGTCGTGCGTACGCTTGAAGGAAATACTCACGAAGCCCACGCACTCATCGTGGCCACCGGCGCGCGGGCCAATTACCTGGGCCTTCCCTCCGAGGACGCCTTCAAAAACCGCGGCGTGAGCGCGTGTGCCGTGTGCGATGGCGCGTTGCCGCGTTTCCGCAACAAGCCGCTCTTCGTCGTCGGCGGCGGAGACTCGGCCGTCGAAGAAGCAACGTATCTCACAAAATATGCCTCGATGGTTCATCTCGTTCATCGACGCGATAAACTGCGAGCCAGCATGATCATGCAGGAACGCGCCCTCAACAATCCAAAGATTCACATCGAGTGGAACCAAGCCCTGGCCGAGGTGCTCGGCAACGATAAGGAGGGCGTCACCGGCGTCCGACTCGCCAGCACGTCCGGCGGTGCCGATCGCGAACTCGCGGCCAGCGGCGTGTTCTTAGCCATCGGCCATACGCCCAACACGGCCTTCCTGAATCGTCAGGTCGAGTTGACCGAGAAGGGGTACATTCGCTGGACCATGCCTCACCGCACCGCAACCAGCGTCGAAGGGGTCTTCGCCGCCGGCGACGTGGCCGACGACTACTACCGCCAGGCAATCACTTCATCCGGCACCGGCTGCATGGCCGCCCTCGATGCCGAACGCTGGCTCGCTACCCAAGGCGTTCATTGAATCGAGCCTTATTAGGTAGGCTTTGTCTCAAAACCGGTTCCGATTCGGGTAGCGGGTCGAGCAAGGCCAAGAATCCTGGGATGTGCGACCCCCCCCTGTCTCCTCCCTAAAAGGGAGGGGAGTTTTGGGACAAAGCCTAAATTGAACGGTATTGGGGTTAAACAAGCAACGGGGCATTCGCTGCGCAGTTATCGGGGGTGGCGTTAGCAGATTCTGGGTAGTGGGGCACCGAGTGGTTCGTCGAGCGGGACTTCGCGGCCGACGCCGCGGCTTACGACGACGTTGGCGACGCCACGCGCGAGCACGCGGCCGATTTGCACGGCTCCTTGCGTTTCTGGAACCGCGCGAAGTATTGCGAGCGCCAGTTTGACCGCTTCGTGGGGCAGGGCCAAGAGCATGGTGCCTTCATTCGCCACGTGAACTGGGTCGAGGCCAAGTAGTTCGCAAGCGCCGCGGACCTCGGGCAGCACGGGAAGCCGTTGCTCGTCGATGGCGAGGGTATGGCCGCTGGATTCGGACCATTCGTGCAACACGGCCCCGATGCCGCCGCGGGTGGCGTCGCGCATGGCGCGAAGTTGCACGTTGTGTTGCATCAATGCCGCGACGGCGGCGTTCAGCGGGGCGCTATCGCTTCGCAACGGCGAGTCGAGGGCGAAGCCTTCGCGGGCGCCAAGAACGGCCATGCCGTGGCAACCGATCGGGCCGCTAACGAGCAGTTCGTCTCCGACTTGCAAAGCTGATGGCCCCGGCGGCGCGGGGTCGACCATCTCGCCGATTCCGGTCGTGTTGATGAACAGTTTATCGGCGGCGCCGCGGGGAACGACCTTGGTATCGCCGGTGACGACGGCGACGCCGACTCGTTTGGCCGCGGCCGAAACGCTGGCGAGCACATGTTCGAGCGTATCCAGGTCGAGGCCTTCCTCTAGGATGAAGGCGAGGCTAATCCAGCGAGGCACGGCGCCCGCGACGGCCAGATCGTTCACGGTTCCGTACACGGCCAGGGAACCGATATCGCCGCCCGGAAAGAATAGAGGCGAGACGACGAAGCTATCGGTGGACATGGCGAGCCGGCCTTTGATCGGGGGCAGGACGGCGGCATCGCCCGCCGGCCGGAGGAATTCGTTTTCCACCGGGGGCATGATTCGCTCTTGGATCAATCGCCGCATCAGGCGGCCGCCCTCGCCGTGGGCCAGCGTGATCCACTCATTCCGCGAACCTTCGTGAACGGGGCACGCCAGGCCCGTAGTGATACTGGTCATGGTACTGTTCCTTCCAACCTTGCAGATTATTTAGCGCGACGTGGAGCATATCGGAAATATGCGGCACACGCCCCTTCGGCCGAAACCATCGGCGCGCCGAGCGGCGATTCGGGCGTACAACGGTTGCCAAAATGTTCGCATTCCGTCGGGCGAATGCGTCCGGTCAACACTTCGCCGCTGCGACACGCACTCGCAGGCAGCGGCGAATCGGCAGACAAACGATTCTGCCCGGCCGTCTCGGCCGGGTCACAAGATAGCCCGGCCGTTTCGGCCGGGTTACAGGAATCACGATCACACGGAAACAGGACCTCTTGAGGCGGTCGAGTGGGAGCGATTGCGGGCGGCCGGCCCGAAAGGGGTCGTGCATAAATGCGGCCGAATTTGTGATCGGATTCGGCATCGAAGGCAGACCATTTTGCGCGGAGCCGCAGGCCCCCCTTGGGCACCACACCCAACCCGCGCCAAGGCTGATCGCAAACCTCGTACACATCGTTTACGATGGCCAGGGCCTGCCGGTTTCCAGCGGCGACAGCCGATCGTCCATAACAATTGACGACCTTTGCTTCGCCGCGTTCCAACAGGGTGACACACTCCAGGATTCCGTTGAGGAGGTCCACAGGCTCGAACCCCGTGACGACGACCGGCAACCGATACTTACGGGCAAACTCGTGATAACTTTCGAACCCGGCGACCGTGCATACGTGCCCGGCGGCCAGGAAGCCGTCGATCGCCGAATCGTCGCTCTCGGCGAGCATCTCCATTGCCGGCTGCACGCGGACGTGGGCAACGAGGAGCGAAAAATTGGTGAGGCCCAGTTCCGCCGCCTTTTGGACGGCCAATGCCGTTGTGGGCGTGGTCGTTTCAAACCCCACGGCAAAGAACACCACTTCGCGCTCGGCGTGCTGGGCGGCAAACTGCACGGCATCCAACGGCGAGTAGACGATCTGTATATTGCCGCCGCTGGCGCGGGCTTGCAGCAGACTGTCGCCGCTGCCCGGCACGCGCAGCATATCGCCAAAACTGGTGATCGTGACGTTGGGGCGACGCGAAAGTGCAATCGCGGCGTCGATTGCCTCGATGGGCGTAACGCATACGGGGCAGCCTGGGCCATGGATCAATCGAACCACGTCCTCCAGGGCCGAATCGATGCCGTACCGTAGCAATCCATGCGTTTGCCCACCGCACACTTCCATGAGCGTCCACGGTCGCGTAGCCGTGCCGCGGATTTTGTCCAGCAGCTTCTCGCAGTGTTCCGTTCGGCGGTATTCGTCGAGGTACTTCATGGGGGTTGGGGTTGAGTCAAGAGTCAAGAGTCAAGAGCCAGAAAACGACTCCACTACTCCACTACTGCCCTGCCGGCCTCCTCATCTTCCAAGCCTAGTTCTTCGAGTGTCCGTAGTGTTCGCTCTGCTTCGGCTTCGTCGATTCGGGTGATGGCCACGCCGGCGTGAACGAGCACGTAATCGCCGGGCTGGGCATCGGGTACGCAAGCCAGGCTTACGCCGCGGCGGACGCCCGAGAACTCAACCACTCCGGTCGCAAACGGAGGCGATTGTTCGGTTATTTCAACGATCAAGCCAGGAACAGCAAGGCACATGGTTTGGAGCCAACTCGTAGTGGTTCTTGTGGTAAACCCATCGAGAGTCGGCATTTTGCTTGACCGACTCGTTTTGGGGTGGTGCATTTTTCCGGCCGAAACGGCCGGGCTATCTTAACTTGCTGGATGCGATGGCGAGTTGGCCGGCGGCCAGGCCGCCATCGCCGGGTGGAATGACGCCGGGCAAGCCGAAGTCTTGCGAACTACTTTCCATCATCATCTCCGCGACAAGCTCGGTAAGCAACTTGTTCTGAAACACGCCGCCACATAACACGACCGGTAGGTTGCGCCAGCGTCGGCAAACGCCCATGATGCCGTGAGCCAGGCTGCGATGAAACTTCATGGCGAGCGTGGCAGGATCGTTGCCGCGGCGCCGATCGGCAAGCAGCCCCGCGAAGAGTGGGCGCCAATCGAGCTCGGCGGGCGAATCGTCGGTAACAGGAAAGTGATACCAGCCGCGGGCGTCGGTATCGGCGGCCGCTTCGAGCCGCATGGCAGCTTGGCCTTCGAATTCGCTGTGGGAGATGCCGAGGATCATCGCCGCGGCTGCATCGAAGAGCCGGCCGGCGCTGGAAGTGACGGGCGAGAGCGACGGTCGGCGAACGACTTCGAACACTTGAGTGCGTTTTGCGGCGCTGATTCCCCAATCGGGGATGTCGGTCGTTTCGGGCGACGATTCGAGTTGCGAAAACACACTGAGGGCGATTCGCCACGGTTCGCGGATGGCTGTTTCGTTGCCGGGCAAACGGAAGGGTCGCAGCCGGGCGATGCGATCGAAGTGGCGGCCTGCGCAAAGCAGGAACTCGCCGCCCCAAATCGTGCCATCGGGGCCGTAGCCGGTGCCGTCCCATGCCACACCCAGCACGCGGCGTTCGAGCCAGCCGTGCTCGAGCATACTGGCGGCCACATGGGCATGATGATGTTGCACGGCCAACCGTGGTATCGTTTGTCGCAATGCCCACTGTGTGGAGAAGTAATCGGGGTGCAGGTCGTGGACGAGCAACCGCGGGCGAAAACGGTAGAGGTGGAGCATATCGTTCAGATGAGACAGAAAGCGTTCGCGGGCGGGCACCGTTTCCAAATCGCCCAGGTGAGGGCCGAGCGCGCATTGCGAACCGTTCGACCACGCCATGGCGGATTTCAAGTAGCCGCCCAGTGCGAGAATTGGCTCGATGGCGGGCAGGTCGAGCGCGAGGGGCGCGAGGCCGCGAGCCAGACGAATGGAGACGCGTTTGTCGGCGATGACACGAACGACACTATCATCGATAGGCCGAACGATTTCGCGATTGTGGTGGAGCCAGGCATCGGCCACGTCCGACAAGCGTTCTTCGGCCTGGTCGTTCGCATATTCGAGGGGGCACCCTTCGAGGTTAGCGCTGGTACACACGAGTGGCCGGGGAAACCCGCGGGCCAGCATGGCGTGCAGCGGTGTCGTTGGTCGCATCAAGCCGACGCTGTTGAGGTGAGGATGGATCGCTGGGGCCAACTTGCTCGGACTCGTGGCACGGCCCAGCACGATGGGGGCCGAGGCATCCAACCAAGCGATTTTTTCGGTGGGGTTCAGGTCGGCAAGTTGCAGGGCGTCCTCGAGGGTGGCGGCCATTACGGCCAACGGCTTGGCGTGGCGTAGTTTGCGATTGCGTAAGCGTTCGACGGCCCGTTGGTTGGTGGCATCGACGAGGAGTTGGTAACCGCCGAGGCCTTTGAGGCCCAGGATTCGCCCCGTGCGCAAGAGGTCCATTGCGGCATGGAGGGCGTTTTCGCCATGGTGCTTCGTGTTTCCCTCGTTCGAGATGAACGCCACTTGCGGACCACAGGCGGGGCATGCCATCGTTTGCGCGTGGAAGCGGCGATCGCCGGGGCGAGTGTATTCGGCTTGGCAATGGGGGCAGAACGGGAAGTCGTTCATAGCCGTATCGGGCCGCTCGAAGGGCATGGTGCGAATCACCGTGTATCGCGGGCCACACTGCGTACAGCTCGTGAAAGGGTAGTTGTGCCGATGATCACCACGGTCGTTAATTTCCGCGGCGCACTCGGCACACAAGGCGCGGTCTTCCGGCAGGTGTGCGATCAAAGGCCCCGAGGTCGGTTCATGCACGATGGCAAACTGCGTACGCCCCGTTGGTGGCATGGGTTCGGAACTCAGCTTTCTAACCAGGGCCGCCCGCGGCAACGAAGCAAGTAGATGTTCGTCGAATGCCCGGACGGCCTGGGCGAAGCCTTCGATTTCGATCTCGACGCCGCGAGCTGTGTTTTGCACACGGCCACCCAGTGCGAGCTGGGTTGCCAGGCGATAGATTGCGGGCCGAACGCCCAGGCCTTGAACGCCGCCTACCAGCAAGATCCGACGAGCTTGCGGGGCCGAGCTTCCGCTCGGTTCCGCCGCGGCGCGATCCGATGCGGCAGAGGTCGCGCTGGTGGCCACTCGTTGTGTCACAACCGACCTCCACAAGTAGCTGTTATGTTACAAGTGGCCGCTTCGTTGGGCGCGACGATTCGTTGATGTTCTTGCAGAAGGAAGTCGCACCATTCGGCAAGCCCCTCGCCGGAGTGCGCCGACAGTGCGAACACACGAAGTGCGGGCTGTACTCGGCGCGCATCGCGTTCGGCTGCTTCGAGCGAAAACGGTACGTGGGGCAAGAGGTCGATCTTACTGAGAACGAGCGCGTTGCTGGTGCGAAATGCCTTCGGGTACTTGCCGGGTTTGTCGTCGCCTTCGGTCGTGCTGAGGAGGAGCACGCGAAGATGCTCGCCCAGATCGTGCGAGGCCGGGCAGATGAGGTTGCCGATATCTTCGATGAACAGAAAATCGAGCGGGCCCGGCTCAAGCATGGCGAAGGCCCGCTCGACGAGCGGGATTTCCAGGTGGCAGGCACCGCCGGTCGTAATTTGTTGCGTGGGGGCGTAGGGGGCCAGTCGCTGCGCGTCGCGGTCGGTTTCGACATCGCCCACGAGCACGGCGATTGGGTGATTCTTGGCAAGCTGTTCGGCCGTCCGTTCGAGGAGCCGAGTTTTTCCCGAGCCGGGCGAAGACATCAACCGCACGACCAGCGTATGCCGCTCGGTCATGCGCTCGCGGAACGCTTGGGCAGCGGCCAACTCTTCGGCACGAATATCGCGGTTCACGGTTACGGTTCGTGTGGTCATGTTTACGTGAAGATTGATGCGTGGTGCTATGCCTGTTTATTCGCGCAAACGCGGTGCGGTTGTGGTTGGTTGAAGGTGGGGAACTGGATTCGGCACAAGTGGTGGAAATGATCGGTTAAGACAGCGGCCTGGCGGCCGCCGCTAACTCGAATAGACATTTCATCACAAGTTCAGAGCGGAGCGAGTCGCACCGTGCATGCTCCGTTGGGTTGGGCCTCCGGATCGCAGTTAGACGGGGTGGTTCATTAGGTTCGTTCGATTCGCAGGTCGAGGAAGTGGGTTGAGCAACTGATGCAGGGGTCGTAGTTTCGGATCATGTGTTCGCACTTTTTGGTCGCCACGGCATCATCATAACCGAGGATACGGGGAACGTAGGCCCGGAGATCGTTTTCGATTTGCCCCTGGTTCTGAGAGGTGGGAGGCACGATCTTGGCTTCGGCAATGAGGCCGTCGTTTCCGATGCGATAGCGATGCCAGATGAGGCCGCGTGGAGCTTCGGTTGCGTGGCAACCCGTGCCGGGGTGGGGGGTGTACGGGGCGCGGCTCCGTGCTGGTTCGGCGTTGTAATTGCGGATGATGTCGATCGCTTCCTCGAAGGCGTGAATGACTTCGATTCCGCGGGCGACAATGCTGTGGAAGTTGTTGCGCGAAGGCCAGGCAATGCCGCACGATTCGGCGGCCTGCTTGGCCTGTGGAAAGAGCTGATCGGAGCACAGGTTCACCCTTGCAAGCGGCCCGACGAGGTAAGAGGTTCCCTCCGGCAGCTTCACGCTATGGAGTGCCGTGCTTTGCGGCATGTGGTGCTCTTCGAAGTGGCCTTCGTATTCTTCAGGCTCGATATCGAGTCCACTTGTCGAAATGATACGGCCCTCGTTGAGCGGGTATTCAGCATGGTGTTTTAAGCTCACGCAGTCGTAGTCCATTTCCAAGTCGGGAAATTCAAACGTCGCAACAAGGCGGAGCATTTCTTCAGCGGTGCCCAGTCCCCATTCCAGATCGGGAATTAGTTTCTTGAGCGAACCGACGTTCGGTGCGCGGTAGAAACCGCCGACCGTAACGTTGATCGGGTGGATCGCGCGGCCGCCCAACACTTCCAAGAGTTCGTTGCCGAGCTTCTTCATGCGGAGCGCTTTCTCGACGACTTCGCGATGGTCGGCGGCCATGCTGATGCCGCTTTCGTAACCAAGGAAATCGGGTGCGTGCAGCAGGAACATGTGAAGGACGTGGCTTTCGATCCACTCGCCACAGTAGAGCAACCGGCGAAGCGAGCGTATTTCGGGCGATGTGGCGATGCCGAGTGCCTTTTCGAGCGCATGGCAGGAAGACATTTGATAAGCCACCGGGCAGATACCGCAGATGCGGGCCGTGATATCGGGCACTTCGTGGATCGCGCGACCGCGGAGAAAGCTCTCGAAAAACCTTGGCGGTTCGTAGATGTTGAGCTCGACGTGCTCGACTCGGTCGCCTTTGAGCTTCACGTACAACGCCCCCTCGCCTTCGACGCGGGAAAGGGCCTTTACTTCAAACGTTCGATTGGCGGGCATGGGTATGCTCAATAAAGTGAAATTGGTTTGATCTCACACGACAACGCCAAGGCGCAACTGAAAGAAACACACTGAAACCGCGGATTCGGTTTGACCGGTTTCCTAACTCCTTCTTCGCGCCTTCTCGTGTTTGCGTGAAGCTCTCTTGGCAATGGGCTCTCACGATTGGCTCACACTCCGTTCCATGTGGTCGCTGGCGAGGCGGAACTCGCTGGCGCCGGCGTTGAAGTTGCGTAGTAGTCGCACTAGGTGGTCGCGGGGTATGCCGTTGGCCGCGTCATGTTGGACGAGGCTATTTGGGTTGCTGTTCTCCTTGGGTCCGAAGCAGCCGTAGCAATCGCGGTTGAAGGCGGGGCAGATGACTCCGCAGCCCGCTTGCGTCACTGGGCCCAGGCAGGCGATGCCCTGGGCGACCGCCACGCACACCACTTGCCGGCGTTTGCACTCGACACAAACGGCATAGCTCGGAAACCGCGGCTTGCGGCCATGAACGAGTGCGGTGATTAGCTCGACCAACTGGTACTTGTTAATCGGGCAGCCGCGCAGTTCGATATCCACCTTAACATGGTCGGCGATCGGCGTGCTCGTGGAAAGCGTTTTGATGTACTCGGGATGGGCATACACACGGTGGATGAAATCATTTACATCGGCCCAGTTTTTCAGCGATTGGATGCCGCCCGCCGTGGCGCACGCGCCGATCGAGACGAGAAACCGGCACTGCTTGCGAATCTCTTGAATTCGTTCGGCGTCGTGGGGCGTGGTGATGGAACCTTCGACGAGGCCGATATCGTAGGGCCCGCCGACCTGCTGGGTGCGAGCTTCGAGGAAGTAGGCGATATCCACTGCGCCGGCAACGGCCAGCAGCTCATCCTCGGCATCTAGGAGCGAGAGTTGGCAACCATCGCACGACGCAAACTTGAACACGGCAAGCGAGGGTTTGGTGGCCATTACATGTCCTCCACGTTAAAGAACGGTTCGGCTTGCCGATAGTTGAACACGGGGCCATCCTTGCACACGAAGTGAGGTCCGATCTGGCAGTGGCCGCAAAAACCCATCGCACAACTCATGTTCCTTTCCATCGAAACGAAAATGTCCTCGGGTTGAATCTTGCGGGCGAGCGCCTCGAAAACGATAAACCGCATCATGATCTCGGGTCCACAGGTCATGACGGTGGTTCGGTGGGCCTGCAACCGATGTTGATAGAAGAGCAGCGGCACGACCCCAACATGGCCATGCCACTCGGGGTCGCCGATATCGACGGTCACCTCGATCTCGATATCCTTGGCCCGCCAAGTGTCGAATTCGTTGGTGTAAAGAAGCCCACTGGGCGTTCGTGCCCCGTAAAGCACGATCACACGGCCAAAGTCGGCGCGATGATTCATCACCTCGTAGATGGCAGGCCTAAGCGGTGCAAGCCCGATGCCTCCGCAGGCAAACACGATATCTCGGCCACGCGATTCGTTTACGGGCCAACTGGAACCGAATGGGCCGCGGAGTGCAACGTGGCCGCCCACCTGCTGGCGAGCAATTGCTTGGGTGACATTGCCGGCCACGCGAATCGTGTGGGAGAGGAAGCCCCGCTCGGTCGGATCTGAGCTGATCGAAATCGCGGCCTCGCCGTAGCCGGGCATATACAGCATGTTGAACTGCCCCGGGGCGAAACGGTACGAAGCGGCCCGTTGCGGATCATCAAACACCAAGTCGTACGTCGCAACACCAGGCACTTCGTTACGAATGGCAACGATGTGTGCCGCATGGCTAAGCCATGGGCTAGCGGACGTCGGGTGTTCGAGCACGGTCGTCATACCTCATTCCTCGCTTTGGCCCCGTCGTGGTCGCGGATGGCCACCACTTCTTCGGTCAGGTCGATCCCCACGGGGCACCACGTAATGCACCGCCCGCAGCCAACGCAGCCGCTCGTGCCGAATTGCTCGTGCCACGTTGCCAGTTTGTGAGTAAGCCATTGGCGGTATCGCGAAGCGGTTGTTTTTCGCACCGTGCCCGTGTTCATGGTCGAATGCTCGGCCGTGAAGCAGGAATCCCAGGCTCGCTCACGGCGAACGTTATCGCCGCTTAGGTCGCTTACGTCTTCAACTGCAGCACAGAAGCAGGTGGGGCAGACCATCGTGCAGTTCGAACAGGCGAGACAACGCTCGGCGGTTTCCTGCCAGCGCGGGTGTTCGAGGTTTCCCAGCAGTAAGCCATGAATGTTTGTGGTATCCAAAAACCTCTCGCGAATCGGCGGCGTGGTGCCCGAGGCCCCCGGGCTTTCGGCGGGAGCCGAGACCTCGTTCGAAGCCTTTGCCGCGCGGCCCTGCAACTCGGCTACCAAGAGGTCGGAGATGACGCGGCCTTCTTCAACTTGCCGTGGTGTTGCGGGCGCAAGTTGAAGCTCGGCGACAAGCTCGCCGCCGCTTGGGGAGCCAACTTCAATCAAGAAGTCAGGGCTTAGCTCGGTGAGGGCCAAATCGAAACCTTGCCTCGCGGCCGGGCCTGTGTTCATGGAATGGCAGAAGCACGTGGCGGCCGCGCGTCGGCAGTTGACGGCGACAAGAAACAGATTCTGCCGCCGCGCTTGATAGCCGGGGTCGACGTAAGGGCCGCCAAGAAACACCTTATCTTGGATGGCCAGCGCGTGCAGATCGCACGACCGCACCCCAAGAACGGCCAACGGCGGTGCTTCGACCGGCGGAACGGTGAATTGCCAATCGCCGTTCTTGCGCACACTCTTGAGCAGCGTTTCGCGCGGTGGGAAGAGGTAACCCTTGAGCGATTGGGGACCAACGACATAGTCGAAATAACCGGAGGTCGGAACCTTCTCTAGCCGGTAGGTGCCGCCGTCTTGTCGGTCAATCACCCCGACAGGAAGCTGCTCGATCTTGGCGATTTCGGAATAAACGATCGCCCCATCCATAATTCGTGGGGCTATGGTTCGATAACCGCGCGATTGGAGCGCGTTCAACAGCAATTGCAGTTGATCCACACCGATGGTGTGGAACGCTCCGATGTGAGCTGGAACCCCGGGCATCACTTTTCCTCGACTTCGTGAGGGGTGGCAGGCATGGCATCGCCATAGACGTTAAGCAGTTGGATGCGCGTCGCACTGAGCCGCTTGGCAAGAGCGATGGCGGTGCGCCGCATCAGTTCGTAGCCGAACCGCGGATCGTGCTCGCACAAGGCAAGGAGCTGTTTAACGTTGAGTTGGACGAGCTGCGCCGCCTGGGGAGTGCGGGCTCGGGCCGTGTACCGCGCTTGGCCGAGGAGCGAAGACCAGCCCAGCAATTCGCCGGCGCCCAAAGATAGAACCTGTCGGCATCCGGTGCCGGGGGCACACAATTCGAGCGACACCGATCCGTGGGCGATGAGATACAGGTAGTCGGCCGGGTCGCCCTCGCGGAACACAACATCATACTCATCGAATTCGAGTACCTGCGCGATGTTGGCGATCCGCTCGACGTATTCGGGTTCCATATCGCGCAGAAACTGGATGTTTTCGAGCGTTTCGGTCAGTACGTTTCTGCTCATGGTTCACACTCCTCGAACGTAACGGAATCGATCACGAGTTCCTCGCCATTTTGCAAGCGGAGCCACAAGCTGCCACAGCGTGTGCACTGGAAATTGTAATGTTCGATACGGAAATGGTGCCCACATTGGCGGCACTCGGCTTCAAGGGGGACGCGCTCCATTTGGAGCGCTGCGCCCCGTATGGGCGTCTCCTCGACCAAGTCCTTATACGCCAATTCGAGCAATTCCGGTTCCACGCCCGAGAATTCGCCGACACGAACGCGGACGGCCACCACGCGGCTGGCGGGGTGTTCGGCCGCTATTTTCTCGACTTGCCGCAACAGTGAGCGGATGAGCGATCGCTCATGCATGGTTGGGCTCCCAAAACTCGGCGGCCAGGGCATCGGCCAACAGGTCGATGGCATGGAGTACCTCGCCGCAGATGGGACCGGCAGGATCACTTGCTGCAATTTCAATGCCGTACACGATAACTTCGGTGGGGAGCCGCCCCAGCCGTTCCGCAAGCTGCAATGTTTGGAGGACGCCGAATTGGTGGGTCGAGCGCGTGTGCCGTTCGGAAATCCGAGCATCGGGCCAGCGGAACGAAGTGAGCGAACCGATCGCCATGCCGGAACGGCAGGCATCGATCACGATGAGTTTATCGCAGCCGATCAATTCATCGATCAACTGAGTGCCCTCGCGAATCGTTACGAATTTATGCGAATCGATATCATTCGTAGAGCCTATCCCAGAACCGTCGGGGACTGGCTCATTTTGCGGAGTCCGCGCAGTAAAATGTGCCTGTCCCCATTTCTGTGGACGGTTCTGAGACAGGCTCTTCGGTGCGGAAGGCAAGAACAACCGCAGACGTTCGACAACGCGCCAACCGGCCTGGTCATCGCCATGCGGGCTGCCGAAGCCAGCGACAACAATGGAAGAGCAAGGGCACCTAGGAATCATGGTGTGTTGGGCGTGTCGGTCTTCAATTTCTGTCGTGCTTCGTTCATGGTCATATTGTGTTGGCGTAGGAGTCGGCCCATTCGTTCGTCGGGCGAGGTGTCCTCGGGGAGACCGAGATTCCTCAAGAGTTCTGGAATCGAAAGGCCCGCCTTCTCGGCAAACTCGGCAACCGCCATCGAACCCCGGAGTTCCTCAGATTCTTCGGTTTGTTTGGTTTCAGCGGGTGTTGCAGCGGCGGCGTCTGTTGATTGCCGCAACTCTCCTCGTGTGATCTTCCGGGTAGGAGAAAGGAGGGGGAGCATGGCAAGCAGAATGAGGCCGATGAGAGACAGGACCCCGATACCGAACCGTCGCCCCGAGGCATCAGCATGAACGCCGCGAAGTGTGCAAACGATCCATTTCCAATGGAGTGCGAGGTGCAGCGCGAGGATAGCCGCCAGCGCGCCGGCGATCCAATAATGGACTTGGCCCCATTCGTGGCGACTCCACCCCCAGAGAAGCGAAACGTGTTGCTCCGCAGCGCCACGGCCCGTTCCGCGGCCCTCCAGACCACCGCTGCCGGGAGGCAATAAGTACTGAAGGATAAGGCCGGTGGAAAACAACATCGCCATGGCCGCGAACGCGACCACATCGATCAGGGCATTGAGCTTGACGCGAGACATCGTGACCAACCTCCCATCGACAGCAATAAGCTTCTCTAGCCGATTTGGTACTACAACACCACCTCTCGTTCTTCACTTCGGTGAATTCACATATCAATTGCAACACACGAGTTAAGGGTGTTCGGGAATTGGAACCGCTTTCAGCCCCCGGCTTTGCCGGGGGTTCAGCTATCCACGCCTCGTGACAGTGCGGCAAACCCCCGGCAAAGCCGGGGGCTGTCTATCCATTGCCCGGTCACGCTCAACTTGTTCGACAAGCAGAGAATGCGAGGACTCTCCCCTCCGGAGCACTCATTCACCCCACACTTTATCGTAATTCCAAGCCGGTGTTGTCTGTCGCAATTGAAGTTTAAATTCACTTTTCAAAATCACGGCACAGCCATGTTTATTGTGACGAGAATCGCACACAATACAAGATGGTGGAGGAATACGCTTGGGCCTATCGATGAGCATCATCCTCGCGAAGTCGCTGTTGGTTTTCCATTCCCGGAGATCGCGCGAGGGCCCAAGATACGTAGGGCACCAGGGTCAAGAAACGGATCCTATGGATATCTCTGAACGGAGCCACAATACGTGGTACGGACTTCAGTTTGTAACGACCACGGACTAAAGTCCGTGCCACGATAGTGAAAACAGGTTTGTCATTGCAAATGGACCATTTCATTTTGGTCGTTTCTGAAATGGTCAAATGACAAACGACCTATTTGAAATGATCAATTCTTTCCGTCCTCTTCTCTCTGCCTTCGTGTTACACATACCATTCCACGATGCGGCGCGTCTTGGCATCGACGTTTCTAAGGTCGGGAATGAAGTAGCGGGTCTTGTGGGCGTCGATGATGAGTATCTGATGGTCGCCGATACGGCGGATGTCATCCTCGCTTTTCAGCACGAACGTCGTGGGGCCACGGTCGGTTTGCACCTTCAGCTCGCAAGGTTCGGAATTACCCGACACCCACACAATGCGTTGGATGATGGGGACGAACTCGCGACGGTCGAGGTCCTCTTTCAACAGCTTCCACACGTGGGAAGGGAGTTGAGCCGGATCGACGACGCAGGCGAGTTCCGTGCCATCCGCGCTGCAGACGGCAATCCACTGGTCGGGATGCGAGATGGGAAACAGCGGCGCGCCCCAAACCGGCACGGGAGTTTCGCCAACGCTTCGTTGGAAGGTGAGTTGCCCCCATTCATCGCGGAGGAGCGAGAAATCGAGCGAGGTGGCCGCCCTCGATTCATCCGCGGGGCTGAATGTTTTCCTTTTCTCCTGGGAATGGTTGGCCGGTTTGCTCATGCGCCGATCCTTTCGGCCATTTCGAGGTTTGCCTGGTGTAGGCGGGCATAGATTTCGCACGATTCGACGAGTTCATCGTGTCGGCCGATGGCCACGACGACGCCTTGATCGAGCACGACGAGCCGATCGGCGCTCCGAAGTGTGCTTAGCCGATGTGCAATGGCGAGCGTGGTGCGGCCTTCGATGAGGTTCGTCAGTGCTTCCTGAATTTCGCGTTCGGTTTCGGTATCGACCGAGGAAGTGGCCTCGTCGAGGATGAGGATGCGGGGATCGGTAAGAATGGCGCGAGCGATGGAGATGCGTTGCCGCTCGCCGCCCGAAAGGGATTGGCCACGTTCACCGACGAGCGAGTCGTAGCCATCGGTAAGCTTGACGATGAACTCGTGGGCGCGGGCGGCGCGGGCCGCCGCCACAATTTCGCCGGGGGTGGCTTCGGGCCGCCCGTAGGCGATATTCTCGGCAATCGTGCCATAGAACAAGAAAGGTTCCTGAAGCACGATGCCGATATTCGCACGATACTCTTCAATGGGGAAAGAGCGGATGTCCGTGCCATCGACCAGGATGGCGCCGCTAGTGACGTCGTAGAAGCGGCAGATCAGATTGACGAGCGTGCTCTTGCCCGAACCGCTCGGCCCAACCAGCCCGATCATTTCGCCCGGTTCGATGGCGAGATTTACCTCGCGTGTGACAATACGCGTTCCGTATTTGAACGATACCTCCTTCAGTTCGATCTTGCCTTCCAGACGTCCTGGATGAACGGGCCGCGAAGGGTCGGGTACGCTGGCGCGGCGGTCGAGGATTTCGAAGATGCGTTGCGTGGAGGCCGCTGCGCGTTGTGTGGCCGCCACGAACCGGCTCATCGAATCGAGCCGCACGTACAATCGCCCCATGTACGTGATGAACATGACCAGCACACCCACCGAAAGTTCGTTGTGTTGGAAGACTCGCCACGCGCCATACCCCCAAATGACGAGCGTTCCGCAATCGGTGAGCAGCGTGACGATCGGCGCAAAAAACGACCACAGCACATTCACCCGAATGTTCGCTTCCAGCACATGCTGATTGCGTCGCCGGAACCGCTCGATTTCTCGATTCTCTTGCGCAAACGCCTTCACCACGCGAATGCCAGGAATGGTATCGGCCAGCACGTTCACCATTTCGGCCCAAGCCGCACTGGTCCGCGCGAAGCCATGCCGAAGCTTGATCCGCACACGCTGCGCCATCCACGCAATGAAGGGGAAAGGCAACATGGCCACCAACCCCATCGGCACATCGATGCACAGGAGCGTGGTCGCCGTCAGCGCGATCATGAGGACGTCGGTGCCGAAATCCAACAGATTGACCGAAAGAAAATTGCAGATTCGGTCGGTATCGCTTCCAACTCGGGCGATGAGGTCGCCCGTTCGCTTGCCGCCGAAGAACTCCAGCGACAACCGCTGCAAATGGGCATAGGTTTCATTGCGAAGGTCGGCGCTGACTTGCTCGCTCACGCTGGCCAGCACGTAGGTCTTCGCCCAAGCAAGCAGCCAAGCCGCGAAATACGCGACCATCATGCCGACCAGATACCAAGGCACGACGCCGAACGAAACATCCGCGCCACTTTGCCGTGGGTTGAGCACATCATCGATGAGGGAACCAGTGAGGTAAGGTGGCACGAGGCCGGCACCAGTGCTCGCCAAGGTAAGCGAAAAGCCAAACGCAATCATCGTTGCCCGCGACTGGGCAAACCGGGCCAACCGCCACAACGACCGCACCGGCGGTGGTGAAGCCGTCGGTGTACAGGCATCGCAAAGGGTCTTCGGCGGTTCAATCTGGCTACCGCACGAAGGACAAACCACGCGCGCTGCACTTTGGGTCGGGAGAGCACCGCCATTCTGTTCTGCTTGCTTCGCCTGACGAAACGCCTGAACGAAACGTTCCGCGGCGCTTGTCCGGCCACCCGTGTAGTACCAGGTTTCCAGAAGTGCTGTGTGCCCCAGAAGTTCGAGCGAACCCAACCCGCCCGAGTCGGCGGGGCGAACCTCGGCCAGGTCTTGCAACAACCAGCTCTTTTCGCCAGGTAGGCAAATCGCGGCGTTCGTGGGGCCCTGGGCTTCTGCGGAGTTAGGGTGGGGCTGAAAAGCACTTGGCAGGGCCTGTGTACTTCCATTGGCCGGGGCTTCACTTTCGTAAAAACAGAGAACCCGTTGGCGGGTCAAAACGACCATGCCCGCCCCAAAATCGAGGGCCGAGTTCAAATCCGGCTCAAAATATGCCAGCACCTCCTCACCCGGTTCGAGCCGCGAACAAACCCGCTCTCGCCAAGTGGGCGGAGTTCTGATGGAATCGATAATTCCGGATTCGGCAGGCACAAGGAGGCCAAAACTAGAGGAAAATGAAAGGGGAGCGTCTCAAAGTGAGAATCTGACGGCTTTCGAGCGTTCAAGCTTAGTTATAATTGTGTGAACGGGGTTATCGCCACGAGTCTGTTTTGACGAAAAACAATGCTCAACGGCGGAGTGCTCTACGGGGCAGCTACCATAGCTTTCGCTGCTTGCACAAACTACCTAAAGAACCATTGATTGTGTAGGATCGTATAAGGTTCATGAGGGCAATCTTTGCACGCTGGTGGGGACCATCTTGAAACGCATCACCAGCAATAAATGACTCGCTTTCGCGCGTCGTTATCTTTCAATTGACGGATCAAGATAGAGGCTATTCTCGTTCCATGCAGATCACAAAGGTGTTGAAACTACGCGGCCCGAACATTTGGGCAAACTTTCCGGTTCTGGAAGTGTGGATTGAGTTGGAGGAATATAAGGACACGCCATCGGATAAAATTCCCGGCTTCGCGGAACGCATCATCCAGTGGTTGCCCACGATGATCGAGCACCGCTGCGGCATCGGCGAGCGTGGCGGTTTCTTTCACCGCTTGCGCACCGGCACCTACATGGGGCACATCCTCGAGCACGTCTCGCTCGAGCTGCAATCGCTTGCCGGCAACGTCGTCGGCTTTGGGCGCGCGCGAGAGACCACGGTCGAAGGCACGTATAAGGTAGCGATAGAATACCTGGATGAGCAAGTCGGCTTGGCAGCCGTCGATACAGCCTACCGGCTCATTGTCGCCGCGATTCACGACGAACCGTTCGATGTGGCCGCGGAAATCGAGAAGCTTCGCGGCTTGGCGCACGACCGTTGTTTAGGCCCGAGCACAAGTGCGATCGTAACCGCCGCCCAGGAGCGCGGCATCCCCACGATGCGGCTCGATGGCGAAAGCCTTGTCCAGTTGGGTTACGGGTCGCGCCAGCGTCGCATCAATACGGCCGAAACCGATCGCACCAGCGCGGTGGCCGAAGCGATCGCCTCCGACAAACAGCTTACGCGGCAACTGATCAAAACGGTGGGCGTTCCCGTACCAGACGGGCGAAAGGTCTGCGATGCCGAGGATGCCTGCCGGGCCGCCGAGGAAATTGGTTGGCCGGTCGTTGTGAAGCCACTTAACGGTAACCACGGCCGCGGCGTCGCCACAAACTTGAACACTCGCGAACAGGTTGCAGCGGCCTACAATGTCGCCATCCATGAAGGTTCGTCGGTCGTCGTCGAACAGTACATTATCGGCGACGACTATCGCCTGCTCGTGATTGGCAACCAAATGGTGGCGGCCGCCCGGCGCGAACCCGCTCAGGTCATCGGCAACGGCACCGCAACCGTGTGGGAATTAGTCGACGAAGTGAACCGCGATCCGGTTCGAAGCGACGGCCATGCCACGGCACTCAGCAAGATCAAACTGGATTCGATCTCGCTTGCCGTGTTGGCCGAGCAGGGTTACACACCAGAGACCATCGTACCGGCGGGCGCGAAGGTGTTGATTCGTCGCAACGGCAACCTGAGCACCGGCGGCACCGCGACCGATGTCACCGACGACGTTCATCCCGATATCGCCCGCCGCGTTGTGGATGCGGTGCGGATGGTGGGATTGGATATCGCCGGCGTGGATGTGGTGGCCCGCGACATCAAGCGACCGCTCCGCGAGCAAGGCGGCGCCGTGATCGAAGTCAATGCCGGGCCGGGCTTGCGGATGCATGTGCGGCCTTCGCACGGCACCCCGCGCCCCGCCGGAAAAGCGATCGTCGATATGATGTTCCCCGAAACTCAATCCGGGCGCATTCCGATTGTCGGCGTGACGGGCGTCAACGGAAAAACCACCACCACGCGCCTCATCACTCACATCGTGGGCACCACGGGCAAACGAGTGGGCATGGCCTGTACCGATGGCGTCTACGTCGCCGGCGATCGAATCGACGACGGCGATTGCAGCGGCCCCCAAAGCGCCCGCACCGTATTGATGAATCCGCTCGTCGATGCAGCCGTGCTGGAAACGGCCCGCGGCGGTATTTTACGCGAAGGCCTCGGCTTCGACCGCTGCGATATCGCCGTCGTTACGAACATCGGCGAAGGCGATCACCTCGGCCTCTCCGATATTCAAACCGTGGAAAAACTCGCGCAGGTGAAACGCTGCATTGTCGAAGCCCTCGCGCCGAGCGGAGTGGCTGTCCTCAATACCGAGGACCCGCTCGTGGCCGCGATGATCGAAAAGTGTCCCGGGTCCACCATCTTCTTTGCCAAGAATGGAAACCATCCGATCCTCCAGCAGCACCGGCAGACGGGTGGTCGCGTGGCCTTCGTCCGCGAGAATGCCGTGGCGCTTGCCGAAGGCGATTACGAGTTCACGCTCCTTTCGCTTGATCGAATCCCGCTAACCTATAACGGGCGAATCGGATTCCAAGTCGAGAACGTACTCGCCGCTTCGGCCGCTTGCTGGGCGCTGGGCCTACCCGCCGAGCAAATCCGGTTGGGGCTGGAATCGTTCTCGGCCCAAATGGACAAGGTCCCCGCGCGTTTCAACGTCTTTGAAATTGCCGATGCGACCGTGATCGTAGACTACGGCCACAACCCATCGTCCCTGGCGGCGATACTCACCGCCATCGAGCAGTTTCCCCACCAGGTGCGGACCGCCGTCTACAGCGTTGCCGGCGACCGGCGCGATAGCGATATCATCCGCCAAGGTGAATTGCTCGGCGGCGCGTTCGATCGCGTCATCTTGTACGAAGACAACTACCTGCGAGGCCGGGCACCGGGGGAGATCATCGGCCTGTTGCGGGCCGGTCTCTCGGGCGCAAAACGCACCAAAGAGATGCAGGCCTTCACCGTGTGGACCGCCGCCGCCGATGCCGCGTTGAAAATGGTCCGCCCGGGTGAGTTGCTGCTGGTGCAGGCGGATGTGGTGGACCAGGCCGTCGAACACCTCAAAGGCCGCCTAACCGCGCAAACGCAGCCGAGTTCGCTGGATGGCAACGCGGCCGCCGATGCAAGTAAGCTCGCGGAGCCCGCTGCCGTCGTCGCAAAAGGATAACCGCCTGCGCGGGTTCGCTCCCGAACCCCGTTCGCGCAGGTGCGCATCCATTGCCCGGCCAGCGTTGCCCCATCGAACGGAACGTATGAATCAGTTCGCCTCAGCCACGCGATCTGGCGAGGGCAGCGGCCGTCCTATCTCCGCAATTCGGCAGCCAAAACCTGGGCCACGAAGGCTTGCGAGGTCCAGTTCGCCGCCGCGCCGAGTGTACAGCCCCGGGTGAACACGCGCTTCCATCGCCGAGGCTTCTGGGTAAAACTGCATGCTGTTCGATTCGACCCCCATGATGGTCCCCGCGTGGGCCGCCAACAGCACGTGCGGGATTTGAGCCAGCATCGGGTTCGTAAGGTCCTGCACCATGAGATCCATGCCGTGGGCGCGAGCCCAGCACAACGAAAGGATCGCACCCGTTTGCGTCTTGCACGTCTTGAGTGCAACACCCGTCCAACCTAGCGAACGACCAAGTCGCACGAATCGCCAAGTGTGCGCGCTTTCATCCATGAACAGCGGCTTGCGTGCCGAAACGCCGCGGACATCGATCTGGTTGGCCTCCAGATCGTAGGGGAACGGCTGTTCGACGTAGAGAATTGCATCGAATATGGCCGGCTGCTCGCAGCGGAGCCGATCGAGGATTTCGTTGACATAGGCCGGATCGTGGACGGTGCAGTTGAAGTCGGTCGAAAGCCACCTCACGCCATGTTGTTGGCCAAGCTGGCCGACGCGCACCAGCCGATCGTAATCCCAAGCCGCGTCGTTTCCGCGGAGCTTGATCTTGAGGCACTGCAGGCCATCGCGCTCGATCCAATCGGCCAGTAGCACGGGGTAGCCGTCTCTAGGTTCGCTGCCGGTTCGTTCGCCCTCGTCGAGCGGATCGAGCCCGCCCACCAGATGCCAGACGGGCAACTTGCGTTCAGGTTGCAGTGCGAGGAAGTCGGCGGGGAAACGATTGCGGAAATCGACGCCATATCCCTCCGCCGGTTCGAGGAAGCTGGCCACATCACGCGACATGAATTGTGCGTTATAGGTTTCATACGTGGGCACGTTGTGCAAGTTACCGTAGGCATCGTGGAGCGCGAGATCAAACGGCGAGCAGCAGACGAGCGCTGCAAGGTGTGGCAGTTGGGCATCGCCTTGGCGCGTGCGATTGAAGTTCGCCGCCAATGGGTCAAGCACATCATGCTGGAAATCGCTCCCCAATTCGAGCGGATGCCCGGCCCGATCAAATCGGCACCAAGCCTCGGCCAAGCAGCGGCAGAATGCGATCATGGCCTCGTGGCGATCGCGATAACAGACCGTGCTGGGCCAGGCCCACTGAACGCTCAGCGGCGTTTCGCCCCACCCTTCCGCGGTGCGTCCGCAGGCGTCGGCAACGGTCATTCGTACGCGTGCGCAGGTCACACTCGTGAGCGTTTCGCCGCCGAACTTGAGCGGCACGCGCGTTGCCACTGGCAACAAATACAATTCAACGCGGGTCACACGGACATCGGTCGGCCGCGGGGTGGCTGCGTGCCCGGTGGTTCGTCCTGGGGTGGTGAACATGGTTGTGCGCTCATTGCGGAATCAAGAAGAATGCCTCGAATCGTAAGGCCCATTCAGGGACAGCGTCAATGTGCCAATGGCGAACCGACGGCCCGGCGGAAGGTAACCGCAGTGACGGCCAGTTGCTTGGCGCCCAGGTCCCACTTCCAAGCCGGGATGAGTTTCACGCTAGTAGTTTCTAGTGAATCGGCCGGGAATTGGATACACAGCTCCCGGCTTTGCAGGGGGTTCGCTGCGATGTCACGATGCGTGGTTGGCTCAACCCCCGACAAAGCCGGGGGCGGGAAGCGGTTCCAGTTTCCGGACGCGCTGAGATGATTGACGATGGCGTAAGGGTTCGTACCCGTGAAGAAATTGCGGGTACCAAGCCAATGCGTGGCGCGGTCGGCAACCTCGGCATCGGAAAGCCGTGCCAGCTCCGGGGCCGTTTCGCTCGCAACGAAATCGGTGACGAGCACCCCCGTGCCGCCCGGGTGAAGCAACTCAACCATGTGTTCAAGATGGCGATTTCGGACCGCCAAGATCATTTCCAAACGCCGCGGGCTCTCGTGCGGAATAGCAAGGCAGATGGAATCGATGAGCTGTGTGAGTACGCAAGTCGAGGCGACCACGTCGAACGGGCCGACACGGGGCGGGGCGGCTTGCCGCGTGCTTGCGATTGCGGACTCGAGCTTGCGGTCGGAAGGTGGCGTGGAAGCGTGCCACTCGCCGAGCATTGCCGTGATGCCAGTCAAATCGACTTGCCCGTGCAGGTCGCAACGTGGCTGTAGGTTCGGCGGGATTCGCCGCCAGGCGCGTTGCAGAGCATCTTCGTCGAGATCAACCAGGGCGATGCGTTCAAACCTCGTGGCCAGTGTGTCAAGTTCGAGGTCGTTTGCGTTGCCGGCCCCCAGAACGCAGAGTGATCTGGCTTGGTCGCCGGCCGATTCGGCCAGCAGTTGCATCACGCGCTCGCGGTGCGAGGACATCGTGGCCCAGTGGTCCTGCGTCGACCGATTGCGCTGGCGGTGTGTTTCGTGGATGTGGTTCATCGCAAGCCCGAACGTGGTGTTCAGCAAGCGGCGTTCGTGTCGTATCGTGGCACAGACTTCAGTCCGTAATCGGTACAGGCTAAGGTCCGTGCCACGACTTGTGGCCACAGGCCGCGTTAAGGTCAGGATAACAAGATCGGCGGGTTGAACGGGAGAGCAAGAAGTGCGGCGTGGTCTCGGTTAACGCGGTTCTTGGCTGAAAATCGCTTGGGTTGGGTGGGGCTGCTCATCGGGTGGCGTGTTCGGTATGATGGAGGAACGGGCGGGCGATGGAACGTCGCACGATCGTTCATCTCGGGGGCGAGGTACTCGCCAGGAAGGCTGGAACACGACATGACGAAGCACATTTTTGTAACTGGCGGCGTGGTGAGTTCGCTCGGCAAGGGCCTGACGAGCGCCTCGATCGGCATGCTGCTCGAAAAGCGCGGCCTGAATGTGCGGATGCAGAAGCTCGATCCGTACATCAATGTCGATCCGGGCACGATGAGCCCTTACCAACACGGCGAAGTGTACGTACTGGATGACGGCAGCGAAACCGACCTCGACCTGGGCCATTACGAGCGATTCACGCACGGCCCCCTGACGCGCGACTCGAACTACACAACCGGGCAAATATATCAATCGGTCATCAACAAAGAGCGACGCGGCGAATTCCTGGGCAAAACCGTTCAAGTAATTCCGCACATCACGAACGAAATCAAGAGCGTCATTGCCAAGCTGGCCGACGATCACCACGGCCAGGCCGACGTCGTCATCACCGAGATCGGCGGCACGGTGGGCGACATCGAGAGCTTGCCTTTCTTGGAGGCGATCCGCCAATTCGCGCTCGATGTCGGCAAGGAAAACTGCCTCTACATCCACCTGACGTTGGTGCCGTACCTGAAGGCCGCGAAGGAATTGAAGACGAAACCGACCCAGCACTCGGTCGGCCAGCTACGGCAGATCGGCATCCAGCCGGACGTGCTGATTTGTCGCACCGAACATTCGCTCGCGCGCGAGGACCGCGAAAAGATCGCGTTGTTCTGCAATATCCCCATCGGGGCCGTCATCGAGGAAAAGGACAAGGATTTTTCCATCTACGAAGTGCCCTTGAGCCTGGTCGAGAACAAGCTCGATAAGCTGATCGTGGACCGGCTCGGCCTGAAAACCCAGGAGCCTGAACTGGAGGATTGGCGCGAACTTTTGCGGCGGCTTCGCCACCCCGAGCATGAGATCAGCATCGCCGTGGTCGGCAAATATGCCGAGCATCTCGATGCGTACAAGTCGATCTACGAATCGCTCGATCACGCGGGAATTGCCAACCGTGCCCAGGTGCGGATCGGCAGGATCCAGAGCGAGGACATCGAAACCGAAGGCCCCGAAAAACTGCTGGGCGGCTACGATGGCATCTTGGTGCCGGGCGGGTTTGGCGAGCGCGGCATCGAAGGCAAGGTCACCGCGATCCGCTACGCCCGCACCAAAGGAATTCCGTTCCTGGGCCTGTGCCTGGGGATGCAATGCGCGGTGATCGAGTTCGCGCGAGATGTGTGCGGCCTGACGGGGGCCCACTCGACCGAGTTCGATAAGAACACGCCCCACCCGGTCATCTGCTTACTCGATGCCCAGAAGAACGTCACCGAGAAGGGAGGCACCATGCGGCTTGGCGCGCAGCCCACCCGGCTCGAACCAGGCAGCCTGGCGGCAAACTGCTACGGTACGACGGAAGTCTCCGAGCGGCATCGCCACCGTTACGAGTTCAACAATCGTTATCGCGAACAGTTCGCCGCGCACGGATTGCGATTCTCGGGAACCAGCCCCGACGGTTCGCTCGTGGAAGTGATCGAACTGCCTGGCCACCCGTGGTTCTTGGCCGTGCAGTATCACCCCGAGTTCAAGTCGAAGCCCACCAAGGCGCAACCGTTGTTCGCGGGGTTCATCGGCGCGGCGGTCGAGCATCGCAAGCGGCGTGGCGATCGGGCGTCGGCTCAAAGAGCCTCGGCCTCCGCCCCAGCGAGTGCGACCGTGCCCCACTAATTGATTTGCTTGAAGGTGCCCGGGAATTGGATACACAGCCCCCGGCTTTGCCGGGGCTGAAAGCGGTTCCAATTCTCGTACGCCCTCATTGACGTCACATGCGATCCGGCAATCTTATTGAGATCGCTCCGGGAGGAACTTAACAATGCCCGACGAAAAGAAGATCGTCATCGACGAAGACTGGAAGACCCAGGTCCAAGCCGAGAAAGAGGCTGCGGGCAAGCCCGCTTCGGCGGGCGGGCCTCCACCTTCCACTTCCACGGCCTCCGCCTCGCCGCCTCACCCTGCCTCCATGCCACCCGCGTCGTTCGAACTGCTCATCACCTCGTTGGCCACCGAGGTACTCGTTGCCCTGGGGCAAGTGCCTCACCCGGCCACGGGCAAGGCCGAACGCAGCCCGGCTCTTGCCAAGTACATGATCGATACGCTCGACATGCTCCGCGAGAAAACGAAAGGCAACCTCATGCCTGCGGAATCGCAGCTTCTGGAAAGCGTGCTTCACCAAGTGCGGATGATCTATGTGTCGTCGCACGGCGAGGGGGCGGCGGAGTAACCGCCGCATTCCGTCGGCGGCAACGTGTCTGCCACCGAATCGCACCATCGTGGGCACGAGATGATGGGCGTGGCAATCGCCATGAAAGATGCCACATCCAGCCGGCGCGCCGCCAGCAAACTATGCCAGCGATGCCGCGGTTACGTCTCTTGCACTCCCCTTCCGTTTGACGACGGCGGGTTGAGCGGCACACGCCCCGTTCTGGATGTGGCATGGCTCGAACCGAACGGTCGTATTGTGTTCGCTCGGGGCGCACACTTCAAGCGGCCATTTGAAAAGAGAAGCGAAGTTTTTTCCGATGCGAGCATGGTGGCGTTGCTGCCAGCTAGCATCGCCCCCCTCTTGGCAATGCTTTCGCATCTCGCCCGCGTGTCTTCCGTTGGGTAGGGAATACGTTCACGTCTTCGCGGTTTCTCGGACGATTCTAGGTAGTGTCTTTTCTTGGTTTCGTGTAGCTTTTCCACGCCGTGGGCAGTTTGGAAACGGTCCGTGCGGTTCGATGGAGGACTGCGCCGCCTGTGAGCCACTATCCTTGCGGATAGCCGTCGCGTTTCGCTTCGGTGGGTTCACTCGTCGCACACTCCTCGATCGAACCCCAAGCAGGGCCACAAGCCTGTGTGATGGCTACTTCCACGGGGGTTCTCTTCTAAGTTTGCCAACCTTGTGCTCCGCTGTCATGCCGCAACGTGTGGTCAACGATCGTCGCGTGGTGATTACCGGGATCGGCCTGATCACGTCGATCGGCCACACACGCGAGACGGTGTGGCAAGCCATTCAGCGTGGTGAGTGCGGCGTCCGACGTCTCTCGGGCGTACCATACATCCCCGCTGGCCTGTTGCTCGGCGCTACCGTCGATGTGCCGGGCGAGTTTCCCGGCCAACTCAAAAACATCCCGCTTTGCCGCCAGACCGCCGCCGAGGCCCTGTGGGACGCCCGCGTCCACTTGGCTCAAGTCGATCGCGACCGCTTCGGTTGCTCGATCGGCGCTCACATGGGCGATACCGATTACGTTGTCGAACAATGCGGGTTGAAGGAAACGAGAATCCCGCCCGGCAAGCGGCCGTGGTGGCAACAATGGTTCCCAAGCACGGCCTGCGCGGTGGTCGCACACGACTACAACCTACGCGGTCCATGCCTCAGCAATTCCACGGCTTGCGCCACCGGCGCCATCGCCTTCCTGCAAGCGGTGCGCGCGATCCGCGATGACCAGTGCGACATCGCTCTTGCCGGTAGCTCCGAAGCCATCCATCCGCTTTTTGCCGCGGGCTTCCATAACATGAAGGTGCTGGCCGAACATGCCAACCCGCGAGAAGCATGTCGGCCGTTCGATGCCAACCGCACCGGCTTTGTGATGGGCGAAGGGGCCGCCATGTTCGTGCTCGAATCGCTCGAACACGCCCAGCAACGCGGCGCCGCCATCTACGCCGAAGTGTTGGGTGGCCGACTCCTCACCGACGCAAGGCACGTCACCAGCCTCGATGCCGGTAGCGATGCCCTGATCGAAACAATCCGCACCACACTCCGCGGCACCGGCCTCGCGCCAAGCGATCTCGATTACATCAACGCCCACGGCACCGGCACCAAACAAAACGATTTGCTGGAATCACGCGCGATCCGCGCCGCGCTTGGCCAAGCCGCCAACTCGGTTTGCGTCAGTGCGTGCAAAGCCATGATTGGCCACTTGGTAAACGCCTCGGGCAGCGTCGAACTGGCCATCACCGCACTGGCTCTCCGCGATGGCTTCGCCCCTCCCACGCTCAACCTCACCCAACCCGACCCCGAGTGCGATCTCGATTGCATCCCGCTCGTGGGCCGTGCGCGGCCGCTCGAACACGCGCTCAAACTCTCCGTCGCCTTCGGCGGCCACCTCGCCGCCATCGCCCTCCGCCGCTGGCCCGGACGCGAAGCCCGCCAGAACCAGAAACTCCTCCGCCACGCCGCCTAACGCAACCTGTAGCCGCAACACGTGGCACGGACTGAAGTCCGTGCCACGCCACGATACGCGCACCTTGGCAACGCCATTTGATTCGCCATTCAACCATTCCACTTCATACGCCGGCAAACTTCCGTAGGTCGGCTTCCATGCGGTCGAGGCGCTCGGTGAGTCGCTCCTTGGCCGATTCGAGATTCGCCAACTGCTCGGGAGGCGTGTAGGTAAACATGTAAAACTTGATCTTGGGTTCCGTGCCGCTCGGCCGGCAGGCAACATAATTACCTTCGGCGGCCAGGTCGAGAAACACAAGATCACCCTTGGGGCCTGCCAGGGGTTGCGGGGGTTGTCCGAGAACGGTGAACGTCTGTCGTTCGTAATCGCGCACTTGCCGCACAGGCTCGCCGGCCAATTCGGCGGGAGGGCCTGTGCGGAACGCGGCCATCACCTCCTTCATCCGCGTCATGCCTTCGCTGCCAGGCATCTGCGCGGAAACCGTCCGCTCGAGATGAACGCCGTGTTGCCAGAACAGGTCATCAAGTTTTTGGTGAAGCGTTTTTCCAGCCGCCTTCAGCTTCGCGGCCAACTCGCACAGCAACAGCGAAGCTACGGCGCCATCCTTATCGCGGGCGTAGCTGCCGGCCATGTAACCGTGCGACTCCTCGGTACCGTAGAGAAACCGATCAGGCCCGAATTGGTCGATCGCCTGGGCAATCCACTTGAAACCAACCAGCAGATCGCCCACGGTGCGAACGCCGTAGCTATCGCCAATGCGACGGACCATCTGCGTTGTGACGAGTGTCTGCACGATGAAGTGCTGCGATGAAGTTCGGCCGATCGCACGCCGCGTTTCGAGCACGTAATCGGCCAGCAGCGCGCAGAGTTGGTTGCCCGTGAGTGTGTGCCAGGGCGAATCCAAAGCGTTCGACAGCGGTGCCGCGCAACCAATGCGATCGCAATCGGGGTCGGTGGCGAGTGCGAGGTCGGCACCCGACTCGCGTGCCCGGGCAACGATCGCATCGAACACGGGCGGGTTCTCGGGGTTGGCCACGTGGCCGGGCACGTTCGGAAAATCGCCGTCCGGCTTCGCATGGGGGCCGAATAGTTCGACGGCCGTGAACCCATCGGCCGCCAGCACCGGCAGCACGGCCGTTGCCCCAACGCCATGCAGAGGCGAATAGATAACCTTGAGATTGCGCGGACCCGGCGTGGCCTGGGTCAAAACGGCCTGCTGGAACCTCGCGTCCATTTCATCCTGGCACGCAATGATCTTACCGGCGGCAATTATCTCATCAATATTCGCGCGGCGAATCTCCTGCGTGTTCATCACGCGCTCGATGATGCCCTTATCGTGCGGCGGCAGAATCTGCCCCCCGGTCGACCAATAAACCTTGACCGCGTTATCGGAAGGGGGGTTGTGGCTCGCCGTCACCATGATTCCGCACGAGCATTTCTTCTCTCGCACCGTGAACGAAAGCTCGGGCGTGGCACGATGCTGGGCCAACAAATAAACGGTGAAGCCCGCCGCCGTCATGATCTCCGAGCACAACCGAGCAAAGTGCTCGGAACGATGGCGCGTATCGAATCCGATCGCGCACGAAAGCGATGCGCCAAGGCCTAGGGTTTCCTTCACGTAGTCGGCCAAGCCCTGCGCACTTTCGCCAATCGTGCGGTCGTTGATCGCGTTCGAACCAATGGGGTACATCTTGCCGCGCCGGCCACCCGTGCCGAACGGGATCACCGTCCAGAACACATCATCCAGTACTTGCCACTTTCCATCTGCAATATGTTGAGCTACTTCGCCCGCGTAAGTAGCATAGCGCGGTTCCGTGAGCCAGGCTTCGATGTTTTGGGCCGCCGTGGTCGTAAGTTTTCCGGCATCAACGGCCTTCCGCACCGTTTCAATCAGCGATTTCGTTTCCGAGGTGTTCATGGGGCCTAACGTAACATACAGGTCGGCCCCAGGGTAGATGCGCATCGCCCGTTGCCGGCCCACCGAACACCCGTTTAACAATCACCCTCCAGCCGCCGCCGTGATCGATCATTCCGGGCACGCCGCCAAGCCCCCCGTGGCGGAAACGCTTGTGTACCGATTGCCACGAAAACGATCGGCGGAAACACACGCTCTCGGCACGGATACACGCAATCAGCTCCCGTTCTTCAGCCACATGATGAACCAGGACAGTAGTTTCTAATAGCCTGCCCGCGCCTATGGCGGTCCGCTTGGCACCGGTTGGTGTTTAAGAAGACCGCAATACACCACGTTATGGTTTTTGAACGCGCCGGCTTGTTTGTGTCGTGAAAACTTGTGTTCCTGGAGATCACACATGGGAACTATCTCTTTAGTTGCAGTATCGCAACGCACTACGATTTCCACTTCCCCTCCGATGGATACTAAATGATTAGTTCTTTCCACAGTCTTTTTTTGAGACCCTGTTGGCAACTTCGAGTTTGTCCAATTACAATGCGACATCAAGGTTACGCAGTGTTTGCGTTTTTCGTGTGGGGCTATTCACCGAGTTATTTCTAGAGGAGCAAGCTAATGAAGAGAACCCAAATGTTCAGCCTTGCAGCGATGGTGCTGCTCACGGCAGTTGTACCTGCCCAGGCAAGCGTCGTTGTTGTGAATTCTTTTTTTGCCGGCCCAGTACCGGCCTTACCGGTTGCAGACGTGTGGTACGAGTCGGATGTTCGCCCAGGTGGCACGGCATCGATCGACGACTTGACCGGGCTTGGCGGTAACTTGGAACTCAGCCAACCGTTGCCTACCGGAGCAGCTCACTTGGTTACGGATCTGACGAACGCCGCGAAGGCTGAGGTCGGAACCTTCGCCGATTACGGCCTGGCTTCCTCGGCACTTGCCGACATCGATCTCGGTTACAGCTATTACCGCACCAACGTCTCCGGAGGTAACACATCCGCGGCACCTTCGATGAAGCTGACCATCACTTCCGCAACCGGCACGGGGACGGGCGACTTCGATAGCTTTGGTTATCTTGTCTACGAGCCTTATTTGAATCCCATCAGCCTTCCGCCCTCGGGTGCCTGGCAGAGCGTTTCGATCAACGAAAGCACAGGCAACGGTTCAACAGCGAGTGATGGCTGGTGGTGGACCGGCGGCTTTGGGATTGCATCAAGCGCTGCCGGTCCCCCGTACCGCTCGCTGAGCGAATGGCTTACCGCATTCCAAAGCGGCGGCGATGCAGCCGATTTTGCGACCGCACACGTGGTAGG
Organism: Pirellulales bacterium; assembly: GCA_020849945.1. Taxonomy (GTDB): domain Bacteria; phylum Planctomycetota; class Planctomycetia; order Pirellulales; family Lacipirellulaceae; genus JABDGM01. The sequence continues at coordinate 5,343 of JADZFK010000040.1, read as the reverse complement.
CGTATCGATAGGCGTTGGCTCTTACAACATGGGCGTGAGTGGTTACTTCGATGCCGTTTCGATTGTGACTGGCAGCTTCGACGTGACCTACGATTTCCAAGCAATTCCCGAGCCCACGGCCGTCGTGCTGTGCTTCACAAGCCTCGTTGTGGCCATCTTTTCGGCCCGCCGCAGAAACTCGTAAGCCCACGCTTGCTAATGGTCTTGCGATACTTCATAGCCTTGGCCCAATCTTGGGCCGAGGCTATTTCTTTTTCCGTGCTTCTGGGACCCTGGGTATTGGCACAATTTGCCGTATCATCCCACATTCATCCGCTTGGCTCGCCGCCATCAAGCCTTTGCCGGTACTTCAGGCATTTTACAGGCCGGAACGGTTGCCTATGATTGAGGACCGTGTCGCCTATGCAACGTTCTGCCTTTCACTCGCCAACCAGTAATTCGACCATGTCCGAGCAACTTCGCCAACGACTGTTTGCCGAACTCGATTCGCTTCGGCTAATTGATCCTCACTCGCACATCGAGCCGAAGACGGCCGCTTCGACCACGCTGGCCGACATTCTCGGTTACCACTACTACACCGAGCTATGCCACTCGGCCGGCATGCCGCGGGCACAGATCGAGGAACCCGAGTTAGACCCGCGGGAAAAGGTTCGCCGCTTGGTCGCGCGGATCGAGCCGCTCCGAAACACGGTGCAGTACAGTTGGCTGCTGGAGTTGGCCCGCACGTTTTTTGGCTTCCCGGCCGATGAGCAACTGACTCCCGCCAATTGGGAATCGCTCTATGACGCGGCAGCCAAGAAAATGGCGGAACCGAATTGGGAACAACAGGTGCTCGATCGGACCAAGTTGGATGCCGTCTTTCTGACCAACAATTTTGACGACCCTCTAACAGGTTTCGATACAAAACGCTACGTGCCCTGCCTGCGGACCGACGACCTGGTGTTTCACCTGGCGAAACCCGAAGTGCGACAGCGTTTGGAACAAGCGACTAACACGAGCATCGATAGCATCGCCGCATTGCGAGGTGCCATCGGAACGTTGTTCAGGCACTTCCGCGGAAAAGGGGCGCGGGCCTGCGCCATTTCGCTGCCCCCCTCGTTTGCCCCACACCCTTGTTCAGCACCCTCGGCCGATAGCGCCCTGGCGGCCGTGCTCCGGTCCCCAGCCAACAAACCGGCAGCCGATACGCTTGCCAACTTCGTCTTCTGGACTCTCGCCGAGTTCTGCGCCGAGTACAAACTTCCGTTCGATCTGATGATCGGCGTCAACCGCGCGGTCTATCGCGGCGGCGTCTACCAGGGGCAAGACCTCTACGATAGCCGCGTCTCGCTGATCCAGTATGCCGAGCTGTTCAATGCCTTCCCGCATGTCGTATTTCCTGTTTCGGTGCTGGCCAGCGTCACGAATCAGGAACTCGTGAGCTACGCCTGGATTTTCCCGAACGTGGTGACGAACGGCCACTGGTGGTACTCGAACACGCCGGCCTACATCGAGCACGACGCCGCCGCCCGCCTCGAAGCGGTACCGCAAAGCAAGCAGATCGGGTACTACAGCGATGCCTACAAGCTCGAATTCTGTCTCCCCAAGTTCGCCATGTATAAACGAATTCTGGCCAAGCTCTTGGCGGAGCGGTTTGTGCTCGATCGCGGTTGGAGCGAACAGCAGGCCCTCGACCTGGGTCGCCGTGTGCTCCGCGGCAACGTGGAAGAAGTATTCAACATCCGCTGTGCGTAACAATCAGACACCCCCCACGCCGGGGGTACTATCTCAATTCCCCAGGTTTTCGCCTGATTTCCACTGACCAAAAACACTTACACCCCCCAATCCATTGAGGTCTCCGAAATCCTGGTTAGAATAGAGGTTGCGGTTGTTGGTGCTGGTATTCGCTACCGACCGACGACGGCTACGAAACAGAATTCTTCGCGCACGATCTAGCGCCGCCTTATACTTCTTCGCATCATCGAGTTGACCTAATGAACTGGAAAGTTTGGCGCAATACCCTTTCGTGCGCGCGCTGTGCGCGCGGTGCGAAGTGGTTATCGTTCGCCTTCATCGTTGTTTTTGGCATCCTAACAGCCACCTGTGAGGTAGCCTTTTCCCAGGCCCCGGCGGAAGACTTGCAACTGGCTTCAGCCAGTTTGTATTTGCAGAACCCGCTGCCTTCTCCACAAGCGGGTGCGTTTGCCGGCACTTACAATCTCAATACGATCATGGGGGCCAACCGCTTCTACAACGCGGGCTTCACCGGCACCCAAGCAGTGATGGCCAATATCGAGGCTGGCTATATTTGGAATGGGCATGAAACGCTCGCCCACGTGACGAACATCCCCACCAGTGGTGCGACCGGAGAGGTCGATCGTCACGCGACGTGGGTGGGAATGGTGATGGGCGGCCGACCGGGCGGCGCGACCCCCGGCAATTACCAGCAAGGCCTTGCCCCCGATGCCCAACTCGCCTCCGGCGCAATCGCCACCAGTTGGCCCAGCGGAAACGCCTCATACCCCCGTTACACGACCGCTTTCTATTTGAATTACTACGGGCTTTCCACGTTCGGACCCTATCGAGCCGCTTTCATCTCGGGCGTGCCAACCAATACCGGCCTTCGGCCCGCCGATGTCGTGAATTCGAGCTGGGTTGCCGGCAATAGCCCCAACGAACTGGCCGGAAACGATAACCTGAGCGGCACACTCGATGCGCTCATCAACCAAAACCCTCGAACGCTATTCACCGTGGCCGCTGGCAACACGACGCCTTCCGGAACAGGTCCCAACCGTGTCCCCGCACCGGCCAGTGCTTACAACAACCTCACGGTTGCCGCCCTGGCGGTAAATGGTGGAGCGTTTGATCTGCCCAGTTACTTCACCAACGGCGGTCCGAACAATTATTACGATCCCGTGAACGGCACCGTGAACAATGTCCGGCAAGTGGTCGATATCGCGGCCCCAGGCGAACACTTCTCCTCGGCCTATTATGGCGGACTCTCGGGCGGCAATGGCCCCTCGGTCTACGGCCCCGCCAGCGGCCCCCTCGGCGGCCCCAATTATTATTCCCGCGACATCAACGGCACGAGCTTCGCCGCTCCGACCGTGGCCGGCGGTGCCGCGCTCCTCTACGATGCCGCCTACTCCGTTCTCCCCGCCATCACCGATGCCAGCGACTCGCGCGTGATGAAGGCCGTCCTGCAAAACTCGGCTGACAAAACCACTGGCTGGAACAACGGCCAAACACCAAACCCCAACGGCTTCGGCGGCGTTCTCACAACCCGCGGCGTCGATGACCGAGTCGGCGCCGGACGCATGGACCTCGATCGCGCCTTCGATCAACTGCTCGCCGGCACAACCGATTTGCCGGGACTCTCCCAAGGTGCGATGGGTACCGTCGCACCCATCGGCTGGGATTTCGGCCAAGTCGGCCAGGGGATCGTCAACGATTACCGGTTCCCAGCGCCCCTCGCGGCAGGCTCCCTCTTCACCGCCACACTCACCTGGTTCCGCGATCGGCTCCCTTCCGGAACGACCTCGTTTTCGGAAGCAAGCTTCGATAACCTCGACCTGGAATTGTGGAATACCATCGCGGGTACGCCCCAATACCTCATCTCGGCTTCCAACAGCCTATACAACAACACCGAGCATTTTCAATTCGCTATCCCCACGACTGGCGAGTATCTGCTGCGTGTCCGCTGGGTGGGTGAATTGTTCGACCTCGTCGGCGACGCAAATCTCGAACAGTACGGCTTGGCTTGGTCGGCCTCGGTCGTGCCCGAACCCAACACACTGCTGCTGCTTCTTTCGTTGGCTATTTCCGCGGCCCTCGCACACCCCCGCGCCCGATGACAGACTCCGTGGTGAATAGATTGCAGGATTCATGTGCTTCGTGGAGGAAAGTCGGTATCGGGCCCGCCGTTCTTTGCTCAAGCCTCCACTACAATCGCTGCAATCGTTGCTGGCGGCATCTCTCGCTTGCATTTGTTGCTTTTTTTCAACCGTTGCGTTTGCACATCATCGGGCGAGGGGTAGAGTTGAATGGCGAATCGTTAAATGCCCACCCGGCCATCCTGAACTGCGGTGCGGCACTCAACGTACAGACAAGGAGAGAGATGGATTCGATTCCTTGTAAGGAGACTCAAGCCATGACTCGGTTTCTTATGGCCGCCGCGCTGTTGGCGGTCACGTCTATCAGCAGTGGTTGCAGTTGCTGCAATTGGCTTAACCGGCCCGCGCCGGTGGCGGCTTACCCGGCCCCCGTGGCGGCCTGCCCGGCCCCCGCGTGCAATCCGTGTACTACGGCACCCGTAACCTACGGCACAGCGGCCCCCGTCGCTCCGTACACGCCTCCACCCCAATGGTGAGTGCGAACAAGCAGGCGGCAAGATTCGCGGAACGCACGACCGCTCATGCCACGGCTCTGTTCTGGTTGTGCAGAAAACAGATAGCCGCCACGTTTCAGGCCAGCAAAATATAGCCGCCACGTTTCGGGCAATCAGAATATAGACGCCCCGTTTCGGGGCGGCAGACCGTAGCTCATATCTCGGAGTTTCCTTCAACCGTTAATTCCCGGCCAAAACTGACGGGCTATGTTTCTTATTCAGCCGGTTATTCTACTTCCTTGACCCACTCAGCACGCGTTGTGGGGCTGTTCCTACTCCTTCTCTTGGCGGCTGATCTACGAAACATTCTCCCCGACCTTGTAACACTCGATTGGCGGCTCGTACAAGAGATTGCGATTGAGTTCACCACCCTCGGTGGGTGTGCCGATAAATAGGAACAAGGCTCGATCGTGTCCCGCAACCCAACGACTGGGACGCGGCGACGGCTCGCTACTGCTTGGCCAGTACCCCGCCCCTGCTCGGCCGACGTGGTTTCGCAGACATGGGCGTCTGCAATCGCACGCTCCGCGGACTGGGATGGTCTCGCTGGCCATTTCGGGCGGGCGAAGCTCCGACCACCGCAATCCCCACATTGCGGCCTGCCGACGTGTGACCTCCAATCTGGTCAACGCCCGGACTCGGCGAACAAGCTCGACTCGGAGTTTCGCCCGCCATTCGTTCCCCGCCCTCCACGAGGCCAACATACCCTGTTGCGGCACAGAACCTCCAGAAACGAAAAAACCCCCGGATGCCCAGGGGGATGTTCGCGGCTGGCCCAAAATTTGCATGCCGCCAGATTCACATTCTGACAAAAAATAGCGGAGGAGGGACTCGAACCCCCGACACGCGGATTATGATTCCGCTGCTCTAACCAACTGAGCTACTCCGCCACGACTCGCCGACGAAAAACCCCGGCGAACTTTCGATTATCGGCGTTGCGCAGCCGCACGTAAAGGGGTTTGCCGGGCGGGCCTGGT
>JADZFK010000039.1 GCA_020849945.1 Pirellulales bacterium | reverse complement strand
GTTGGTTGACATGGGCTAAGCGATTCGTTACGTTGCCAGTTGTCTATTGGGGTAGTCCATCATACCCCAGGATCGTGACACCCCGAAAGGAGTCCCGGCCCCTTTTCTGCCCCATGAGGTTGAGTACCCCGATGAGTTCACACGCTCTCCGCCAAGCCGCCCCCAAGTTGTTTGTCGTCCTCCTCGTCGCACTTTTTCTTGCACAGGGCCTATCGACCGTGGGGGAGCCGACCGTCGCACCAAAAACAACTACGACCGCATCCGCTCCAGCGGTTACGCCCACCAAGAACCCCGCCAGCGACGACGCAATAGTGCCACTTCGATTTCTTGTGGTGGGCGGGCATCCTGCTGATGTATTTGATCAATCGGGCGGAACCATGGCACATCATATCGCAAGGGGGGACCATGTTAGCTGCGTGGTAATGACTACCGGCGTTCGTACCCACGACAAAGTGATTGTGGACGACATTGAGAAACGCAAGTCGGTCCCCGATGCGGAAAAACTCAATGCGTTGATGCAGGAGCGGAGCAAGGTAAAAGAAGCTGAAGTCATCAAGGCCTGCGGCATTCTGGGGGTGAAACGCAACGACATTTACTTCCTAGGGGCCGACGACGCGGTTGCCATCGTGCGCGAGGAACTCATTCGTAAAGTAGCTCGACTGATCCGAAGCACGCGGCCAGATGTAGTCATCACCCATTACCCGTTTGAAAACGGAGGGCTGGGAAGCATGCACCCCGTTACAGGCCAAATGGTTTTGCATGCCATCGACCTCGGAGCAAGCGTCGAGCCTGGTGATTCCAACCCACCCCACAAGGTAACTCAAGTGTTCTTCTTCGGGCAAGGTTCGGCCGCGGTTCGCACCGGACTATGGGACTCCCAAGGCGGTTACTACAACGACGTCTTTGTCGATATTACCGATGTGGCCGAGAAAAAGCTGGCTTGCCTCGATGCAATGGAATCCCAGGGCTATGGCGGACCCTATGCACGCAAGCGGATCGAAACGGTCGATGGCGCGTTCGGAAACAAAATGGGAATGGCATACGCCGAAGGTTTTATCAGTCTCCATTCAACGAGCCATTACTATTTACCGGTCCCTCAAATGGATCTCGAACGCTCCCGCCGTTCAAACCACGAAGACATCCTGCATCGCAGTCATCGCATCAACGTCCCATAAGCTGAAGATACTCGCTGGCATGAGGGTAGCTGCAATTTGAGATGATCGCATACGATCAGCGCTGATACCGCAAGGAAATACCGTTCGAACTCGTTCGAGGGTGACTTGCAGGCTGCCGGCACGGCTCGGTCCGCATGATGTGGTCGTTCTCGCCGCTCTTGTTGTGGCACGGGCTTCCAGGCCCTGCCGCTCGCACGACCAACGGCCTCTCTCATCACTTGCCTCTTGCAGCGGCGATGCTGGCCGCCGCCTGTTGCTCGGCACGCTCAATGATCTCGCTCAGCAAAACAGCCTTGCCCCCCTGCCGCTTGCTTTCGTCGGCCGCCTCCATGAAGGCGTAAATCTCGACAACTTCGTCGCGGCTCCCGGGCGGTTTGCCGCTCTTGAAGAATTTGCAGATTTCTTCGGCGGCACCCTCATAGCCCGAGATGCCCGAATGCTGCACAACTCCTTTGCTACCATACGCGGTAAGGGCAAAGTTATAACCCTTATGAAGCCCGCGGTAAGAACCCATGCGGCCGTTCTTCCACTTGCCGACGACCAATGTGCAAAGATCGGTTTCGGTACGGCTCACCGTTTCACAGCCCGTGCCCAAAATGGCGTAGAGCGGCTCCACGCCGTGAATGCCGTACCAATACAGGTCGGGATGAAATCCCTGCGTGATCATCGGGCCGGAGGTGTCGCAACTCAAAAGTTCGCCAAGCTTCTTGCTGTGTGCCGCTTCTTGAACTTCCTTGCAGAACCGCAACGAGGACGACGAATACACCGGCGTATGGGTCTCCTCCGCCACGCGGTAGATCGCGATCACGTCGGCAAGCGATGCCGCCGCCGGCTTATCCACAAAAATCGGCTTGCCTTGGGCCACCGCGCAAAACTGCTTCAAATGCGGCCGGCCATCAACGCTCTCCAGCATCACCGCATCACATTCCTTCGCGAACTCCTCCAGCGAATCCACGATCTTGATCCCCTTCTTGTGCAACTGCTTCACAAATCCAGCTACGCGATCCACGCTCGTCGGCAGGTCCGGGCTGCCGCCAGGGTATGCGACCGTAACCTCAACATCGGCCAGCGCCCCCGTGGCCTTGGGGTCATTGATCAGATTCGTAAACGCAATGACATGCGATGTATCGCACCCAAGAATACCCGCTCGCAATACGCCATCTTTCGCACGCGCTGTTTGGCCAGAGGCAATCAACATGACCACCGAAAAACACACATAGTAAATTCGCGGATGAAACATAATGAGGTGCAACATAGTAACAAAAGTGGATGTGCAACAAAGTAACAATAGTGGGGCGTGAAGAACCGTGACGACGACCACTTGATACGCCAGGGCCTCGCCATTGTCAAGGAGTGGAATCGGGAGTGGACGACCGAGCATTTACTCACTCAGACCGCGCAGGGATCAACAGCAGGGGCCTGCCTCGCGGCGAGCACGGAGTACGGCTTGTCGACTTCACCTGAGGGCGATTGATCGGCTCGTGCTTCTGGATGGGTTCTTCTCTGGGTTCTCGGTGTCTCAGTGGTTTGGAGATCGAGCTATCGGTTTTTCTCCCATAGGGGGAGATTCTCCTCCTTCTTCTTGGACAGCTCTTCTTGCTTGGCTTCGGCAAGCCACTGCGATCCGAGACGATGATACGTGAGATCTACCAAGTCTTCCGATGGGTTCGGGGAATCAGTCTTGTGGAACATGCCGCCGAAGTTCTTGATCAGTTGTATCGGTGTGAAAATAAAACCCCAGGGGAACCCCCACCAACCAAGTACCGCGCAGAACGCGACTCCTTTCAGCTTGTCTAACCGGTCACACTTCGTGCAACATACTTGAGCCGTTTGCGAACACCTCGTTAAGACGCCTGCCGACCACACCCAGTACGTTGTGTGGACATCGACAGGCCCTGGGCCTTCGCACTTTGGGCACGGCCCAGCGTGAACATTGCGGGCTTGCTCAAGGACAAAATCGTGGGGCAACTGCCGAGTTGCGATCCCTACTAGATACCTATTGCGGCAGGGCTCCCCGCAAAATCGCAGCCCGTCTTCCCTGGCTCCGCCCACGATGATCGTTGCCCCACAGGTTTGACATCTTGCCATTGTTGCCCTCACTTACATACAGCAGCGCTAGGCTGATGAACCACAATGAGCACGAAGAACACCAAGCAAGCCAGGAAATTGGGTATTCAGGCCTCAACTGGCCGGAGCAAATTGTTCACATCTTCAATGAACCAACTTATTCGTTGCAACGCGCATGGGCGCCCCAGCATTTCTGCCACGATTCATGCTCTATTTCCTTCGTGTTCTTTGTGTTCTTTGTGGTATGGTGGTTTGACTTAGCGATGTAGTTCTAACGAGGTGAGTCGAACTCCGAAACGGGCACATGCACTCCAGCGGATTAAACATCATCGGACTCCCACGCAAGTCGGTTGTGCTGATAAGCTGTCGACAGCAAGCCTACAAGGAACAAGGTTGCGGGAACTCCGGCGGTTTCCACAATAGCTTATCCCCATTCGGGCCCCCCCAGTATACCTGCTGCTTTCTATCTGGCAATTCCCTTGAAAACGACAGCAACAACCGGCTTCGGCGGCGCGGTATTACGTTTTTGGCCAGCGCCCTGAGACGATACAACGTCGCAGACGCTCTGTTTCGGCATTGTTCAGCTGGCCGACATTGCGGTAGCTGAAACAGACGGCCTCCTGCTTCGCAGGCAAAGCAAAGCCACTTCGCACTCGCAGGTCGCCGTGGTACCCGACCAAGACTGCCCCGCTTAACGTTGTCAACGAAGGCGAACCACACAGAAAAAGAGTCCCGGCCCCTTTTCTGGCGATCCTTTTCTGGCGCTCTTGTCAGGTGATTGAGAATCGCTCCGCCGCGGCCTACAATGGGTAACGTCCAAGGGGCGACGATTGGCTGGAAAGCATTCACTACCGTATGATCGCGAGGGCCAGGCCATGTTCCAAATACTTCGCCATCCCATGATGGCTATCGTTACATTCTTCCTCGCGAGCGCCGAGGTTTCCGCCTGGCAGCCAGCGGCGGGGCCGTTGGCGTCGCGGTGGGCACGCGAGGTGTCGCCGACGAATGTATTGCCTGAGTACCCGCGACCGCAATTGGTACGCAAAGCTTGGACGAACCTCAACGGCTTGTGGCAGTACGCGGTGCGGCCCGCACAGGAAGGCCAGCCGAAATCTTGGGACGGTGACATTCTGGTCCCGTTCGCTATTGAATCGACCCTCAGCGGCGTGAAAAAGGCCGTGCAGCCAACCGAGCGATTGTGGTATCGGCGAACGTTTACGCCTGCCGTATTGGCGAAAAAAGATCGGTTGCTGTTGCATTTTGGCGCCGTCGATTGGGAATGCCGGGTGTGGGTGAACGGCAAGGAGGTTGGGCTCCACACCGGCGGATACGATTCGTTCACGTTCGATATCTCCGAAGCGATCGGCAACCACACCGGCGAAAGTGAGTTGGTCGTTGCCGTCTCCGACCCCACCGATACCGGTACGCAACCTCGCGGCAAGCAGGTTCTCAAGCCGCATGGCATTTACTACACGGCGGTCACCGGCATTTGGCAAACCGTATGGCTCGAACCGGTACCGGCAACCCACATCCGTTCGCTGCACATTGTTCCCGATATCGATCGGGGGCTGGTCCGGGTGAAGGTCGAAGCCACGGGCGATGCGGCCGCGCAGGTGGAAGTTTTAGATGGCAAGAATCTTGTGGTGGAAAAACAAGGCCGCGCGGGTCAGGAAATCGAATTGCCAATTCCTGGCGCGAAACTGTGGTCGCCAGATGATCCGCACTTGTACGATCTGCGAGTTCGCCTGTCGCAGGCAGGTAAACCAATCGATGCCGTCTCGAGTTACTTCGGCATGAGAAAGATCGAGGTCCGCAAGGATTCGGAGGGTTTCAACCGGTTGTGGCTCAACAACAAGGTTGTGTTCCAGTATGGCCCGCTGGATCAGGGTTGGTGGCCCGATGGGCTGTACACGGCGCCCACCGATGCCGCACTGAAGTTCGACATCGAATTCACGAAGCGGTTCGGGATGAACATGGCACGCAAGCATGTGAAGATCGAGCCAGACCGCTGGTACTACTGGTGCGATAAACTAGGCTTGTTGGTGTGGCAGGATATGCCCTCGGGCGAGGCCCATCAATCGCCAGCCAGCCAAGCGAATTATCGCCGAGAATTGCAGGCCATGATCGTTGGGTGTTGGAATCACCCTTCGATTGTGATGTGGGTTCCATTCAACGAAGGTTGGGGGCAGCACGATACGGCCGAGGTGGCCGCTTGGGTAAAGCAACTCGACCCAACGCGCCCCGTCAACGAATCGAGCGGTTGGAATGACGCCGGGAGTGGCGACATCTCGGATATGCACAACTATCCCGGGCCCGGCACCCGCAAGCCCGAGTGGCATCGCGCGTGCGTGTTGGGCGAATTCGGCGGTTTGGGGCTGCCCGTCAGCGGACACACCTGGCAAAAAGAAAAGAATTGGGGATATGTCTCGTACGCCAACAGCAAGGAACTTACCGATGCGTACGTCGATCTGCTGGCCCGAATGCGTCCGCTGATTCGCCAGGGGCTTTCCGCCGCCGTCTACACGCAAACCACCGATTGCGAGATCGAAGTGAATGGCCTCATCACGTACGATCGCGAGCAGGTTAAGATGGACGAACCGCGAAGCAGCGAGGCGGCAAGAAAGTTGTATCTGTCGCCGCCGACCGAGTTCGTATTGGCCGCGGCCAACAATGACGGCCGGCAAATGTGGCGATTCACCCTGACCAGGCCCGCCGACCGATGGGAGCAAGCCGACTTCGACGATCACGAATGGAACACAGGACGCAGTGGCTTCGGTACAAACGGTACGCCACACGCCAGTGTGCGAACCGAGTGGAACACGCCCGAGATTTGGTTGCGACGCACCTTCCAGGTCGACACGCTACCCAACGAGTTTCAGTTGCTGCTTACCATCCACCACGATGAGGATGCGGAAGTTTATCTCAACGGAACTCTAGTCCGCACGCTGAAAGGCCACACGCAGCATTATCAACCGATCCTCTTGGATACCGCGGCGAGCAAGCTGCTTCGGAAGGGCAACAATTCAATCGCCGTGCATTGCCGCCAAACAACCGGCGGGCAGTACATCGACGTCGGCCTGTCGGCCCTCGTCGAAACCCCCGCCCCCCAGTAGCCCTTCGCAAGCAGTGCTTTCATGGCTTTTTTTGCCGCCAGCCAACGGCCGAACTAGACTGAGATAGTCCACGGTTCGCAGCCAAACATCGCAATTTGCCGCATCGCAACAATTCGGTACGATGACGGCTCGTTCGCGGCTCTCGTTTCTCCCATTCACCTTTCGACGGATGACCTGATGCTGTACCTCTGCCTGGTTTCATGGCTTGCGTGCCTTGCAATCGTTTCCTCGCCGGCGCCCGATACCCTCGTTGTTTGCCCAACCGAGATTCAACCGGGCCTTCACGAATGGCTCGAATATCGTCGTGCGCAAGGTCATGTGGTCGAGGTTTCCGATTCCTCCGAGGCGGCCGCTGCCGTGCAGAATGCCATTCGCGAAGCCCATTCTGGCAGGCGGCTGCGATATGTCTTGCTGGTCGGCATGCCCGTCGCGGCAAAACCCGATGGGGCGCCCGATTCCAACGCCGTGAAAGAAACGGCACTCGCCATGCCAACCAACTATGCAAGGGCGAAAGTTAATGCCCGATGGGGCCGCGAGCGATGGATTGCCACCGATTTGCCCTATGCCGATTTCGACGGAGACAACACGCCCGATGTGGCGATCGGAAGAATCCCTGCCACCACCGCCGTCCAGTTGAGCGCTACCCTCAAAAAAACAATCGCCTATGAGCAGTCCACCGAACAAGGCCCCTGGCAGCAACGCCTGAATGTGGCCTCCTGCCCCGGCGGGTTTGGAACCGTGGTCGATGGCTTGATCGAAGCCTCGGCGC